>CAZNHE010000012.1:0-57498 GCA_964572735.1 uncultured Chitinophagales bacterium | reverse complement strand
CTCCTTCTGTTGGTATCAGCACCAGGGCTACCCGGCAGGCAAACTGGTTTGGTACGGGCCGTACCTTTGGGTACATCGGGACGCCGGACGAAGATGGCGTTCCCTATGATTTGTATGTCTGGTACACGAATATACCTGATACCAAGGTATCGGGACAAACAGTCCCCCCGGAAGGTCAGCGCTCTTTTGGTATTGCCAATTATAATGAGCTCTGGGGTTATGATGACATCTGGCAGGCACGCAGGTGGATGGGAGTAAAGCAGGGAGCTATCAAAAAGGGCGGTCCCCTGAATGATATTCTTCCGACTACTCCGGACAAAGAAACGTTGTTCGGTACGGATCCCATAGGCAAAGGCGCCCATCGGGGCTGGTATACATCCAATCAATGGCAGGGGTCATTAGGCGCCAGTCGTTCCAATTCAGAGCTGGAGTTCCATAACGCCACAGCAACCTGGTATGAAGATTATGGGAAAACAAGTAATGGAAGCGATATACCTATTAACTTGAGTCCCAATTCGAATTTCTTCGCATCGGGACAACCCGACGACATGGCAACCTGGGTGCCAAAAGCCAACCCGGGCCGCCCGAACGGCGACTTCAAGCTGGCCTCTGAAGATTTAGGTGATGCAGCGGCCTTCGAAGAACCCGTCTGGGAAAAAGCCTGGAATCCGGCTGCTGTACCTGGTGCTCCTGATCAGGACTTTTTCAAAGGTACCGGCTTTACCCGGGATTACACCTTCGGTGAATCCATGGATCCGGGCATTGGCCCCTTCGAATTGAAAAAAGGCCAATCAATGACCTTCGTTTTTGTTATGATGGCCGGTTATCGCATGCAGGGCGTTACAGGTGCGTCGACGGCTGCTCAGTGGGCATGGAGCCAGGGCTTCGACATCCGTAGTGCTTTGCCCGTTCCTGCAGCACCTGATATGGAAGTAACCAGTACCTCTCATGCTTCGGCAAAGGTTCACTGGACAGATGTATCCAGCATCACCCCGATAGATGGCTATAAAATTTGGCGGGCCTCCCAGTATAAACGAACCAAGTATCTGGGTAAGGGTGGAACGCGGCTGCTCGATCATTATCAACACCAAACGGAGCCGGGTGAAGATGTTACTCCGTTCCTGGATCCTGTGAATCCGCTGTATGATGATACTACGATCTATACAAGTGATATTCAGGGATCGTACCAGCCGCAGGGCTGGGGAACCTATGATCTCATTGCGAATATTCCCGCCAGTGAGGTGAGTAAGTATGTAGATCCGGATAATACCGATGGGTATAAGTATTCTTATGACGATACAACAGCTATAACCGGCTTTACCTACTGGTATTACGTTTCGGCGTACAAGAAAGGCACTTTCACAGGTCCACAAGGTCCGGTGCAAGGTGGCAGTATAGAATCCGCGAACTTTAATCGGAATGGACGTAATTCGCCGGATGCACCACTTGCGACGATTGGTCTCGATGCGCCCTGGAGCGGCACCTATCCTTTCGCCGTCGATGCGCCCGAATTTCCGGAAATAGGAACCCTGGCTTATAAAAATATGGGGGCATCCTTCACCCTGACTCCACCGGTAGCCCCTGTGGACCAGGTCAGGAATCTGATCACGGTAACACCTAATCCTTATAAGGTTACCGGGTTGAATGATGTGAGGAATGATGCATCGAGCCACAACATCAGCTTTCTGAATCTGCCGGCGGACTATACGCTGACGATTTTGGACGTCTCCGGCAAGATCATCTTCCAGACTACCGCGAAAGGTGCGACCAACGGGAAGTATACCTGGGATATGTTCTCCAAGGACGGTGTTGAAGTGGCGAGCGGCCTGTACATCTATGTCGTAGAGTATAGCGGCAGAAAAGTTGTCGGCCATTTTGCAATACTCAGATAAACAATCCACGCATTATTCTAAACAAAGGAGTAAGATCATGAAGAAAATCATATTTCTGGTTCTTATAAGCGTTGGATTGTTCATATCCAGCGCTCAGGCGCAGAGAAAAGCCGGAAGAAACGGAGCCGCATTCCTGGAAGTCGGAGTTGGCGCCAAACAGGTGGGGCTGGGTTCAGCCGCCACCACCATCTCCAACGATGCTAACCAGATTTTCTGGAATCCGGCAGGAACGGCTTTATTAAGCAGCCAAACGGTGAGTGCCGAGTTTTCCTATAACAAATGGATCGCCGACCTTAACTACAGCGCGGCAGCCATCGGTTATAATCTCAAGAATTCGGGCACAATAACCCTCGGGTTGCAAATGTTCGGGTTGAACGATATCCCGGCAAACCGGGAGAATGGATATACCGACCCTATATTACAAGGACTTGTGACTGATCATAATACGTCGTCGACATACGACTATCAGGATCTGGCCATAAACCTTAACTATTCCAAATACATCATAAATAAGCTGTCTTTGGGAGTTACGTTTAAATACATCAACGAAAGGATCGATGACGTGAGTGGATCGGCCGTAGCTTTTGACTTCGGGTCCATTTATGATGTCGGGATCCTGGGATGGAAAATCGGCGCCCGGTTGAATAACCTGGGTTCATCGATCAAGTTCTATAACCAGGCAAACCCACTCCCGCTCACCTTTGCCGTCGGTACTTCTCTGTATCCGGTGAGTAATGAAACAATAAGATGGAAGCTTGCTGCGGATGCTGTCAAACAGCAGGATACACAGCAATTGATCTTTGCCGGTACCCAGGTGTCTTTTTATGACATCATTGCACTCAGGGTCGGCTACAAGTTCAATTACAGTGGAACCAACGACGGCGGCACTTCCGAGCGGGAGGCCGTGAATACAACCGTTGAAGGTATTTCATTTGGTGGAGGAATCCAGTATAACATCGATGGCTACAATGTTGGCATCGATTATACGTTCACCCAAATGGATTTGTTGAATAACACCAATCGTATATCCCTGCGTATCAATTTCTGATACCCACACAAAAGGTCCGGTCTGATTGTGGCCGGGCCTTTTTTTTATTATTGTTTCATCCTGTCTGTTAATTAATTCTGAAAATCAACTATTCTTTTCTTTGGCACACCTTCCAGATTGTTTTATTGATGCGGAAGAATGGTCTTCTTTCCCCGGCCGCATATTCGATTTCCTGAAGCAGGATCTCATAACGCTGACGATCGATGGGAAAAAGGTCACCGGATTCCGCAGTCCGGATTCGCAGTGCCTGTGGATTCGGGATCACCAGGAAATGATGAAAGGGGGCCGCTATCTTCTGGAAGATATTGCCAGTGCAGTGACCTGTTTTGCAGAGGCACAGACGGCATCCGGACGTATTTTCGATAATGTAACCACCGTCCCCGAGACGCGTACGGGAGAGCGTGAGAACTGGGAGAAATGGATACGGGTTCCGGTTGAGGCAGATGTGGAATATCGCTTTGCCAGTGCCGTATGGCTTGCCTGGCAGACCTCCGGAGACCATGCCTGGATGCAGGAAATGCTGCCCCGGGTCGAGAAGGCCCTTTCGTATATGATGAGCCACCCCTGGCGCTGGGACGATAAGCACAAACTGGTTAAAAGAGCCTATACGATCGATACCTGGGATTTTGATTATACTGCGGGCCGCGCACCCTGGCTGAATTTCGATATTACGGAGAATACCTTCTGGGGCATTTTCCACGGTGATAACAGCGGCCTTTTTGAAGCCTCTTTATTGCTCAGCCGGATGTATAAATACACCGGCCTGGATTCTCAGTCTCGAAAATGGGAGCAAATAGCCGCCGGATTGAGGGAACGTGCTAACAAATTGTTGTTCAACGGGCGATTTTATACCCATTTTCATAAACTGACTCCCGTCTCGATTGAGGGTGTTGACGAGTCGGAACAACTCAGCCTGAGCAATCCCATGGCCATCAACCGGGGGCTGGCGACGCATGAAATGGCCGTGGCTATCATTCGTGAATACCAGCGCAGAAGAAGGGAAGGTACGGCATTTGCCGAATGGTTCAGCATCGATCCGCCGTTCCCCTCAGGGATATTCGGCGACGAAAAGCTGGTTGAAGGAGCTTACATCAACGGCGGCATTTTTCCGCTGGCCGGGGGTGAATTGGCTTTGGCCGCTTTTGAGCATGGCTTTGAAGAGTATGGAATTCAGATTCTGCGCCAGTATAAGGAAATGATTGAAAAAACCGGCGAAACCTATTTGTGGTACTTTCCGGATGGCCGGCCCTCAACAGTTGAAACGAGCACCAGCCCCGATGCACTGCCGACCGACGGCTGGGGTTCCTCATCCATGCTGTGCGCCTTTACCGAAGGATTATGCGGCATCAGAGATATGAGCCACTCTTTCAGGGATGTATGGCTGGCTCCCCGCTGGCTCGCGGGCGGACAAAATGAGGCAAAAGTGACTCTCGGTTATCCCGCCTCATCGGTCCGGTTCGGCTATGAGTTTATGTATAATGAAAAAGAGGGACGAATTCGGCTTCTCATAAGCGCAGAACATTCACGGGTGCATCTTCATCTGCTGCTTCCATCCGGTAAACAGATCTCATCCTCAAAGGTTAACGAGAAGCAGATATCCGCAGAATCTGTGATGGTTCAGGAAAGCCGCTATGCCGAAGCGGATTTTAGTGTGGAAGGCAGAGCGGAAGTCCTTATATATTTGCAATAATAGCTGTAAGCTGAAGGTTGATAGCTGAAAGGATAATGCCGTAATTAATATTTTCCCGTTTTTGATATGAGCATGGATCTTAGCAGAAAAGAATTTGTCAGAAAAATATCCGGCGGCGTTTTTGGAGCAATGGCGTTTCCGTTTTCTGTCTCAGGTAAAAGCAAATCCGTTGAGCCGGCTGTGCCTGATGGCGACTGGCAGCCCCCCGCCGGACCGGCAGATGAACGGTTTTGGGAGCTGGTCAGGGATCAATATCCGGTCACCAAGAACCGTATTTATCTGAATACCGGGGGGCTGGGGCCGGCTTGTTACCCGGTGTTGAATAAAGTTTCGAAAGTGACGATGGATTTGCAGGCCGTGTCGGAAACAGGCCATGCCATGTTTGAGGATGCGCGCAAGAAGACGGCTTCTTTTATGGGGGTCTCCCCTGACGAAATCTGTTTCACCCGGAATGCCACTGAGGGCAACTCCATCATTGGCTCGGGTTTGCCGATGACACGTGGCGATGAGGTTATTTTCGAATCACATGCCCATCCGGGCGGATCTTTTCCCTGGATGAACCGGCAATTGCAGCAGGGGATCAAAGTCAAAATATTTGAGCCTGATCCCAATAGCGTGGAAGGCAACCTGGAGCGTATCAAGAAACTGATTACGAAACGCACCCGGGCCATCCAGGTGAGCCATGTGACGGCTCCCACAGGCATTCTCTTCCCGGTGAAGAAAATCGCAGAGCTGGCGCACGATCACGGCATCTGGTTCCATATCGACGGCGCCCAGTCGGCAGGCATGTTCCCGTTCAACCTGAAAGAGATCGGCTGCGATTCCTACGCCACAAGCGGTCATAAATGGCTGGGAGCTCCTCACGAAACAGGTTATTTGTACGTAACCAGGGAGAAACTGAACAGGATAAAACCGGTTGAGGTCGGCGCTTATTCCGATAATGGTTATCATCTTCCGGATGAGTTCAGTTATTACCCGACTGCCCGCCGTTTTGAGTACGGAACGCGCAATGCTGCATCCGTCATCGGTGTGGGAGCAGCCATCGATTTCATGAGTTCGGTCGGAATGGATCGAATTGCTGAATATGGCCATAGCCTGGCACATTATCTTCAGGAGAACCTGGCAAAAATTAAGGGAGTCCATGTGCTGACACCTTCCATCGATTCCATGTACGGTTCCATAACAACGTTCAGGGCAGATCAGATGCCGTATTTGAAATTGGACGAGTATCTTGGCAAGAACTATAACATGCGCCTTCGCATCGTTTCGGAACGCAATCTGGACGCCATCCGGATCTCTACGCATCTTTTCACCTCCCGGGAAAATTGCCGCAAAATTGTGGAAGGAGTTGCCAAAGCCGTTAGCGCCTGATTTTTCTGAAAACATTGAAAGGGAATCTCCTGTTGAACCTGGTCCGGCACACAGTCTTTTTACAGTGACGGAGATGCGGATGCTCACAGGATGGCTTCTTTACCGCAAAGAGGTTGTCAGATAGTCCCTTTGCGTGACTTGGCGGGAACTCTGCGAACCTCAGCGAGAAATAGACGGGCATTATGAAAGATTTCTGCTTCGAATTTTGCAGAAATCAATCGATCCAACAGAACAACTATGAAACCATTACGATTTACGGTGATTGGTCTTGGAGGGTTTGGATTGATCCACCTTCAGGCAATCAAATGGCTTGAAGAACAGGGAACAGGCATCCTGACCGGCATCGTCGCGCTGGAAGCGGATCGGAAGAAACACCCGGATATCGTCAGAGACTGCCGGGCAAAGGATGTTCGCCTGTTTGACGATGTTGAGCATTTTTTTGCCGAGGGTATTGAAACAACCGACGTATTGACGGTTCCGATCGGCATTCACCAGCATGTTCCGGTGAGCATCCGGGCGATGAACGCCGGTCTGGATGTGTATTGTGAAAAGCCGGTTGCCGCCACCGTTCAGGAGGCCGATGAATTGATAAAGGCCGCGAGGGAAACGGGGCGGACCATTGCCATCGGGTATCAGCATATTTACAGCCATTCTATCCGGGAGATAAGGGAGCGCATTCAAGATGGCCGGCTGGGAACGCCGCATTCGGTCAGGCTTATGTGCGGCTGGCCGAGGAGCATCCAATATTTCACGCGTAACGAATGGACCGGGAAATTGCGGCTCGGTGAGCATTGGATTCTGGATAGCATCGCGAATAACGCCTGTGCTCATTTCCTCCTGAACTCAATATACCTGGCTACGGAGCGGCCTGGGCAGCCTGCTGCTGAAGTCACTGTTGTGGAAGCCGAATTGTACCGGGCTTACGATATTGAGAGTGCTGATACGGTCGTCCTGCGTTATCAGACCGGCGATGCGGTTACGGGTTATGCCTTTCTGACTCACACCAATGAGCATGAGAACGGTCCGGTGATGGATATCCGGTGTGAGCATGGATCCGTCTCCTGGAAGACTAACAACGGGAAGACCTCCATCCGGTACGACGATGGAGGAACAGAGGAGTTCGATAACCTTCATAATCCCAAATGGCAGTTCGCCGGGTTTGATGATCTGGTGGAGGCGATCAGGAATCATCGCCCTCCATTATGTACACCGGAGCTAGCCAGGAAACAAACGGTAGTTATAAATACCATGCACGAAAGTTGTCCGGAGATTCGGACGATTCCTTCAACCTTCATTTATGAGACGGACGACTGGGAAATCTTCCCGCCGGATACCAAAGGGCACTTTCGCCGGGTGATCGATATGGATGAGATTATGACTTCCGGTTTTGAAAAATGCCTCTTTCCACAGGAGATGAATATTCCATGGGCGGTTCACAGGAAGCCTGTTGCGGTTGAAGTGGCGGGTTACAAGCATTTCCCCGGCCGCCAATGACAATAGAAATAACAAACCGTCTGAGACAGAGAAGAAGCCGTAATGGGTTGAGCCCGTTTGCAGAAGAGCAAACCGGGGTTTATATAATCAAGTTATATAACATTCTGATTAGTGCTAAATAGCAAAAAAAGTCTGTAGTTAATAGGAAATCCATCCGATAAATAATACATTGAGCTGACGGATTCTTTTACCTCTAATGAAAGGACGACAATTACGGCTAGTTCCAAAGTTACTTTTGATAACCGGCGCGCGCGCGAATTTTCCCGTGAGGTTAAACAACGCGTAGGCGATTATTTTGCACAGCAAGGTATATCGGAGCACGCAAATGCCGCCATGGTGCGAAAAGCGGTCACGGTCGCGGCGCTTTACCTGATCCCGTATCTTCTGATTATTTCCGGCCGGTTCAGCATCCCGGCGATGATTATCCTTTGCGTTGTGATGGGGCTTGGTATGGCAGGCATCGGGTTCTGCGTGTCCCATGATGCGCTTCATGGGGCATATTCTTCCAGAAACTGGGTTAACCGCTTAACGGGATTGTCGTTCGACCTCATCGGTGCCAACGGATATATCTGGAAGATCACTCATAATATCATTCACCATACCTACACCAATATTTACGGACAGGACGAAGATCTGGATGTGGCCGGCTTCATACGGCTTTGCCCTCATGCGCCGTACAAGAAGATACATCGTATCCAGCCGTACCTGGCTTTTTTCGCCTATAGTCTGGCAACGCTTTTCTGGGTGTTTATCAAGGATTACCGGTATTTTTTCCGGAAGAAACTGGGGCCTTATGAAAATAAAAAGCATCCGGCTTCCGAGTGGGCCATCCTGCTCAGTACAAAGCTGGTGTATTACGGTTATTTCTTTGTGATCCCGGCCCTGGTATTGTCTCTCTCATGGTGGCAGCTGCTGATCGGTTACCTGATTGTTCACCTGACGGCCGGGCTCGTGCTTGGCATTGTTTTTCAGCTGGCGCATACGGTTGAAGAGACATCTTTCCCACTGTGCAATGAGGAGAATACCATAGAACAGGCGTGGCTGGTTCATGAGATGGAGACAACAGCCGATTTCGGACGGACAAACCGTTTGCTTTCGTGGTATATCGGGGGACTTAATTTTCAGATTGAGCATCATCTGTTTCCACGTATTTGCAGCATTCATTACCCGAAGATTACTTCGATCGTGGAAGCTGTTGCCCGGGAATACGGCGTGCCGTTTCACTCTCACGAAACACTGAGAGATGCCATCCGTTCACATTACCGGACGCTAAAAAAATACTCCAGACCCGATGCGGCGCCCGCTCCCGCCCTGGCCATAAGCGGGTAAGTACAATTCTGCCTCCCCATTTTTCTCTTTGCGTCTTGGCGCCTTAGCGAGAAACTATACCCTTTTCAGTCTTTCTCAGCGCCTTAGTGAGAAATCCGTTCACTTCGAAGCCGGTTCTTCCATCAGCGGTTTCACTCCCCATATTTCATTTGCATAACCAAGGATAGTACGGTCCGAGGAAAATCTGCCCATTCTTGCCGTGTTGTGGATGGCCCGCTTCCACCATTCATCGGGATTATTATAAACAGCCTCCACTTCCCTCTGCTTGTTCAAGTAATCCTCATAATCGGCCAGGACCATGAAATAGTCGTTTTCATTCAGGAGTGCGTGAATGATCGGCTGAAAAAGGTCGGGTTCATTAGGAGAGAAAAATCCGCTTTGGATCTGATCCAAGGCCTGTTTCAGAGGTTCTATTTCCTCATAATATTGATAGGAATTGTAACCTTCCCGCCGCATCCTGTCGATGTCGGCAACGGTACGCCCGAAGATAAAGATGTTTTCTTCGCCCACTTCATTCATTATCTCCACATTGGCGCCATCGAGTGTTCCGATCGTCAGGGCGCCGTTGAGTGCCAGTTTCATATTGCCCGTACCGGAAGCCTCCATGCCGGCCGTCGATATTTGCTCCGACAGATTCGCCGCAGGGATCATTCTCTCCGCCAGCGTGACCGAATAGTTATGCAGGAAGAATACTTTTAGCTTTTGATTAACCTGCGGATCATTATTGATCTTGCCGGCAATATTATTGATTAGTTTGATATGCAGCTTGGCCATTGCATAGCCGGGAGCCGCCTTTCCCGCAAAAAAGATGGTTCTGGGAGTGATATCCGCCTGAGGATTTTCCCTGATCTGGTTATAAAGGGTGACGGCGTGCAGAGCGGCCAGAAGCTGACGCTTATATTCATGGATACGCTTGATCTGGATGTCGAATATAGAATCCGGATCGATAGTTTCCCCGGTTTCAATCCCCACATACCCGGCCAGGCGCACTTTATTCTTGTATTTGATTCCTGCGAATTCCTCCCGGAAAGCGGCGTCGTCGGCAAGGGGATCGATTTTCCGGAGTTCATCCAGATGGGTGATCCATCCCTCGCCAATGCGCTTTGTGATGGCATCGGCCAGGAGCGGATTGCATTGTTTGAGCCAGCGCCGGGGAGTGATTCCGTTGGTCTGGTTCGTGAATCGTTCCGGCCAGAGCTCGTAATAATCATGGAAGAGCGTTTCCTTCAGCAGCGTGGAATGCATTTCGGAAACGCCGTTAATTTTGTGAGATCCTACAATCCCCAATGTGGCCATCTGTACGCTCGGCTGCTCTCCTTCACTGATGATGGACATACGCCGGATGCGGTTAATGTCTTCTCCCAAATCGGTTCTTACCTTGTTCAGAAACCGGTTGTTGATCTCATAAATAATTTGCAGGTGCCGGGGAAGCAGCGTTCGAAGCAGATGAATCGGCCATTTCTCCAGGGCTTCCGGCAACAGGGTATGGTTGGTATAAGCAATGGTTTTTACTGTGATATCCCAGCTCTGTTCCCATCCAAGATGCTCTTCATCCACCAGGATGCGCATCAGCTCGGGGATGGCCAGGTTGGGATGCGTATCGTTGCATTGGATAGCTACCTTCTCCGGAAAGAGCCGCCAGTCCTCATGGATCTTTTTGAAACGGCGGATGATATCGCGCAGCGTGGCCGCTACCAGAAAGTATTCCTGCTTCAATCGTAATTCCTGGCCCACAAATACCTTGTCATTGGGATACAGGACGCGCGAGATGTTTTCCTGCAGTTCAACATCACGAATGGCGTTGATGTAATCTCCCTGATTGAAAACATGCAGATCAATATGCTTGGACGATTCGGCTTTCCAGAGCCGCAGATTATTCACGACATCATTTTTATAGCCCGGAACCGGAAAATCGTAAGCCTGGGCGATTACCGTATCGGCATTGATCCAGTGGTAACGCAAATGTCCGTCTTCATCCGTATAAGCCGCCACCTCCCCATAGAACTGAACCGGATAATTCACTTTGGGACGAATGATATCCCACGGGGTACCATATTCCTGCCAGAGATTCGGAGACTCAATCTGGTAGCCGTCGACAATTTTCTGATAGAAGATGCCGAAATCGTAGCGGATGCCATAACCGTAACCGGGGATATGCAGAGAAGCCATAGAATCCAGAAAACAGGCGGCAAGGCGACCCAGTCCGCCGTTTCCCAGTCCGGCATCCCATTCGCTCTCCCTGAGCGCGTCGTAATCCAGGTTCATGTTAGCCAGAGCCTCACGGGCAATATCCAGAAGGCCCAGGTTGATAAGGGCGTCGTCCAGCATTCGTCCCAGCAAATATTCCATTGAGAGGTAATATACCCGCTTGGCGTCAACTTCATAATAATGCTGCTGCGTAGCTATCCTCCGGTGATTCAGCCGGTCCATGACGGCATATACCAGGCTGTGGTAACGATCCCAGTCCGTGGCGGAATATTGATCTTTGGCCAACGTGTAATGAAGGTGGTTTTGAACATCACGCTGAAAGGATTCGACATCCATCCCAATGCGCTCGCTGTTGTTATGCGTTTGTTCCATAAATGTGTTTCAGTTGCAACCCGGTGATATTTTTGTATAAAAGTGAAAGAAAGATAGTGTGATAAGGGTATTGATTGCTAACAGGTTCTCTTGTTTATCTAATAGAGAGTCTTCTAATAATTTTTCGCGGAAAGGCGTTCATGCCAGTTCATAAATTCCGTGATCCGGAAGAAAACCGGGACGAGTGATCCGGGCTTTCATGTCGGCTTCCAGAAACCCGCGAAGCGCCTGGTTGGCAACAAACTCCTGCTCAAAGAGACCGTATACCGAAGAACCGCTGCCGCTCATCGATGCAAAAACGGCTCCGTCTTCATACATCTGGTCTTTTACATTTCCGATGACAGGATGTCGCGCGATAACCGGCGGTTCCAGGTCGTTTGTCAGCAGGTACGGCCATTCATCCGGTGCCTCGGATAGTAAAATCCGTTGCAGGTCAAATTCGTGATGACCGGCCTCGCAGAGCCGGTAGGCTTCCGCGGTGGAACTGACTATACCGGGATATGCGGTTACGATCCAGCAATCCGGTTGAATGTCAACGGAATGAAGATGTATTCCCGTTCCGGTGGCGACGGCTGTTTTATTTTGGATGAATAAGGGAACATCGGAACCCAATACCGAGCCGATCTCCATGAGCTGGCTATCGGGCAGATTATGGGCTTCCAGTTGATTCAGCAGGCGCAGGGTCAGGGCGGCATCGCTGCTTCCGCCGCCAAGTCCGGCACCTTCGGGTATCTGCTTCTCCACCATGATATGCCAGTGCTTCCTGAGTCCGATTTCCAGGTTAAAAAGCTCAAGCGCGCGATTCACCAGATTTCCCGGTCCCGCCTGAATAGCCGTATTTCTCATCTCAATACGATTTTGGGCGGCTTCGGCGATCTCAAACCGGTCGCTCCAGTCGATGAAGGCAAACCCTGTTGTGATATCATGATACCCGTTTTCCAGCCGGGCATTCACATACAGCCCCAGGTTGATCTTCGCATAAGCCCGGGCCGTCCATCGTATATTTTGTGCCATTCAGAGGGGAATTTGTCTTCGTCCCTTAGTTCATGTCCATCATCAACAATTATCCCGAAGGATTGAAAATAGAAAGTATTGGTGAAAGAGCACAGGGAGGATGGAGATTAAGGTTAAGATTGAGATTGAGGAATCCGGCCTCAGGGAATGAGAGGATCTTTTGGCCCTGATTCAGATGAGGAATCAGTCGTACTTTATCCGGCGTCAGAGGTAGAAACTCACGCCTGCCTGCCAGATGAGCCCGGCGGTTTGCCGTGCCGTTTCAAAATGGGTCCTGCTGTCTATCGGCAGAGCGGCAAGATGCAGAATCAGCCGGTCGGTCACATTGAATGTTACACCCGTAAGACGCTCGTCCGGCGAAGAATGGCCGGACATGCGATCCCGGAAGTCGTTGATTCCACACATCGCCTGTCCCGTCATTGTTATTTTAGCGGTCCGGTTGATTCGAAGCGAAAGGAATTCGCTCGAAAAGCACATAACCCGCAGATTTTCGAAACATCTCCCGACGCTCGCGCGAGGCGAATAGATATCTCAGCATGAACAGCGATTTTTTTATCAGGGGTAACGGTGCCGGCCGACGGAGGCGCTGGGCTTCGTCATGATAATACCGAACCTGGCTGGTCTGCCAGCCGTGTTGCTGGAAGAATCCATAATAGTCACCGGGTTGGAAGTGCCAGGGAGCTCTTTTCAAATCCCTGCGGACGGCGGAACGTCCGCGTAATCTGAGTATATCGGGAGAAAAATAGTCGGTGATCCAATAATTAAACGTGGGTTGTGAATATAGATCGTCTGCCAGAGATGCCGCTTCATCAGTGTGCAGATACGGTATCACGCCCTCCGTCAACACCAGTGCCTTGTGCGTGCTTGAACCGATTTTCGAGAACAGCTCCCTGCGCGCCGGACGATCCGCGAGGTCGAGCCTGATGCGTTCGAGGTTGCAGGCCGGCGTTTCATTCATCAGGCGGGTTTCCTTTAATTCGATGATCCGCGGATAATCTGCCTCGATCCAGATCAGCGATTCCGGCAGCGTCATTCGGTAAGGGCGGGTATCCAGCCCGGCGCCGAGATTCAGCACCGTGTCGACGCCCTGTCTAATGGCCGACTGGATGAAATCGTCGATAATGCAGGTGCGCAGCGCCACCGACCAGCAAGTTAAGCCAGACGATTTGGACAAGCCGGCGACGATCTGACGGCCACGCTCCCCTGCCAGCCGGCCCGCCAGCGGGTCGCGGAACAATGCGTCGGGACGTGCACTTTCAATCGCACGGTAGACCGCAGTCATGAGCGCCGTATCAGATACGTCCTGAATAGAAGCTGTGGACATTAGTGATTCTCCTTAATACGCTTACGAGTGTTCGGATCTGCAGAGCAAACCGTTCCGGGGCCATCCCGGTGGATTTCAACCGTTTGTCAGGAAACAGGGTAACGACTTTGTGCATAAGGGGTTGAGATGCGGGCAGTGGTTGTTAAGTTAGCCAAGGCCTTGATCCCAGGCCAGAAATCAAATTCATGCCCGGCTAACCCCGTTTAATGCGTCTGTTAGCACAAGCATCGTGATTGTTCAGGAGGTATCTGACGCGAATGCCATACGGCTTCAATATACACAGCATCCTCCTTAATGCGGTAGGGGATTCGATAGTTACCTAAAATGAGTTCCCTTAATGTCTCTTCACTGTATTCTGGAACCACACGACCTATCTGGGGAAACTCAGCGGGTTTATCCGTTTGACTCATAAGTTCCAGCGCCCATTGTTCGGCATCTGAATAGTCATCCTGATAAAGCCGAATGGCCGAAGAAGGATCCCGTCGTTAAAGGGTATCGGTGGTCGAAAGGTGGCCTGGTGAACCCGCGTTGCCATGATGGACGGGATCCTTCACCCGGGAGAATTGTTTTATTCAGGAGGCCCTCCAGTACCTGCCCATATAGCAGGCAAAGCATGAAGCGGGTTCAGGATGACGTTTCGGGGGCGGATGAGCGCCCCGATTATCGATTTACCTGCGCGGGTTGTTATTCCGGGAAGCCTAAGAAATCAGCGCGTGTGATGATATAAGGTACAAAACGGGTTCGGGATGGCAGTTTGAGGAATGGATAACATGGCGCCCTGCACTTCCCTGCGTCCCTCAAAGAAATTGCACAGAGGTTTCAGAGATTCGCACGGAGAACCACAGAATTCAATCTACCCACTCGTCTTTATGTTCCATCATCCAGGCAAAGACGGCGTCGTGGTTGTTGGGGACCTCTCCGTTGAGGATGGCTTCTTCGATGGCTTTTTTGATGACACCCACTTTGGGACCCGGCTTCAAACCGAATGCTTCCATAATCTCATCTCCCCCGACCGGCGGCTGCCAGTTGCGGAGGCGGTCTTTTTCCTCAACTTCCCTGGTCTTTTCTTCCACATGATCGAAATTGCGCAGGTAGCGGCGCACCTTCCGGTCATTTTTGCTGGTGATGTCGGCGCGGCAGAGGGTCATCAGGTCGTCGAGGTCGTCGCCGGCTTCAAAAATCAGGCGGCGGATGGCGCTGTCGGTCACTTCTTCGTTGGCAAGGGCAATCGGGCGCAGGTGCAGGCGCACCAGCTTTTGCACGTAACGCATGCGTTCGTCGAGAGGCAGACCCAGGCGGCGGAAGATCCGTTTGGTCCATTTGGCCCCGATGGCATCATGTCCGTGGAAGGTCCACCCCTGCTGTTCGTCGAACTTTTTAGTGGCCGGCTTTGCGATATCGTGCATGATCGCCGCCCACCGAAGCCACAGGTTGTGTGACTGAACCGCCACGTTATCAAGCACCTGAAGCGTGTGCCAGAAATTGTCTTTATGACCGATGCCGTTAATTATTTCGGCCCCCTGGAGGTCGTTGAGTTCGGGGAAAAAATGGGGAAGCAGGCCTGTTTTATACAGCAGCCCGAAACCGATGGAGGGCATACGGGCCATTACGATTTTATTCACCTCATCAATAATCCGTTCTTTGGAGACGATGCTGATCCGCTCGGCCATTTCTTTTATGGCATCGAGAGTCTCTTCCTCGATGGTGAATTCAAGCTGGGCCGCAAAACGGATGGCACGGAGCATACGCAACGGATCATCGTCAAAGGTAAGCCGGGGGTCAATGGGGGTGCGGATGATCTTCCTCTCCAAATCTTTGATCCCCTCAAACGGATCGATCAGTAGTCCGAAATCCTCTTTGTTCAGCGACCAGTACAGCGCGTTGATGGTGAAATCGCGCCGGTTCTGATCGTCCTCGAGCGTTCCATCTTCAACGATGGGTTTGCGGGAGCCGCGGCGATAGCTCTCTTTACGAGCGCCTACAAACTCCAGGATGATATCCGGCGTTTTAACCTGAGCGGTGCCGAATTGTTTAAACACGGCCAGACTGGAATGATCCAGCTTCCGGGCTACCTTTTTTGCAAGGTTAATTCCCGACCCCACGGTAACCAGATCCACTTCCGGTGGGTTTCTTTCTTTCAGACGATCCAGGTAATAGTCGCGGACGTATCCTCCGACCACATAAACCGGCTGCTTCAGTCCGGCGGCTGTGTCGGAAATGGTATGAAACAGGGTAATATGCCCGGGAACGATACCCGACCCCGCTTGTCCGGAAACGGGATTCCGGATATCAGTCCCGGCAGGATTTCGGTTCATCAGATGGTATGGCGGTTAAGCAGAACAGATCAGAGAAGTCCGGTTGCCCGGCGTCTGTTACGGTTTCTTTACGATGGAATGATCTCCGATATGGAGGGTTCCCCGGTATCGGGAGACGGAGGTGTGGCTGCCCACCGTTGCCCGGTCAAGTTCCGAGTGTTCAATATGGCTGTGATCGAGTACCATACTGTTGGTAACGGTACTGTCGCTGACAGAGGTATGGGGACCTATACTGGTATAAGGACCCACAGTGGAGTTTTTGATGGTCACTTCTTCTCCGATGTACACTGGAGGCGTTATCTTTGAACCCGGGTATTTGCCGGCGTCGACCGGAGGATTTT
Source organism: uncultured Chitinophagales bacterium (assembly GCA_964572735.1). Lineage (GTDB taxonomy): Bacteria > Bacteroidota > Rhodothermia > Balneolales > DATFMH01 > DATFNI01. Next base: position 41,100 of record CAZNHE010000012.1, on the reverse strand, counting down.
CCTTATCCAGGATGGCCTGGTTGGTCTCGAGCCAGGCTTCTATCGTTCCGCAATCGAGCCATTCATCCACAGTGGCCACTCTGAATCGCCTGCCTCCTTTGAGAAGCCGGTCGAGTGCGTCGGTAAGCTGGTATTCATCTCCGTGTCCGGTAACGTTATGATCGAGAAGATAGCGGATCTCTTTGCAGAGATCTTTTCCTTCCTTAAAGTAATACACACCGATGATCGCCAGCCTGGAGATCGGCGTATCAGGTTTCTCGACGAAACCGGTGATGGTGTCTCCATTATGAACAGCTACCCCGAACCGGGACGGATCCTCAACCTCCTTCAGCCAGATAACGCTGTCGGCATCTTCGAGGGAAACGTGTTCGGTGGTATCAAAGAGGGTGTCGGCAAAAACGATAATCACTTCACCGTCGAGGGAATCAGCGGCGCAATAAACGGCATGTGCGGTACCTAGAGCCTGTTCCTGTGTATAAAACGTCGCTTTGGCTCCGTGTCGCCCGCTTAATTCCTCCAGGTCGTGTTTGACTTCATCCCCAAAATCTCCCAAAACGAAAACATATTCGTCGATCGTACGTTCAAGCGTGCGGTCGAATGTCTGGATGATGCGCTCAACAATAGACGTGCCGGCAACAGGCAGCAGGGGCTTTGGCGTGGTATGGGTATGCGGACGAAGCCGGGTTCCCTTACCGGCCATCGGAATAATCAATTTCATGCAATACGTCTTTTTGTGCAGTTCAAATCGGCTGTAAAGATACTATAACTTGTTATATTAAGCGACTGCCGGCGCAACTATCAACGGCCGGAGCTCCTGCAGGCGTTCGTTAATGTCTGCCATTGTGAAATTGTAAGAGTAAGATTTAAATTCCGAATAAAAATGCTCTCGGGCTGGTACATCGTTGTAATCACTATCCTCAGCTTCCTCTTTATCCTGATTATGGCTCACAGGATGATCTGGCGCGGACGCATGCTTCTGCATTCTTTCCAGCTTTCGGGATACAAGATTCGCGAGTTCTGGCACTGGCTTTTCGGGAACTGGATGAATCAGGTGCTCTCCCTGGAGCAGGTGCTGATGGATATCGTGGTGATGGTGTTGTTTGTCTTTTTTCGGCGCACAATAACCGAGTCGGCCGCCACGCTCATCATTTTGATCTTCGCCGCATTCTGGATGGGACCAACCGGAGTTTACCGGAGAAGGATGAAGAAACCGTTGGTCTTTACGTCCCGGATGAAGCGCCTGTCGGCCCTGTTCATCGTTCTGGCGATCCTCCTCCCGCTTTGGGGAACCCTGCTGACCCTGCAAAACAGCGCTGTGTTTCCCAACATCTACACCCTGGCTCTCACATGGATACAGGCCGACATCCTTCTGCCGTTCTGGTTTCTGCTGGCCGCCCTGGCCATGATGCCGTTCGAGCGGTATGTACATTATCGGTTTAAGCAGGCAGCCCGCCGGAAGCTGGCTTCCATGCCGGATCTGACGATCATTGCCATTACCGGGAGTTACGGCAAGACTTCCACCAAGTTTATGATCCGGGATTTGCTCAAAGAACGGTTCAGCGTGCTGGCCACTCCCGGCAGCTACAACACTCCAATGGGTATCTGTAAAGTGATTAATGAGGATTTACTGGCCTCGCACCAGGTTCTTGTCCTGGAAATGGGGGCGCGTTATAAAGGGAATATCCGGGAATTGTGTGAGATTGCCCGGCCCGATATCTCCGTGGTGACCAACATCGGTACGGCCCATCTGGAAACATTCGGTTCGCGCGAGGCGATTCGGGAGACAAAATCCGAGATTGTACGCTTCATGAAAGAAAACGGGACGATTGTGCTCAATGCCGACGATCCTATGGTGATGGAGATGGCGGCAATCCGCGATGACGTGCATCTGATAACTGCGGGACTGAAGCAGGGAGATTTCCGGGCGGAGGAAATCGGGTACGATCACCAGGGATGTTCCTTTCAGGTGAAGGCTCCCGGCAATTCATCGGCGGAGGTTCATTTGCAGCTTCTGGGGAAACATAATGTGGAAAACCTGCTATCGGCTATGGCAGTGGGGCATCACCTGGGGCTGCGCCTGCAAACAATGGCTCTTGCCGCTTCGAACATCGCGCCGGTAGAGCACCGTCTGCAGCTCAGGAGGCAGGACGGCATCACGATCCTGGACGATGCCTTCAACTCCAACCCGGTCGGGGCACGCAACGCGGTCGATATCCTGGCCCGGTTTAACGGCGGCCGGCGCATCCTCATCACGCCGGGCATGGTGGAACTCGGCGAAAAGGAATTTGAGGAAAATAAAAAATGGGGGAACTTTATTGGGGAAAAGGAACTGGATCTGGTTATTCTGGTCGGACCGGAACGTACCAGACCCATTCACGAAGGGCTGACGGAGGCAGGGTTCGATGGAGAACGGGTGCGTATCGTCAAATCTCTTTTCGATGCCAATGAAATTATAAGAGAATACGCCCGCCAGGGAGATACCATCCTCTACGAAAACGATCTGCCGGATACGTATAATGAGTGAACAGGCTGCGGGTCTGAGGGGATTTCGGAGGTTTTTGGCGAACGTTGTGCTTTTCTAAAGTAGATGTTACTTTAAATGGCTGGAAATAAGTAAAGCTCTGAAAAATGAAGTGCTTTGTACTGATCATACTATTAATTTCGGGTGTAAGTGTCAGCGCCGGAGCCCAGTCTGTACATTATACACTTTCCGGCGGCTTCATATATCCCGAATTCAGCTATCAGTCCAACTCCTCCTCTGGCATCCGTGGGATAGAGCAACATCCTCATACATTGACATCCTTTAATATAAATATGGGGATTGCCTTTCCCTTGTCATCACATTTTTCTTTGAGGACAAGCTTCGGTTACCAAAGGTCGGTATTCAAATTAAGTTATCGTTATAGTTATTCTTTCCCGCCTGGTCTACTACCAGCGATTGTGTTCCCTTCTTCCGGTATTTCCCGATATACATTTAGCTTTCTGCAAATCAATTCAATATTGAAATACACACCAATCAACGAATTGGGCATATATGTTTTTTGGGGCCCCAAATTAAATTATTTGTTACATGCGAAGGGGCAAGAGACAGGCTATCTTACTGATGATCTGTCCAGACCGATGTGGCATAGATCCCTCAACCGCCCCATGTATCGATTTAATCTTTCTATGGAAGGGGGCATCGGATATGAGTTTCGCTTTTTTAAAACGGTAAAGCCTTATATTGAGGCAACCTATAATTTTGGCCTGACCAGGCTGGACAAACCAGGTCACAAACAGCAATTTCACCAGACTCTCTCACAGAATGACTGGAAACAGCGGGCCATTCTGATAAAACTGGGAATCGCCATCTGAGGCCTTTCCATCCTATCCCTTGCCATAAAGTCCGTTCGCTGAAGCGAACGGCAAAGAATGAATGCTCCTCACTCATATCTAACGGCTTCCGCCGGCTCAACCCGCGAGGCCCGCAGCGCCGGATACCAGCTCGCCAGCATGCATAAGACGAGGCTGCCTGCCAGAACCATCACCAGGTCGGTTCCCTGAACGGCAACCGGATAATATTGAACAATGAAAGAACCGGCTCCGGCAAGTTTCACCAGCCCGTAGCTTTTCTGAAGCCAGCAGAGCAGGAGACCGATCGCCCCGCCGAGTCCGCAGCCCATCACCCCGATATAAAATCCCTGGCGGATGAAAATACGTTTGATCAGCCCGCGGCTGTACCCCATGGCCATCAGTGCGCCGATGTCACGCCGTTTCTGAATTACGAGCATTGTAAGAGATCCGATGATGTTAAGAACGGCCACCAGAACGATAATCATCAGGATGCCGTACCCGACCCATTTTTCGAGATTCATCACATCATAAAGCGGTTTTTCCAGATCATACCAGGTTTCAACCTGATAGTCTTTTCCGAGCGATTGCTCCAGGTTTTGCTTAACCCCGGCGGCATCCTCATGCCGTTTAAGTTCTACATCGATTCCGGAAATTTTGTTGCGGTAGCGAAACAGGTGCTGTGCGGCGTGAAGCTCGATATATACCTGTGGCTGGCTTACGATCTCATTGAGACTGTACACTCCCCGTATTTCAAAATGATAACCGGTGGGGCCGGAGAACTGGGTCAGGGCTTTTTCCATACCGGCAGTGCTCATCAATCCCACGGTATCCCCGACTTTCAGGCTCAACTGTCCGGATAATTTCCGGGGAATTAACAAGCCGGGCTTGCCGTTCTGAATACTCAGATTGAACACGCCATAAGCAATGCTGCCGGGATTGTTACGGATGGGAAAGAAAAGATCGGGATGAATACCTTTCACGGTGACAACTTTCTCCTGATTCGTGCTGCCGGGACCGATGATCAGGCACTTTCCTTCGGCATAAGGGGAGATGGAAACAATGTCTTTCTGCCGGGTCAGCTCCTTCTTCAGACTGTCGGGATATACAAAGGCCGGGGCAGTGGCCGACTCAATACGGATGTCGGGATCATTAGTCAGTAGCAGGCCTTTCACAAGATCATAGAAACCGTTAAATACGGAGAGCACGATGATCAGCAAGGCGGTCCCGATGGTAAGGCCGCCGACGCTGATCAGGGTCAGAGTCGATACCAGAGAGACATGCTGACGTGAGAATAAATAACGACGTGCAATAAAACCAATACCTTGCATAACCGATACACCCTTATGGGGCTGGCAAAATCATCCTGTTAAAGTTAGCTGAAATTATTGTTATTTTATACGTTTTGAACATGAAATAACAGAATGGCAAATCAAAAGGTCGGATCGGTCTTCAACGCTGTCGGCAACGGGAGTCATGAAGATCCGTTCTCTGTTTTGGGTCCGCACAAGGTACGAAAGAATGGCCGTGATGCCATATGCATCCGGGCTTTTCTGCCATGGGCACATGAGGTACGGGTAACCGGACGCCGGGGGACTTTTCGCGAAAAGATGAAAAAGGTCCATGATTCAGGAATCTATGAGGCAGTCCTTGAGGACCGAAATGCTTTTGATTATTATTTTGAAGCTGCCAACCCCGGTAATGAGGTCGTCACTGTTGAGGATCCGTACCGGTTCGGCAAGCTGTTGAGTGAATTTGATCTGCATTTGTGGAATGCCGGCGAACATATTCACGCTTATAAATTTATGGGGGCGCATGTCCGTGAGATCGACGGCATTCTCGGGACCCATTTCGTGGTCGCGGCGCCAAGTGCCGGCCGCGTGAGTGTGATCGGGGATTTCAATAACTGGGACGGCCGGATACACGTCATGCGCAGGTATTACGATCAGGGGCTCTGGGAGATCTTTATCCCGGGAGTGGGTGCCGGCGCGCTCTATAAGTATGAGATCAAGAGCTCCCATGTAGATTTGCCGCTGATGAAGAGCGATCCGTATGGATTCTATTCGCAGGTACGCCCCGAAACGGCATCGGTTGTTTACGATCTGGAAGGGTATGCCTGGGAAGATGATCAATGGATGCTCTCCCGAAAAGACAGGCAGGCGCCGGACGCACCGGTTGCCATTTATGAGGTACACGCAGGCTCCTGGCGGCGGCACGAAGACGGGTCGTTCCTGTCTTACCACGAGCTGGCCGATGTTCTTGTACCTTATGTCAAGTCGCTGGGATACACCCACATCGAACTCATGCCGATTGCCGAGCATCCTTACGATCCTTCATGGGGTTATCAGCAAACCGGCTATTATGCAGTGACCAGCCGGTTCGGCGATCCCAAAGGATTCATGCACTTCGTAGACACCTGCCACAAGAATGATATTGGTGTGTTGATCGACTGGGTGCCGGGGCATTTCACCAAAGATGCGCATGGGCTGTTTCAATTCGACGGAACGCATCTTTACGAACATGCCGATCCCCGCCAGGGAGAACACCGCGACTGGGGAACCAGTATCTTTAATTACGGGCGCAGTGAAGTGCGCAATTTTCTGTTGTCGAACGCCATCTTCTGGCTGGACAAGTTCCACGTAGACGGGCTGCGTGTGGATGCTGTGGCTTCGATGATCTACCTGGATTATTCACGGAAAGAAGGCGAGTGGATTCCCAACAGGTACGGCGGCCGGGAAAACCTGGAAGCCATTGATTTCCTCAAACAATTCAACCAGATTTCGCATGAACAGTTTCCCGGTATGGTGAGCCTTGCCGAGGAATCGACCTCCTGGCCGATGGTCTCCCGGCCCGTTTATATGGGAGGACTCGGGTTCGACTACAAATGGAACATGGGCTGGATGAATGATACCCTCAGATACATAGAAGTTGACCCGATATTTCGGCGATATCACCAGAATGAGATCACTTTCTCGCTCATCTATGCGTTTACGGAGAATTTTGTGCTTCCCTTTTCACACGATGAAGTGGTACACGGGAAGCGCGCCATGCTCAGCAAAATGCCCGGAGACGACTGGCAGAAATTTGCGAATCTACGGGTACTTTATACCTATATGTATATGCACCCGGGCAAGAAGCTGCTCTTTATGGGAGGAGAATTCGGCCAGTGGTCGGAGTGGAATTGTCAATGGCAGCTTGACTGGTGGCTGCTGCAGTATGAACGCCATCAGCAGATGCAATTACTGATCAGCGAACTGAACCGGCTCTACAGGGATACGCCGGCCATGTACCAGGTGGACTATGACTGGAGCGGCTTTCAGTGGATCGACTTCTCCGATGCCGATCACAGTATTCTTTCTTTTATCCGGTATACCAGAAACAGGGAGGATTTTTTGATAGGTATTTTTAATTTTACGCCTGAAGTCTATCAAAATTATAACATTGGAGTGCCGGCGGAGGGGCGTTATGTGGAAATATTCAACAGCGACGTTACTAAATATGGAGGAAGTAATGTATATAATCCCGACATTTGGGGACATCCGGGGGCATGGCATAATCAACCCGCGCATATTTCCATCACCATACCGCCATTGGCCGGTCTTGTTTTAAAACGGGTTGAGAAGTAAAAAATTAATATTATTAATAGCTTAATAAGCATGGAGTTTCGCAGATCCACGGGAGTGCTTGTTCATCCCACATCGTTTCCTTCGCCTTACGGAATGGGTGATCTCGGACCCGCAGCCTACCGTTTTATCGATTTTCTCGTTGATACCGATCAGTCGGTCTGGCAATTGTTGCCCGTCGGGCCGACAGGCTATGGGAATTCGCCGTATGCGAGTTATTCCGCCTTCGCAGGAAATCATTATCTGATCAGCCCGGAGCTTCTGGTGGAAGAAGGGCTGATCCGGCAGGAAGAAGCCCGGATGGAAACGCTGCCTTCAGGAGACAGGGCCGATTATGAAACGGCCTTCTATATCAAAGGCCGGTTATTGGAAATTGCGGAAAATCGTTTTCGCGAGAGAAGAGACTCTTTCCTGGAGGAACAGTTCCGGCATTTTTGCAGGAAGAATGAGGGATGGCTTCCCGATTATGCACTTTTTATGGCATGCTCGGAGCACCATCAATACCGCCCCTGGAATCAGTGGGAAGCGGGGCTCAAAAATCGCCGGAAGAATGCGCTGGAAACCTGCCGGAAACAGCTTGCGGGCCGCATCGCTTATCACGAATGGTGCCAGTTCGAGTTTTTCCGGCAGTGGGAGGCCCTTCGCAACTACGCTAACGACCGCGGCCTCATGGTAATAGGAGATATTCCCATCTTCGTAGACCACAACAGCGCGGACGTCTGGGCTCATTCTCACCTTTTTGAAGTCGACAAAGAAGGAAGCCGGGTTCTTGTGTCGGGTGTACCGCCCGATTATTTCAGCAATACCGGTCAGCTCTGGGGGAATCCTCTGTATCGATGGGAGACGATGGAAAAAAACGGGTTTGAATGGTGGATAAGACGATTCGAACAGATGTTTTCCCTGTTTGATGCCATTCGTGTCGACCATTTCCGCGGGTTTGAGGCGTATTGGGAAGTCAGGGCGGGCGAAGATACGGCCGTTAACGGACGATGGGTGAAAGGGCCGGGAGAGAAACTCTTCAACACTATCCGTGAACGCCTGGGGGATCTGCCGATAATCGCCGAGGATTTGGGAGTGCTTACCCGCGAGGTGATCAGGCTGCGGGATTCATACCATTTCCCCGGTATGAAAATTCTGCAATTTGCTTTCTCCGATAATGCAGCGAACGGTTATCTGCCTCATAATTACAAAACGAACAACTGCATCGTCTATACCGGTACGCACGATAACGATACCACGATCGGCTGGTACAGAAAAGGAAGCGAGCTGGAGCGGCACCACGTGCGGGAATACCTGCAATGTGACGGGCAGCAGATTCACTGGGATATGATCCGGCTGGGGATGTTATCTGTTGCCGACCTGGCCATCTTCCCGTTGCAGGACTACATGGGACTGGATACCCGGCACCGGATGAATTTTCCGGGAACGGCATCCGGCAACTGGGAATGGCGGTATACGGATGAGATGTTGCATCAGGTGGATCGTGATCGCATTCGCCACCTGGTAAAACTCTCGAACCGGAATGTCAAAAATGGTGAACAGGATGCCAACCTGGTTTCGATAAGAGCGGAAGGTATCGATAATCTTTAAGTATTGGCCGTAAATTGTTACCTTTTTTGATTCATTTCATGCAAATCACGTTTCATGGATCATAATTTAAAGAATTTGCCGCACCGATCGGTGAAGCCGCGTAACAGCGGTATCGTCATTGTGCTCGACAAAGGCAGCAGCATCCGGCAGGCCGAAGATTTTGTGGAAGTCTGTGCCGCCTATACGGATATCGTGAAACTGGGCTGGGGAACCTCGCAGGTCACCCCACGGCTGAAAGATAAAATCGCCGTGTACCAAAATGCAGGGATATCGGTCTATTTTGGAGGAACCCTCTTCGAAGCATATGTACTCCGCGACCAGTTGGATGACTATCTGCGTTTGCTGGAACGTTACAAGATCGGATATGTGGAGGTTTCAAACGGCACGATCTGGCTTTCTGAGGAGAAGAAAAGGAAGATTATTACCGACCTGAGCAAAAACTTTACGGTTCTTTCCGAAGTGGGAAGTAAAAACCCCAATGCTATCATTCCTCCGTACAAATGGGTAAAAATGATCAAGGCGGAACTGGAAGCAGGCGCATGGAAAATCATCTGTGAGGCCCGGGAAAGCGGTACCGTGGGGGTATTTCGTCCGAATGGGGAAGTACGTTCAGGCCTGATCGATGAAATTATTGAGCAGATCTCTATCCAAAACCTTATCTTTGAGGCCCCCCAGAAAGAACAGCAGGTTTGGTTTATCAAAAAATTCGGGGCTAACGTCAACCTTGGGAATATTCTGCCGGCGGAAGTTATACCGTTGGAAACGTTGCGGCTCGGCTTACGCAGTGATACGCTATTCGACTTCTTTTCGCTGGATGATGAAGTTTCTGATTATCGCCTGGATACCGGTGAAGATCTGTCGGGGGAACAACTTTGAATACTGAACAAAACGGATGAACAGACGCATGAAAGTTCTCTATGCCGCCGCGGAGATTTCTCCGTTTGCAAGGTTGACCAACACAGCCGATCTCTTACGATTTTTGCCCGCATCTCTTCAGGATAAAGGATTTGAAATCCGCATACTTTTACCCAAATACGGCTCGATTAACGACCGCCGTAACCGTCTGCATGAAGTGATACGGCTCTCCGGAATCGAAGTTACGGTAGCCGACAAGGTGGAAAGCATGCGCATAAAAGTGGCCAGCATCCCGAATGCAAAGCTGCAGGTTTATTTCCTTGATAATGATACGTATTTCAAGCGAAAAGGGTTGTTTACCGACCCCAAATCGGGGAAACCGTTCAAAGATAACGACGAACGGCTCGTCTTCTACAATAAAGGAGTTCTGGCAACCGTAAAAAAGCTTGGCTGGAAGCCCGACATCATTCATTGTCACGACTGGCCGGCCGGCTTTGTTCCCGTATTCCTCAAATACCTGTTTAGCGACGACGAGATGTTCAAAGACACCAAAGTGATCTATAATCTTCACACCCCGCGGCATGACGGATTTTTCGATCCGAAGATTTTCGAATTCATGGGCCTCCCCGATTCGGTGGATGTGAAGCAATTTGAAACGGACGGTAAGGTTGACTTTGTGAAAGCAGGTCTGCAATATGCGGATTATGTAGTCACCGGTAATGAAATCCGGGATGAATTTGATCATTATTTCAAGGAGCTTGATATTGCCCCGGTCAAGATCCAGGGATCGCCTCAGGATATCTCTTCCAAATTTGCGGATTTCTACCGTAAAATCGGAGAGGAACAAGCCTGACTCAAGTACCGCAATTCCGACACAAAATATTTGGACTTTCCCGTGAATGCACGCAACATGGTTCGGCTGCCGCTGACAGCCGCAGCCTTGATGATCGGCATCCTGTGGCTGCTGAGCAGTTGTAAGGATAATACCCTGTCAGGCGGGGGCCTTATTCCGCCTTCATCCGACGTCGTTATTGATACGATCCCGCTGAAAACGCTCTCGGATACAACAATTTCCGTGTACAGCGGTGATCTGGCGACTTTTTCAGCGGGCAGGTATCATGATCAGCTTTTTGGAGATGTCGGGGCTGAGGCCCTCCTTCAGCCGGCGCTTGTCAGCACAAGTGCGCTTGATACGTTTACAGACGATAGCAAGGTGTTTCTGCGGCTGTTTGTAAGCAGCATATACGGTGATTCCACTTCCAGCGAATCGTTTAACCTGGTTGAAGCTTCCCGTCCCTGGCGCGCTTTGGAGTGGAAGGCCGATTCCGCGGCACCGGCTTCCAATACCGTGGTGGCAAGTTTTACCGTAGGGATGCAGGACAGCCTGGATGTCCCCCTGAGTCAGGCCTGGATAACGAAATACCGTCAGGCATATAGCAATGCGGATTCTACCTACGCTTATACCATGCCGGGGTTTGTGATCGTACCTTTGTCGACAGGCAAGATCGTCGCCTTCGATGCAAGCAAAACCGAGATGATTATCCAGAACGACCAGGATACAGCTGCCGTAGCTATGCGAGGATGGGCCAATTCCCTTAGCCGCACCAATGTGCCGGCGGTGCCCGCCACCCAGCAGCGGTTGTATTCTACCTTTGAACATGTTCCCAGGTTTGATATTAAACTCAATACCGATCGTTCCCTTAGCATTAACGGCATTAACCTCGGTACAAGGGCAATATCGCGGGTGGTGATGGTCTTTTATTCAGATTCGGCAGCCATGAAGAAAAGCCTTCCGGCCAACCACGTCCGCCCCGAAGTACAGGAGGCGGACCTGTATTATTTGCATGACACAAATATCGAATTTGAAGTATTGAATGGTCCGATTTCGGGCGGCATTGCCGAAAAGCAGGCAGATGGCTCCTTTCGGATCGATCTGACCAGCCGCATTAACTCTATCCTGGCGGGCTCGGATAATACCGGCCATTATTACCTGGTTCCCCAGGCCCGGTTACCCGATTCCGGAAATCTGACCTCAGGTACCATTTTCTCACTCGTATTAAATACTCCCGCGGATCCGGTGCGGTATCCCAGGCTTATTATCACCTCTGTAAAACCCAGGAATCAGTGAAGTATTTTGCAAGCATTGTCGTACTGCTTTTATTGACCTTTGCAGAGTCAAAAGGACAAGGTTTGTACCAAACCGGTTCTATTTATTCCTATTATGGCGCCGGCAATCTCAGTGATTTTCGCGATCCAGATGCGTCTGCAATGGGGCTGACGGGGATCGGCTTGTCGATGCCGGGCTCCAATCTGTCCAATCCGGCCACGTGGAGCCTTCCTGTTTTCGTCTCCGGTACCGGAGGGTTCGAATTGAACACCATATCCGCCGATGAGGGAGCGACGCACGGCACGCGGTCTTTGCTCAACGTGACCCATTTCCAATTGGTGCTGCCTGTCGACAAACATAAGTTCGGGATCTCCCTTGCGCTTTACCCCCTCACCCAAAGCCAATATCGTTATCAAAACGGAGGTCAGTTTGACTCTTTACTTGTCGGTCCGGGTGGAGCACTCCAATATCTCACCGATTACAAGGGAAGCGGAGGGTTAAATGTCATGGAAATCGGCTTTGGATGGAATATCATCGACCATCTTTCCATCGGATATGCGCCTTCCCTCGTTTTTGGAAAAGTGACCAGGGATGTCGTTACCTCATACAGCTCAGGCAGTTATTATTCCACTCATTATGATATTAATACAACAAATATTGGAATGGGTAACCGGGTCGGCATGTATTATGAGAAGCGGAAGTTATTTAATTCTAATGACATGTTTTCGATCGGAGTGACGGCTTCGTTTCCGGTAACCTTAAAATCAAAAAAATCCATTGAAAACTATATTTCTGTCAGTGGGGGTACCGTCAACAAAAAAGAGCCGCTTGCCGATGGTCATACGCGGCTGCCGCTGCGGATGGGAGCCGGAATAGGTTATTGGTTTAACAACCACTGGATGATCGGAACTGAGGCTCTTTATCAAAAATGGAGCGATTATCACGGTATTGACGGTTCCCGGACCGCTTATATGAAAGACCGGTGGAGGCTTGGTCTGGGCGGGCAATACCTCCCTGCCAGCTCTAATCGCCCGGATTTTCTGCAATCGCTGGCATATCGTGCAGGATTTTCATATGACACGGGTTATTTGAAACTAAGAGGGAAAAACATATCTTCATGGCAGATATCGGCAGGTTTGGGTATTCCATCCAGGGGATCGGCCTCGTCTATTGATATCGACGTTTCCTATGGTTTCCGGGGGACAACATCGCATGATCTGGTGAGGGAAAGAATATTTTCATTGAAAGTGTCGTTTAACTTATCAGAGCTCATGTTTTTAAAGCGAAAGATTCAGTAATTAATCACAGCGAGCATATTACGGTTATGAAGAGTACATTGATTGCATTTGTCAGTTTGGTGTTTCTGGTATCTGCTCGGGTAGAAGCCCAGCAGACCGATTCCATTCCGCCGGCACCCTACGGTTTGAGTCCGCTGGCAGTGTATTCCGTTTTCAGTGAGTCGTATAAAAACAAGGACTACGCCCTTGCCCTGCAGTATGGAAAATGGCTTGTTGTGGCCCATCCGAAGAAAATTGAGGGTTTTCCTCAATATGACGGCTCTATTACGTTTGCTGACATGATCGATATCTACAGTGACAAAGCCAAAAATGCCACGGATCCCACTCTCAAGACGGCTTATCTGGATACCGCCGCAAGCTACTATGATAAGGTACTGGATACTTTTTCGGATAAGGAAATCGATCGTTATCAATGGATTTTCAATGAAGGCCGTTTTTACCAGGTGCACGCCGATTTTATTGATGACGGAATGGATAAGGCCGTTGCCGCGTATGAAAAGCTGTTTCAGATGGATCCCAAAAGAACGACACAGCTGGGTAACGGATATTATATTAAAGCCGTAGTCAATTATTACGCGAGTAATAATCAGAAGGATAAAGCCATTGCCATGATGAAGAAGGCTGATCCGTTTGCCAACGACAGTACGGAACAATATTTCGACAAAGTGCGGGATCAGCTGTTTACCAATCCTCAGGACCGGATAGCTTATCTGAAATCGCGGGTTAAAGATAACCCGAAAGACGAGGACGCGCTGAACGAATTGTACGCCATATATACCCGCCAGAACGATTACAACAATGCCAGAGAAGTTGCTAAACAGCTTTACCAGATAGATCCGGATTATAAAAACGCAAACCGCCTGGCTGCCATGGCCAGTGAGAATGGCCGGTATCAGGAAGCAATCAGCTACCTGGAAGACGCTCTCAAGCAGGTGAAATCGAATGATAAAAAGAAACAGGTTGAAATCGATATTGCCAACAATTATATCAACCTGGGGAAACTGCAGGCGGCCCGTCAACATATCCGTGAAGCAATAAGGTTTGATCCGAAGTGGGGGTTACCCTACATAGAAATGGCTCATATTTACGCCCAGGCTGTGAGCCAGTGCAGCAGCGGCCGGCAGTTAACCAGACAAGACAAAGCCGTCTACTGGTTGGTACTCGATTATCTGGATAAGGCCAAATCCGTTGATCCGTCTGTTGCCAATACGGTCAATCAGGAAATCGCTTCCTATAAACAGGCAGCACCTACAGTGGAGGAAAAATTTTATCAGAACTGGAAGACTGGCGAAAAGATTAAGATCGATTCCTCGCTGAATTCCTGTTATGGCTGGATTAACGAAACGACGACCGTCAGGTAAATCGACACAACTGTAGTTATTTTCCGCCATTTTTACTTAATTGCGGCCCTTTAACGCAAGCTTGCCCGTTATGATAGGCATAAGGGGATAAGTGTAGCGTGTGTTTATTAACAGGAGGGCATCACGGGAACAGATCGGGAACGCCTCTCATTATATGCCTCATATCGCCCGTCTGTTCTGTCCGACAAACAATGTTCAATAACTGAATGATTATTTATCCATGGGAAAAAATTCAAAACATAGTAAAAAAAAGAAGAATCAGAATCGGCAAAAAGGGAAGCAACCGAAGGTTCCAACCCCGGCATTCATTGATAATCAGAACGTCAAAATAGGGGGGAAATATTCAGGTGTTCTCGAACTTTCCCTTAACAACTACGGGTTTATTCGCAATCTGGATTTTGAATTCTCAAAGACCGACCAGGATCCGTTCCTGACTCCGCAGGAGATGGTGAAATACAGCCTCCGGCCCGGCCTCGAGTTGAAGGGTACGTATGCACAGGATCAACAGGGGAATAAGCACGTACATTCTATCGACCTGATCAACGGTCAGCCGGCTGAAGCGTGGAAGATGATACCCCGCTTCGAATTTCAGACCCCGATTATGCCGGATGAACCTCTGAAACTGGCAACCGGTCCCGAGGATGTCGACATGAGGGTTGTGGATCTGATCGCCCCGATCGGGAAGGGACAGCGGGCGCTGATTGTTGCCCCGCCACGTACCGGCAAGACGGTATTACTCAAGAAAATCGCTCACAGCGTCGATCAGCTTCATAAGGAAGTTGAACTGGCCATTTTGCTGGTGGATGAACGCCCGGAAGAAGTAACTGATTTTATGCGTTCTACAAAAGGCCGTGTGTTTGCCTCATCGAATGATAAACCCACTGCGAGCCATATCCGCATCTCAGAGCTCGCTCTCGGGTTTGTGAAGCGCAAGGCCGAAGAGGGCCGGGATGCCGTACTCCTTATTGATTCACTGACCCGGCTTGGCCGGGCATATAATGCCGCTCAGACCAACAGCGGCAGAACGCTCTCGGGCGGACTGGATATTCGTGCCCTCGAAATCCCTAAAAAGATATTCGGATCGGCACGCAATATCGAAGGAGGAGGTTCCCTGACGATCATTTCTACCTGTCTTGTAGAAACCAACTCCCGTATGGATGACCTGATCTTCGAAGAATTCAAAGGTACGGGCAATATGGAACTGGTTCTGGATCGGGAACTGGCTAACGATCGGGTATTCCCGGCGATCAATATTGCCGCCTCTGGAACCCGTTACGAGGATCGTATCATTGAGGAAGGGTCCATTGAAGAACGGAATATGGTGCGCCGCTATCTGTTGCGGAAATCGCCCAAGGAATCGATGCAAAGTCTGCTGCAGGTACTTCGACGCACAAAAAGCAATCAGGAATTGCTGAACCAGATCGCTGCCTACAGTTAAAGGGGGAAGAAGTACCTGGAGTACCTTAAGCACTTGGAATTTAGAGTACTTAGAGTTGGAAATCGGACTTGACAGGCAGAGATGGATCGGGCATTCTTTTTTAACTGCCTTTATGGCGTAGTTTCAGTAAATTGACATAGATGGGTCGATTTCGCGGGCCCACTGGTTAATCCCGCCGCTCAGGTTTTTCACATTTGTGAAGCCCTTGTTCCTCAGGAAGAAACATGCCTGGGCACTACGGTTGCCTGTCCGGCACAGGCATACAATCTCATCATTCTTATGTTCCTCCAGTTCGTTGTAACGTGCCGTTAGCTCGCCCAGCGGGATAAGCGTGGCGGGCAGGCTGCTTATGGCGAGTTCATCAGGCTCACGCACATCCAGGATAAATGGCCGTGAGCCGTTATTCATCTTTTCGTAAAGTTCCTGAACGGAAAGTTCTTCTAATTGCATGTGGATTATGGTGATAAATGGGATTAGCAAATACTTTGCGGGAAAAAGCGAAAAAAATAAAAGGATTAGTTAGGATTTCAAATGATAGCGGTCCAGACTGAACTGGCTGCCCAGATATAGTTTACGGGCTTCTTCGTCGTTAGCCAGGAAGTCGGCGGTGCCTTCTTTGAGGATTTTGCCTTCGAACATGAGATAGGCCCGGTCGGTGATGGCCAGCGTCTCATGAACGTTGTGGTCGGTAATCAGGATACCGATCTTTTTTTCTTTCAGCGAGGCGACCATTTCCTGCAAATCTTCCACTGCAATAGGATCGATTCCTGCGAAAGGCTCGTCGAGCAGCATGAAATGAGGGTTGGTGGCCAGTGAGCGTGCCACCTCTACACGGCGGCGTTCCCCTCCGGACAAGTTGAAACCTTTGTTTTTGGTGATTTTCCGCAGATTGAATTCTTCGATGAGTTCTTCGGTTCTTTGCCTGATTGCCTTGCGGGAGAGCCCTTTGAATTCGAGGATAGACTCCAGATTCTCCCGAACGGTCAGGTTTCTGAAAATACTGGCTTCCTGCGAAAGGTAACCGATGCCCATGCGTGAACGTTTGTACATGGGGCGGCCCGTGATATTCTGCTCGTTATAAAAAATCGACCCCTGATTAGGCTGGATCAATCCTACAAACATGTAAAATGTGGTTGTTTTGCCCGCTCCATTGGGTCCGAGCAGCCCCACAACCTCACCCTGACTGACACGCAGACTCACCTCCGAGACCACAACTCTCCGCCGGTACTTCTTGACCAGGTTTTGGCAATGCAGTAAATCCGGTTCGCCTTCAGGCATGCGGGAGGTGGGGATATTCATGCAGATGCTCAATCAATCGGGTCAGAAGTTGAATGCCGTTATCGATGTCGTTGACGGAGGCCGTTTCAACGGTGCTGTGCATGTATCGCAGCGGCACGCTCAATCCTGTGACGTGGGCACCCTGTCCGGTGAGGTACTGAATGGCGGAAGTGTCCGTGCCTCCTGCTGTCAAAAGTTCTCTCTGGCAGGCGATTTGTTCTTTCCGGGCAAGTTGCTCTGTAAAAGAGACGAGCGCAGGGGTGCAGATAACGCTGCCATCCATAATCTTGATGCCTATTCCGTCGCCGAGCCTGGTGCAGCCCTCGCGCGCCTCCACACCGGGGATGTCGTTGGCCACCGTCACGTCGAGTGCGATGCCGATATCCGGTTGCAGTTTGTTGGTGGCTACACGTGCCCCGCGGATTCCCACCTCTTCCTGAACCGTGAATGCAGCATAAAAATCGCACTGCGGGCTTTTCATCTTCCGGAGCGCTTCGATCAGCAGGTATACCGAAACCCGGTTATCGAGAGATTTTCCCGTTACATTGTCTCCCAGTCGCTTCAGAGATTTCTCGCGGGTGATGGGGGATCCAACGGCAACCATCTCCCGCACTTTTTCCGCCGGCAGACCGGTATCGATAAAAAACAGTTCCGTCCTGGGTGGTTTCTTTCGTTCTTCGGGAGACTGGGCATGAATGGGTTTGGTCCCGATTACGCCGGTAAGGTCTTCCTTCCCGTGAATGATCACACGCTGGGTTGCGAGGGTAGCCGGATCAAAACCGCCCAGCGTATGAAACCGGATAAAACCATCGTCATCAATAAATTTAACGACCAGGGATATCTCATCCATATGAGCGGCAGCCATCACTTTCGGTCCCTCTCCCTTGCGATGGACAATCAGGTTTCCGATACCGTCAATATGATAGTCGTCGCAGTGATCTTTTACCTTTTCAATGATCAGTGAGCGGATGCGGTCTTCGAAGCCGGGTGCTCCCGGAGTCTCCGAAATTGCGGCCAGTAGTTTGAAATCCATAAATTCAGTATACAGTTTGCAAAGTGGTGAGCAGGGACTCAAAGAAAAGTTTTCCGTCGACAGAGCCTGAAAAACCTTCCATCGCCCGCTCGGGATGCGGCATCATCCCCAGGACATTTTTCTGAGGATTGGAAATTCCCGCGATGTTTGAAAGAGAGCCGTTGGGATTGGCTTCCCCGGTGAGGGATCCGTCCGGCTCGCAGTAGCGAAAGATAATCTGCTGATTGTCTTCAAGGCGCTTCAATGTGTCCGGATCAGTGAAATAATTGCCCTCGCCGTGAGCCACAGGAATTTGAATAACCTGGCCCTCGCTGAGCCGGTTGGTGAATGGGGTGTCGGCGTTTTCCACCCGCAGCCATACGGATTTGCATACGAAGCGGAGATCTCGATTTCGGAGCATGGCACCCTCCAGTAGGCCGGCTTCCAGCAGAGTTTGAAAACCGTTACAGATGCCGGCGACAATGCCGCCCCTGCCGGCAAAATCGACGACAGCCTTCATAATGGGAGAAAAACGGGCGATAGCCCCGGAGCGCAGGTAATCTCCGTAAGAAAATCCGCCGGGAATGATGACGACATCCGAATCACCCAGATCGGTTTCCTTATGCCAGATAAACCGGGCTTCCGCACCCATGATATGCGCGGCAGCATGATAGGCATCATGGTCACAATTGGAGCCTGGAAAAACGATGATACCAAATTTGGTCGACACGATTATCCTTTAATTTCAGTGATAAGTTGGATTTCCTGTAAAACGGAGTTGCGCTTGAAACATTCTTCAAAGGGTCCCTGATAAACGACAGCTTTGCCTTCCGCATGTACCTTAACCGTTAATTCATCGGCTTCTTCAAGAGTGCATCCCAGAGCTTTCTGGAGCTGAAGGGTGACTTCATCAAAGGTGTGTATCTCGTCATTATAGAGAATCAGGCGCCAGGGAGTATCGATCTCCTCTTCAGCAACGGCCTGAGGGCGTGTCTTCGTCTGAACCCTCTCAAACATGATCCGCGTGAAATTAGGCATAACTCAGGTTGCTTTCATTTCTTCTACCTCGATAACGTAGTCTTCCATCACAGGATTGGCGAGAAGTTTGTCGGCCGCCTGCTGCGCCGTCTGCCGGGCCCGTTCGCGATCGTCCGATTGCACGATCAGTTCAATGTGTTTGCCGATACGAACCTGGGATATTTCCTTCAGTCCCAGGTTTTGCAAGGCCTGATGAGCCGCTTTTCCCTGTGGATCAAGAATAGACGGGCGCAGAGTGACGGTCAGTTTGGCTTTGTACATGATAGTCTCATTTTTAGATTTTGACACTGCTAAAGTTAACAGATTTTTCGTTTAGCTACTACCTCGCTGATTCGACGGACGATACGTTCCGCCGGCCGCTCAATGCCCGATTCATCGACGTCGAGCCAGAGAGCTCCTTTCCAGCGCCGAAACCAGGTAAGCTGCCTTTTGGCATACCGGCGGGTATTCCGCTTGATCAGACGGATGGCTTCCGGGAGATCATACTGGCCGTGAAGGTAATTGTGAATCTCGGTGTACCCTACTGTTTTCAGCGCGTTTTCGTGAAAATCATACCCTTTCTCCATCAGCATTTTTACCTCGTCAATAAGGCCTTTTCGGATCATTTCATCCACACGGTCATTGATTCGCCGGTAAAGAAGGTTTCGCGGCGCGGTCAGTACAAAAACAAGCACCGATTTGGGAGAGTCAGGTGGTTTCTGGCGATGATATGAACTGAACGGCTTTCCCGTCTGCCGGTATACGGCGAGGCTCCGGAGAATACGCTGGGGATTCATTCCGTCCATACTCACGGCATATTCCGGATCTGCCTCTTTCAATTGTTCGTACAGCTCGTTTATCCCGTTGCGTTCGTATTCCGCCTGCAACGTTCTCATTATCTCCCGATCGGTTTCCGGAACCTCGTCCAGCGGCCGGATCAGGCTCTCCAGGTAAAGAGTACTACCTCCGGTGTACAGCACAAACGGAAAATCGCGCAGCAGTTTGTTCTCCCATTTTTGAACGCGCTCATAGAAGCGCCCGACGGTGTCTCTTTCGTCCGGATCGAAGATGGAAATGTTGTAATGCGGAACGTCCGGGTGTTCATCCGGAGTGATTTTGTCTGTGCCGATATCCATGAGCCGGTAGCACTGCCGCGCATCGGCGGAAATGACGGGAATCTTCCATGCCCGCGCAACGGCCAGCGAGCAGGCTGTTTTTCCCACACCTGTGGGACCGGCAATGAGAACACGTGTGACCACAATCTTTTCAGGGGAAGGTACTAAATATTGTAAGGCAATGATACCGACAAAGAGATGCGATGGGTGAAGCCGAGCTGACTGGCAGAACCGCTGAAGTTGGTAAATCCGTAATCAATAGTTACCCTTCCGATATGCAGCCCTGCGCCAAGAGTGGGAGATGTATAAATATGTGAGGAACGGTCGGTTGTGAAGTCAGTGAGACCTGCGCGGATAGATACGATATTTTTGAAGGATATCTCGGTACCCAGATGAGGCTCGATACTCATCCGGCCGATATTGATGTAGTATGTGCGCCGGTTTTCGAACCGTAAATCGGCGTCGGCAGAAACAAGCAGGGTGAAATTATGAGGCAATGTGAATCTCCGGCTCAGGCCGCCTTTCAGGGTTGGGTAGACAATCTCGTTTTCTCCGGAAGGCATCGCATTTCCGAGTTCCGGAAGGTCTTTAAGGGATGACTTGTTGATCTCCCAAAACTTAAAAAGTGAAGGAATATTCATCAGATTAATCCCCCAGCGGAAATAGCGATTCCCGGCCAAGATTCCCGCATCCAGACTATATCCCCATGCCTTGGCAAAAGGGCCGATTTTACTGTGCAGCACTTTTGCGCTGATACCCCAGGAAAAGCCTGTCCGTACTTCTTTGGCTAACGACAGGACAAAGGCATAGTCGTTATCGCCGAAAGTCGGAAACGGCTGGCTGGGATCCGGCAGGTTGTTGGGATTGTCGGGGTTCAGGGCACTCAGGGTATTCTTGATGCCGTCGACCCCCTGCCGGTAGAAGCTGAATGCGAGGGTTCCCTCCGAATGACGCAGAGGGAAAGCAACCGCTCCGTAATCGTAGCCGACGATCCCGCTGAAACGCTCCGAATGCATGAAAACCAGTTGCAGTTGCTTCACATTGGCCAGTCCTGCCGGGTTCCAGTAGCCCGAGGTTACATCGCCTTTCATGGAGACATAGCTGCTGCCCATTCCAAGGGCACGGGCGCCTCCACCGACAGAAAGAAAATCGTCCCCATACTTTCCGTACCTGAAACTCTGCGCCAGAGACGCAGCAGGAATCGTCAGGATCAACAGAAAAATGCAAAGAAGTGGTTTGTTCACAGAAAAAAAGTAGAATGATTTTGGAGTAGGGGAAAACGCGCATGGTAAAATCGATAAAGCCCGCGACAATATCCATTGGCAATCTGGTATTGGGGCAGAAATTATGACCTTCTTCCCGGCACAGAAGGTCCGGACAGGGGATTTTCCCCCAGGGCCCTCTCTGCAATGCCTGAAACAGGATCCCTTTCATTAGATGTTGTTTGGACTGGTACTATTTCGTAGTATAATGTACCTTTTCCATCCCTGAAAAAGGGGCTTAATCTGTAATGCCGTTCATAAATCATTTATTTAAAACCAGTCATCGCAATGAAATTCAGCATTTCTAGTTCAGATCTTGTAAAAGGATTGGCATCGGTAAGCGGGGCCATACCTGCCAAAGCAACCCTGCCCATCCTGGAAATGGTATTGTTTGAAGCAGAAGGGCAGTCGCTAAGGCTAACGGCCACCGACCTGGATGTATCTGTCGTTGAACAACTCCAGGCGGATGTGGAGGAGGCCGGATCTGTTGCGGTGCCTGCCCGGCGTCTGCTCGAAACATTGCGTCAGCTTCCCGATATTCCGGTTCATTTTACCGTTAATGAACAGTTCCAGGTAGGTTTCAAGACCGACCGTGGGACTTACAAGCTGGCAGGTGTAAACGGAGAGGAGTTCCCCGCCGTGCCCTTGCTCGAAGATAGCGTTGAAGTCGATATCTCGACGGATGCTCTCAAGGAAGCTATCAAGAATACGGTATTTGCCGTTTCTACAGATGATATGCGCACCGCCATGATGGGAGTTTATTTCCAGGTAGGACCTGAGGAAAGCCGCATTGTGGCAACCGACGGCCATCGCCTGGTGCGCCTGATCGACCGGGAGATAACGGCTGAGAAAGAACTGAAGTTCATCGTTCCCGAGAAAGCACTCAGCCAGGTTCAGAAAACGTTTGAGAGCGGACAGACGGAAGTAACCGTCAGTGAAGATCATGTCCGGTTCAAGAACGATGATACAATCATCGTCTCGCGTCTGATTGATGCGCAGTACCCGAACTATGAAAGCGTGATTCCGCACGAAAATAACCGCATCCTCCGGATTAATAAGGAAGAGATGCTGGCAACCGTGCGCCGCGTTTCCATCTTTTCCAGTTCCACGACCAGACAGATTCGCCTGGAGCTCTCGAAAGATAAAGTGGAGATTTGTGCCGAAGATATCGACATGAGCAGCGAAGCCAGGGAAACGGTCAGGTGCGAATATGATGAAGAAGATATGGTGATCGGATTCAATGCGAGGTACCTGGCTGACGTACTGACCCATCTGGAAGATGAGGATGCCGAGTTTTCCTTCTCCACCCCCAACCGCGCGGGCATTGTGCGTCCGGGCGCCGGCGATGAAAAACGTGAAATGCTGATGCTGGTGATGCCGGTGATGCTCAACACGTATGCTTAATTCCTAAGAATCCCTTGGGAGCATGGCTGAAAGCCCCATAACCATTACCTTAACGACCGATTTCGGGAATTCCGATCAGTATGTCAGTGCCATGAAAGCCGTCATTCTCGGAATCAATCCGGAGGTGAGGTTGGTGGACGTTTCCCATGAGATTCCTCCCCAGGATATCATGGCGGCTGCCTGGGTATTGAAGAATTCGGCGTTTCTCTATCCTGCAGGAACCATTCATCTGGTTGTGGTGGATCCGGGCGTTGGCACCGATCGCAATCCGGTGGCCGTGCGAATCGGAGAACAATTGTTTGTGGGCCCCGATAACGGCCTCTTTTCCCTGATTGCCGATCGTGATCCTTACGACGCCGTCTTGCTGGATGATCATACTTATTGGAGGTCAGAATGTTCGTCCACGTTTCACGGGCGCGACATTTTTGCCCCGGTGGCGGCACATCTCAGCCGGGGACTGCCGTTGCACGATCTGGGATCTTCTTTGCAGGAATTGATTACCTATCACTGGGCGCTGCCCATCGCCGATGAAGAAGGAATCCAGGGATGGGTGGTCCATATTGATCATTACGGAAACCTGATCACAAATATTTCGGAAGATATGGTCCGCAAGATGGCAGGCACCCATGCGGTCAAGGTTTATGCGGGAAGTACGATCATCAAGAAACTATCGGAAACTTTCGCAGATGTTGCCGAAGGAGAAGCCTCGGCGGTGATCGGAAGTTCGGGGATGCTGGAAATCATTGTGAATAAAGGCAATGCCTCCCGGTTTCTGAGTGTCGAGAAAGGCGCTCCGGTGACCGTACTGGTGCAAAAGTAAAAGAGAAATGCCGGCTATAGCCCCCCGATAACGGCTGGTGAAACTAACGGGGGAATCTGAACGTACTATTGAAAGAGAACGATTGCAGAGATGTCCGGGCACAGATTGTAAACCTAATCCCGTTATGAACGATTTCGCCAATGCAGATAATGATATGCCGCTCGTGTTGCGTTCGCCGGAGCATGACGACGCCTCCGTTCCGGTACCTGCAGAGGCAGCACTTCTCGGCAGGCCTCTTAACGGGGTTATCTGCTCGAGCAAGGGAGATGAGTATCCGGTGAAGGATAATATTATCGATCTTCTGAAGGACGGGTATCCGGCAAAATCGCTGGCCGAACATTCGGGTAACTGGGGGGTAACGGCATCTGTATACGAAGATCTCTGGCGGAAGAACGCCGTCAGCCTTTTGTCCGGTGAGAAATTTCCGTGGGAACAGGAGCGTCGGCTTATAGAGCAATGCCTGCGCCCTCGTCCGCGCGAATGGTACCTGGATATCGGATGTTCCACAGCTCTGTATGCCCGGTTGTTGTTTGAACGGGCTCCCCAGACACGAATAGTGGCGATGGATTATTCCCTGCCGATGTTGAAAAGGGCCCGTGAGAAATGCCGTAAAGAGAATTGCAATGTGTTTCTGTTACGTGCCGACGCCCACGAAATGCCGTTTTTCCGCGCTTCTTTTGACGGAGCACTGTTCGGAGGAACCCTGAATGAACTCAGAGATCCACTCAAGGTTCTGTTCGAGATCCGGCGAATACTCAAAGAAAACGCACGTCTTTTCATCATGTACGTATTAAAGGCAGACTCCTGGTACCTGCGGCTGGCACAGTCAGCGATACAAACCGGCGGACTAACCTTCTGGTCTCTTAATGAGAGCAAAGAGCTCTTCCGGCGATGCGGATTTAAAGTCGGCGATATAGAACAGCACGGTCTTGTTTGTTTCGCCTGCCTGACGGCTGTGTAAGAAGGACATAAGGAATCGGAAGAGAGTAATTTCTTAGGAAGGAAGAATAGATCCCATCCTATATCTCTTCAATAGGAGAGACCGGGCCTGTGAAGATACCTGATTTTATTAGCTCAACGTGCGCAAATAATTATGAGACGTACGGTTTCCTTTTTGGCAGAGAATCTTCGTGTATGATATACGATCACGCCTACGGCTTGTCAGGCCACCCTTCGTGCCCAACAGGGTGGTGCCTGTGCCGGTGATACTCATGCTCACATGATCGTAACCGAACATTCCGTACCGGATTCAGGGAAAGTTCGGATAAACACACGGACGGAGAGAATATGTCTGCTGTGAGAAATAAGCCTTTCCTAAAATAAGATGGCAGACGAAAAAAGGGGAGACTTGAAGCCGAAGAGACCATTTCTGGCGGAGAGGTTCTCCGCCCTACAGGGTAGATTGTAGACCGAAGCAGCAGCTACATTCTGTCGGGGGCGTGGATGCCGAGCACTTCCAGCCCGTTAGCCAGCACGGCAGAGGTGACATCGGCAAGAACTGCCCGTGCATGGGCAAGTTCCGCGGCCTCACCGAGGATATGGCAATGATGATAAAATTGGGTAAAATCACTGGCCAATTCGTTCAGGTAAGTGATCAGATGATGTGGCTCCCGCCGGTTCGTGCAAAGCCGGATAATTTCAGGGAGCCACAGCAGCGTTTTGATCAGCGATATCTCTGTTTCATGGGCCAGCAGACTCAGGTCGGGCTCTCCTTCGAACGAGAACTCGTCGCCCGCCTTGCGCATGATGCTTTTGATGCGGGCGTGTGCATATTGCAGATAAAAAACCGGGTTTTTCTCCCCGGCTTCCCGCGCCTGGCCGATATCAAACTCAAGGTGCGTGCCCGGCGAACGCATCAGGAAGAAAAACCGCGTGACGTCACTGCCTACTTCATCCATCAACTCATCCAGCGTGACGAAATTGGCCTTACGGGTGCTCATCTTATACGGCTTGCCATCTTTTACCAGGGTGACAAACTGATAGACAAGTACCTCGATGGAATCCGTGTCATATCCCAGTGCTTTTACCGCAGAGATCACATCAGGATAAGTGGCGATGTGATCGGCCCCGAAAACATCCACGCAAAGATCATAACCCCGCTGTAATTTATTCAGATGATATGCGATATCGGGCAGGCGGTAGGTCGGTTCGCCACTGCTTTTGATCAAAACGGTATCTTTGTCCTTGCCGAATTCGGTTGTTTTGAACCAGGTAGCGTCATCCTGCTCATAAACGAGCCCCTTATCCCGAAGTCTGCGTACCACATCGTCGATGGCTCCGCCCGAATAAAGATCGCGTTCATTAAAAAAGGTATCCATGCGGATATTCATACGTTCAAGCGTATGCTGAATATCCTGAAAAATCAAATCCTGAGCGTATCGTCTGAAGACATCCAGATCGTCTGTATCCTCCGGCTTTTCCTCATCGTCCAGAATATGACGGGCGATATCACGGATGTACTCCCCCTGGTAGCCATCTTCCGGAAAGGGCGGATTTTGGCCACCGGTAAGTTCCAGATAACGGGCGCGGACGCTTTGTGCCAGAACGCGCATCTGCCGTCCGGCATCATTGAAGTAATATTCCCGTTCTACTTTTGCCCCCGTCCATTCAAACAGGCGGGCAAGTGTGTCGCCAAGAACCGCGTTGCGACCATGCCCGACGGTAAGGGGACCGGTGGGATTGGCACTCACGAATTCAATCAGGATGCGTTTACCTTTATTGATTTCCGAGCTTCCGAAAGCGGATTTTTTGTGAGAGATCGTGCGTAATTGATCGAAAAGCCAGGTTTTTGCGAAACGAAAATTGATGAAACCGGGGCCTGCAATTTCTATCGATTGGATTTTTTCCGGATCATATTCAATCTTGTCGACAATTTGTTGAGCGATGGCGCGCGGCTTTTGCCGAAGGAGTTTCGGGAGGGTCAGCGCTACATTGGTGGATAGATCGCCATGATCGGGAGTCCGCGGCCGTTCGATAAGAATATCCGGCTCCTGTCCGGACATCCCGAACTGTGCAAGGCTTTTTTTGATAATGGACTCCAGATACGGTTTCATCATTTTCTTAAATTCTGTAAATGCATTTTCAGGGTTACGGCTGCTCACTGCGCCGGGCGAACTGCGCGAACAATGTTAAGAAGGTTTTGTGAGAAGATGAAACGGGAGTTTTGCAGGCAGGGATATCCCCCCTGATGAATATGCGAAATTATGTTGGAGGCTCCTCCAGAGCCTGACATCTGATGGATTGTTGGTGCTATAAACAGGAGGCTCCTGACGGAGCGAATTCTGTATTATGGATCCATGGCGATTATTGTGCTTATTTTTTTGTGGTTTGTTCTTCTCCCGCAAACAATATTCTCCTCGGGTGCGCATATTTCTGCTAACATAGAGCCTGGCATTTGATGGATTAAACAGGGAGGCTCCTGACGGCACAGGTTGGTTAAAAATGGCAAGAACGTTCTATTTTGCATTAGACAGAATCTTCCAAAATTCAACATTCCGAAATACACCACTCCGTTAGGAGTATCCCGTTTATAGATTAAAATACAGATTCGGATACAGGCTCTGTAAGAGCCTCCTTTCATATGTAACGGCATCAATCCAAAAAACGGAATAGATATTTTTCGTCATATGGAATTTCAAATTTATTCAACAGTGTACAATATTCTTCCCGGAACGTCTTCTTTTTATGATGTATTTCCTGATTCAGCACATATTTTACTACACGATCAATATGTGAGTGTGAATAAGAGAATACACCATACCCTTTTTGCCAGTTAAAATGGGTTTTTGACCATCTTTGATTATTGATGAATTCATTACTTTCAACTTTTATCTCTTTTATAAAATCCGAAATTGAAATGCCGGGTTTAAAACCAACGAAAATATGGGCATGATCGGGCATACAATGTACAGCCAGCATTTTCGCCTTCCGGTTTTGAACAAGAGCTGTGATATATTTATGCAATTCTTCCTTGTATTCTTTGGGTATTAAATTTCTGCGTCTTTGAACGGCAAATACAAATTGCAGATAGATTTGTGAATAGGTGTTGGCCATGTTCCTCCTATATGGTTGCCGGCTATAAACAGGGTGCTCCTGACGGAGCGGATTTTTGTTTCTTTGCGATTTATTTTTTCTCTGGCAAAGGATATCCTTTATGTGCGCATGTCTCCGTTAACCCGCATGCTGGTGAAGGTATGTCCGGCGATGATCAGGTGATCTTCCACTTCAATTCCCAACAGCCGGCCCGATTCGACCAGGCGGCGGGTTAGTTGCAGATCAGCCCGCGAAGGTTTCGTATTGCCCGATGGGTGGTTGTGCAGCACAATGACTGAATGGGCATCGTTCAGTATGGCCTGACGCATCACTTCGGCCGGATCAACGATCGTTGCGGTCAGTCCGCCTATGCTGATTTTCTTGTAACCGGTAAGGATTTTCGCCGCATTTAGAAAAGCCACCACAAAGATTTCCTGACGATGGTCGCGTAGCAATGGGCCAAAGTAGTTGTTGGCGTCTTCTGGGCGCCTGATGGTTATTCGCTCTCCCGGCTGGGCGACCTGCAGGCGGCGGGTGAGTTCGAAGACGGCTTCCAGTGTAACAGCCTTAACTTTGGCGATGCCGGGTATCGCCTGCAGCTCCTGCCAATTCTTCCGGCACAGGTTTCTTATTCCTCCAAAATGATCGATCAGTGCGCGTGCGGTGTCGATTACGTTCATTTTTTTGCTGCCGGTCCGCAGGAGGATAGCCAAAAGTTCGGCTTCCGACAGGCTTTCACTGCCGTATTGCATCAGCTTCTCGCGCGGCTGTTCATCCGGAAGCATATCTTTTACACTTCGCCTGGTCAGCCAGGATTGTTCATCAAAGGTGAGTGGATTGCTCATATTTTCTCCGTTGGATCTTCTTTACGTATAAGAATCCCGAAGTGGCAATTCCTTACAGAGAAAATGCAGGGATCATCGATTTGAACGGCAGGTTGTCCTCATACCGGCATGGTTCCTTCAGCCTCCTCCCATCAGCGGTTCATTGATGGAACGAATGTTTGAGTTGGGTAATCCATCGGGATAAAATTGCCGGAGGTGACCAATTGTTTCCACGAGCACATCAAGATGCTTTTTTTTCGAGTGCTGGTAAAAGGTCCGTGCCGGACCGCTTAGCTTGGGCTTGCCGTGCAGAGGTTTATCGCTGACACACAACAGCGTGGCGTGGGGTATCCGGTAGCGAAACCCGTTGGTTCCTATGGTGGCCGATTCCATATCGATCGCAATGCTCCGGCTGAGGTGGATTTCACGTACCGTCTTCTTTTGAGCAAACTCCCAATCCCGGTTGGCTGTGGTATAAATGGTACCCAGCCGGTAGTTCATATCGTATTTGTCGAGCGCCTCCTGCAATTGCAGGTTAAGCAGAAAATTCGGCGTGATCGGGACGTTCTGCGGGATGGCTTCGTCGAGTACGCCGTCGGCGCGCATATATCCGGTCGCCAATACGTAATCGCCTATCTCCTGATGATTACGCAATCCGCCGCAGTGCCCGGCCATGATCATCGCATCAGGGCGCAGCACCGATACGTGGTCGGTAATCGTTTTCGCATTGGATGGTCCGACCCCGATGTTGATCAGTGTAATTCCCTCATGGTTTGGCAGTTTATGATGATAAGCCGGCATTTGTACACCGGAACGAACGGGCTGAACGGCATCCGGAAATCTCTCAAGAAATACATTTACATGCATATCATAATTGGTGAAGATGATATATCGCTGGAAATGATCGGGAGACGTGCCGGTATAATGTTCGAGGCGATCAAGGGAGATCTCAATCCGTTCCGCCCTGAACAGGAAAAGCTTCTTTTGGGTAAAATCCCATTCCTCTTCATTAAGGGCATCCAGGAGAGCCGGATCGTTAAGAGAACTGCGAGAGCGTGACGAAACTATTTTGAAGTCCGCCCCTTTTTCTGCTAACTTGCGCAGTTCCCGTGCAAGGTACCAGCGGAAGGCCTTCGGACAGGCAAATTCGCCGGTTATGACCGGATTATGTTTCGACCAGGAACGCCTGACAATAAGCTTCGGGTAAAAGCCGGCGTCGTATATTGCCTCAAGCCGGTCGCAGGCTGCGCGGATCAGCGGTTCCAGATCGCCGGAACCATGATATGTATCTTTATCAAAAACAAAAGGCTCCATCGTTTACAAACTGCATTACGAAAATGGCTGAAGGGCGTCGTACGAATGATAACGAAATTAAGAAATGGATTGTTGATTCCGAAACGCATCTGCTGACCACGCCGGTTTTTGGAGTTCGGAAGAGGCATTATACACCGCCGGACGACGGCTCCGGAAGTGATTTCTTTGTCATCGAAGCTCCGGATTGGGTAAATATCATTGCCAAAACGACGGACGAGGAATTCATCCTGGTGCGCCAGTATCGTTTCGGGATCGATCAGGTTAGCCTGGAAATCCCGGGGGGGATTATAGATCCGGAAGACGGGGAACCGTTAAATGCGGCACGGCGTGAATTAGCAGAGGAAACCGGGTATACTTCGAAAAACTGGACGCTGCTGGGCAGGGTCAGTTCAAACCCTGCCATTTTCACCAATTATTGTCATACCTTTCTGGCAGAACAATGTGTGCCCGAACGGGGACAAAAGCTGGATCCTCACGAACGTATTCAGGTGGTTACCATGCCTTTTGCACAGCTGGAAGAGGCGTTGAACCGGGAAGTTATCCATCATTCTCTGGTTGTCGCTGCTTTTGGAGAATATTTGCTTCACCAGGAAAGGACCCGACATGGCAAATGAATTTACGAACCCCGGAAATTTTTCCATAACGTCTGTTGTTACCCCGGAAACCATACCTCTCCAGCCATTTTATGCCGTTTAAAACCAATACCATCGGGAATATCGATCCCTTATTAAGGGAAGATCTTCTGCCGTAAGCGACGAGAAACAAATGAAAAAGATGACTCCGAAAGCTCTGAATTATATCGCCGGGCGGTTTAAGCTGCTGGGAGAGCCTACACGGCTGCAATTGCTGTACCTGTTGAAGAGCGGCGAACGATGTGTGCAGGAACTGACGGACGTGACTCACGGAGGGCAGGCAAATGTTTCCAAGCATCTTTCGCTGATGGCTTCCAATGGAATGCTTGGGCGCAGAAGGGAAGGGCTGCATGTCTATTATTTTATCAAGGATCAGAGTATTTTTGATTTGTGTGAGATTGTATGCGGAAGCCTGGAGGACTCGGTACGGAATCTTCACGATACCTTTACAAATGAATGATACTCTTTCATCGTTATCATTGCCGGCGGGATTTTTTTTAGTACCGCTTTGTACAGTCCGACAATAAAAATTTCAAAAGGAGATTTTGGAAATGATTTCAAAAGGAGATAAGATAGCAACCGATTTCACCCTGGACGTTGTGAGGGATGGCCGGGAAGAAGATATACGGTTCGGGGATCTGCTCGACCGGCCTGCAGTCGTTTCGGTATATATGAAAAACAATACCCCGGGCTGCGATCTGCAGAATCAGTCCCTCGTCAGACATGCGGGAGAAATCGATAAACTTGGCTATAACATTATCGCACTCAGCAAAGACAGCTGCCGCTCACATCAGAATTATGCTCAAAAGATGGGTATTCATTACAT
Organism: uncultured Chitinophagales bacterium; assembly: GCA_964572735.1. Lineage (GTDB taxonomy): Bacteria > Bacteroidota > Rhodothermia > Balneolales > DATFMH01 > DATFNI01. The sequence continues at coordinate 9,962 of CAZNHE010000012.1, read as the reverse complement.
TCTGGCCTCGGATCCGGACGGGCTGTTCTCCAAAGCTACTGATTCTATCGTAGAGAAGAAGATGTATGGAAAAACATTCCAGGGTCCCTCACGTTCCGCTTTCGTAATAGGCAAAGATGGAGAAGTGCAAGCTGTCATTGAGAAAGTGGATACGAAGAATCATGGCGAAGAGATCATCGACCTTCTGAAGTCGCTGTAACGATAACCATAAATTATCCGGACAATTCCGGCAGACACAGCTCTGACCCACAAATCACAAGAAATTATGAAGCATTTAGTCATTGTCGAGTCGCCGACAAAAGCAAAAACGATCCGCCGGTTTTTGCCGGATGGGTATGTCGTCGATTCGTCGATGGGGCATGTCCGGGATCTTCCGGCCTCGGCAAAAGAAGTTCCCGCGCGTTATAAGAAAGAGCCGTGGGCCAGCCTGGGAATCGACGTCGACAAAGGTTTCGAGCCGTTGTACGTGATTCCCGGAGATAAGAAGAAAGTAGTGAAGAGGCTGCGTGATGAGTTAAAAGAGGTTGATGAACTCATCCTTGCAACAGACGAGGACCGCGAAGGTGAGGGGATTTCCTGGCATCTGGTCGAGGTGCTGAAGCCGGATATTCCGGTCAAGCGGATGGTCTTTCATGAAATCACGGAAAGTGCGATTCGTCAGGCCCTCCGGGAATTCCGGAATATTGACATGAACCTGGTTTATGCCCAGGAAACACGCCGCTTCCTGGATCGCCTTGCAGGGTATACGCTCTCGCCGCTTTTGTGGAAGAAAATAGCACCTGGCCTCTCAGCCGGGCGCGTCCAGTCGGTAGCCGTGCGGCTGCTCGTTGAACGGGAGCGGGAACGTATTCGCTTCAGGAGCGGCACATATTGGGATTTGAAGGCCCGGTTAAAAACAGAACGCGATCCCCTGGAATTTGAAGCCGGGATGACAGGGCTGAACGGAAAGAGACTGGCCACCGGCAAGGATTTTGATGAAGCTACCGGTCGGCTCCGGAAGAACAGCAATGCGGTTGTTTTAGGAGAGGAAGAAGCGCGCCGGCTTCAAAAAGAACTCAAAAATGCCGAATGGACCGTTCAGGCAGTTGAGAAAAAGAAACAAAAACGTTCTCCGGCACCGCCGTTTATCACCTCCACACTCCAGCAGGAGGCTAACCGCAAATTCAACCTGTCGGCCGGCGATACCATGCGCAGTGCCCAGCGGCTCTATGAGAATGGGTTCATCACTTATATGCGTACCGATTCCACCAACCTGTCGAAACAGGCGGTTAATGCGGCTCGTACATCGGTCCGTGAGATGTATGGCGAGGAATATCTTTTTGAGCACGTGCGTACGTACAGTTCAAAATCAAAGGGCGCTCAGGAGGCACATGAAGCCATTCGTCCGGCCGGACACAGCTTCCGCAAGCCGGATGAAACAGGACTAACCGGCATAGATGCCAGACTGTATGACCTGATCTGGAAACGTACAATCGCCACCCAGATGGCCGATGCAGAACTGGAATTCACTAATGCCGCCATTGAAGCGAAATCGGGGCAGACGAAAGCCGCTTTCAGGACGAGCGGAAAACGGATCCTTTTTGCAGGCTATTTCCGGGCGTATGTGGAGGGTACGGATGACCCCGAAGCCGTGCTGGACGACCAGGATAACCCGCTGCCCGAACTTCGTGAATCCGATCTGCTGGATTGCCTGGGAACAGAACCTAAATCGCATGAAACCAAACCTCCGGCCCGTTTTACAGAGGCGACGCTGGTGAAGGAACTTGAAAAGGAAGGAATAGGCCGTCCAAGTACATACGCCACGATCATAAGTACGATAATGGGACGGAATTATGCTGTGAAAGACGCCTCTGCCCTGGTTCCTACCTTTACCGCTTTTGCGGTAACGAACCTGCTGGAGCAGAATTTCCCCGACCTGGTAGACCTCCGTTTTACCTCCGGGATGGAAGATTCGCTCGATGAAATCGCCAGGGGCAGCCAGGATTGGAAATCATATCTCAACGAATTTTATAATGGAGACGAGGGACTCCGGCAGAAAGTAGAGAGCCGGGAATCGAGTATTGAACCTCATGAGGCCCGGCGCATCGATTTACCCCTGGAGGGATTAAACGGTTACCGGATATTTGTCGGCCGTTTTGGTCCTTATATCCAGGCTGATAACAACAAGGAGGCCACGTCTACTTCTATCCCGCAGGACGTCACTCCGGGGGATCTTTCTGTTGCAGAAATCCGGAAGCTTATAGAAGTTTCCGGGAATGCGGATGAGCCGTTGGGCGTGGACCCTGAGACGGGAAAGAATGTGTATGTTCTCACCGGAAGGTACGGCCCGTATGTGCAACTCGGAGAGCAGCCGGAAGATAAGGCTGAAACCAAGCCGCGGCGGGTGTCACTTCCCAAAGGGTTGAAGGCCGATGAAATGGACCTGAAAACGGCATTAAAGGTATTGTCTCTGCCCCGGACGCTGGGTCAACATCCGGAGACGGGAAAAGACGTGCGGGCAGGCGTCGGCCGGTATGGTCCTTTCGTAGTGCACGACGGCACCTTTGCTTCCCTTAAAAAAGAGGATAATGTGCTGGATGTTTCCCTCGGCCGTGCACTTGAACTGCTGAGCCAGGCCCGGAAGAAGGGGAAAACAGGATCGAACGTGATTAAAGAATTGGGTACACATCCTACCGACGGTAAAGAAGTCAGGGTGATGACGGGAAGGTATGGTCCTTATATCAAGTACGGAAAGAAAAATATCAGCTTGCCAAAGAATGCAGAACCTGATAACATGACCCTTGAAGAAGCGGTTGACCTGATTGCAAGGAAATAGTGTTCATGATCTTTTTAGGAGGTTAAAGCTATGTTTACACGATCCGATCTTTACTTCCGGTATCCATCCAATCTGAATGTCCTGAACCTGGCTACGCTCGTCTCGATGTATCGGTCAAGAGGTGAGCCGCGCCATGCGCAGGCCGGCGAGTATCTGGCATGCGCCTACTCCTTCACCCTGATAAAAGAAGCCAAATGGTGGTTTGGTCTTTTTTACAGCCAGCAGGCATGGGATCATATGCTCACCAAAGACAGCAACGGCTATCCTCTGACACCTGCCGAACTGAATATCCTCGGGATGGCCTCTCTTCCCGACGACGCGTCGCGGCAGCGTGATTTCGTAGAGAACAATTGCGGTGCCATCCCCAAACTTGCCTATATGATTGTGAATGACCTGAAAACATTCGAGTTTCTTGAAGAGTCGGACGATGCTCACCTGCAGATAACCAAAGCCGGTGGAAAAGCACTGGCCGGAATCTCCCGCCGTATTTACGAAAAGAAGTTTGTTCCTGAGATGCTGTTGATCAACCAGGTGAACAACGTAAATCCTAAAGTAATACGGGCCACCCGCACGGAAGACCCGCAGATTAATATGTTTTGAAAGGGGGTTCTCGCCCCGGTGCGATATTCTTTGTGTACATTGTGAAACCATTGTGGGCATGGTGGTTCACTCTTTTTCCAATGCGATATCGTCTCTCTGCCTCACCCATTTTTTCCAGGCAAGATAGCCCAGCCAGGCAATGACGACATAAAAAATGCTCAGGCCGGAAAACAAGATCAGCTTTTTGACGAAAAACATCCCGATATCCACAAAATCGGCGATCAGCAGTGCGATCCAGTTTTCCACTTTTCTTTTGGCCAGCAGCCACATTCCTGCACTGGCCATAGCCGAGCTGAAAGAATCCATGATCGGTACATTATTGATCTTATAGGTGCTTAGCCACCAGTACAGGATGATCCACAGCACGATGAAAATGCCTGCCGCGATCATCAATTCTTTGCGGGTACACCAGGTAATCGGGGTTTCCTGCTCCTGAGCATCCGGCCGGCCGTTATCATAGTCCTGCCGCGATTGTTTGCGCGTCCAGAAATACCATCCATAAACGCTCATAACCAGATAGTAGAAATTTAGGGCGGCGTCGGGGTATAATTTATAGTCTGCTCCAATGAATATGTACATGCTCAGCAGGATGCCTGCAATGCCCGTCGGGTAAACCCAGATACTATTGGCGCGTGCGCAGAGTACGCTTATGATCGAAAACAGGACGGCAAACCCCTCAATCCAGCTCAGATTCTCTATCCCGGCGATGAGTCCCTGATAAATTTCATGAAAAGTCATAATTTTTTCTTACCCGCTTTTGTCAGGCTGATCGATGAAGCTCCGGACAGGCCTTAAGATTCACATGAAACGGATGTCATGAGCCGTACGAAAGGTACCAATTCTTTTCTAACAGAAGGGAGACATGGGATTTATTTCTGAAAGTGCTAATCCGGACAATTTGCCGCCGGATCTTCAGAGCCGGATGGCTGACGGCTGGAAGTCGATCGTCTATCAGGTTAAAACTGTACTTCAAAAGAAATCCCGTTTATCTGTGAGTTGCTTGTGAGCCGGATGCGTGATTTAATCTGGTCTGCGATGAGCCAGGCTTTGGATAATCCAAGGCCAAGATGGCGTGCTTTGGTCGTATAGAAAGGCTGCGGCAGTCTTTCTATATCGGAGGATGGAATAACTTTCCCAAAATTGGTGATCCGGAATACGGGCCTGGGCTTTCCGGTATATTCCAGAAGGACCGAATCAAGCTCTTCTTTGCTGTGCTCAAGCGCATTTTCGAGGAGTTCACGGATCATATACCGGAGCAATGAATAATCGGTATGTAGTCCCAGGTGATCGGTCTGCACTGCCAGATGGACCCTCCTGCGGTAGACGGGGGTGAATTCCTCCATCAAATCGTTGATCAGATATTGAATATCAATATGGGAGATATTCTGGTCATGATTTTCACTAAAAGCCTGAAGCTCTTCCAGAAGATCATTTATCTGATGTAGTCCGTTTTTAATATTTCCGATCAGATCTCGTTCCGGCTCTTTCGTCATATTCGATTCCAGCATTTCCACCAGTCCGGCCGTACCGGTAAGAGGCGAACGCAGCCGGTGCAACAATACTTCGGTCATTTCCCGTGCCGTATCAATGACCGCCTTTGAGATGACCGGTTCTCTTTTTCTGAAAACGATCTGCCGGTAGAGTATCCCGCTGATCGTAAGGCCGACTTCATAGAGGCGATATTCTCCCCCTGGTGAACGCCAGACCAGGTGGGAGGTGTCGGTACTGATCGGCTGGATCATTTCATCGAGTGGATGCCCGGTAATCTGTGCCGGGGTGGCAGTCATCAGCTCACGAAAAGCTTCATTGGAATAGACAATCTGCCCGTCCGTATGATCGACTATCACGCATGGTTCCGGGAAAGCATCCGTGAGTGCAAAGGGTTGTTCTTTCATGGTGCCTGAATAATCGGATAGTTTAAGACAAAGTATAGAATTTGAACATTCGTAAGTAGTTCTACCAAGATATTTTCCCTTGTCAGGAAAAAAATTCCAGTAGTACTACGTAATCCCCATTGCATTCTGTTTCATATGAAGGAATCCGGTCTCTCCAACAATTGGCACATCAATTGATTGCCTAAAGCTTACGATTAAAAATGAATCGGAAAGAACAAAGCTATGAAACTGATTGATAATTCACAGACGCGGCTTCTGTCAAAGGCCATGGATGCCTATGCCCTACGGCAAAAAGCGATAGCAGCCAACGTGGCCAATCTCGATACGCCGGGTTACAAGCGTAAGGAAGTATCCTTTGAGGATCAGTTGCAACAGGCGGATGCTCTTCACCTGAAGGGTATGGCTTCTAAGGTAGAGCCCCGGATGATTGAAGAAGATCGTTCTCCTCAGCTTGAGGATGAAATGATGACGCTGGCCGATACGCAGATGCGGGTTCAACTAACTACCCGGGCTCTTCGCCATTCCTTTCAAATGATACAAACCAGCATCAAAGCCGGTCAACAGGGTTAGTCACGGAGATAAATTATGCCGATTGGTCGATTATTTTCTGTCTTCAAAACGGCCAGTGCCGGACTGGCAATTCAGCGGAAACAGATTGAAGTATCCGCGGAGAATATTGCCAACGCAAAAACCACCCGCGTGGCGGGAACGAACGAACCCTACAAGCCGCATCGTGTGGTGACTCACGGAACAGGAAATTCTTTTAATGATACACTGATCCAAACAGAACTGGAACTGCGTAAAACCAATCCAAAGCATCTGGGATTGAATGATTTGGAAAACGGGACAAGCAATGGGCCTTCCATGGCTCCGGACGCGCAGGTAGTCAGTGAGCCGAAATACCGTTACGAATACGATCCGGAAAATCCGGATGCCGACGCTAACGGTATGGTGAAATATCCGGACATCAATCTGGTGGAAGAAATGACCAATATGGTCAGTGCCAACCGGTTGTATGAGGCAAATCTTTCCGTAGTGCAGTCGGAAAAACAAATAATAAAGCAGTCGTTAGAAATCTGATATAAGAGGCTAGTTAAGGAGTTATGAAAGTACATTCATTACAACAGTTGATTGATTATCAACAGGTTCAGTCTAGAGGATCGTCCGGGGAGGTACGATCGATGCTTCCGCTGAGCAAAGCGGAAGAGAGCATGATTCAGGAAAAGTTTCCACGAACCGAAATGAAGCAATTTCACACCTACATGAGATCCGGGATACAGAAGATGGAGAGCCGCGCGGCTAAAGGAACCCAGGTCGATTATAAAATATGATAAAAAGGAGTCATTATGCCTGTTAACGCGGTACTACAAAAGATAGCGTCGAACAGCTACAACGAGGGAGCTGCCCCCCGGCGTACGATCGACAATGGTGAACCAAAGGAGACGTTTGGTGACATGATCAAAAAGGCTATCAACTCGGTTGACGGAGCTTCAAAGGATGCCGACCAGAAAGTGGCGGATATCGTATCCGGAAAATCCGATAATGTTGCCGACGCTATGATCGCCATGCGCAAAGCTGAGCTGAGTTTTCAGCTTATGGTACAGGTGCGCAATAAAGCCATTGAAACATACAAAGAACTCTCGCGGATGCAGATGTGATAACCGAACGAGTGTTGATTATGGATGGATATTGCTTTCGTGATTTTTTTAGAAACCCTGAATAGGAAAATAAGCTTTCGGCAATTAGACCTTCGACGATCAATTTCTGAAGAGTTGGCCGCTACCTGAAATCCGGATGCCGACGCTAACGATCCAAAAGAAATAAAAACGCCTGAATCTGTCTTTTGTTCACACTCCCATAAATAAAATAAAGAATAAGAAGTGATTGCGATCAGAATAGTTATTTCCGCCATTATTTTCGATAAGCTATGAATCAAATTATGGAATCCATAAGCAGCTTTTTTAAGCCGCTTAGTGCCGCACAGAAGGTTCTGTTCGGATTTTTTGTAGTTGCCATTATCGCCACAGTAGGCGTACTGGTCTATTGGTCGACGAGGCCGAATTATACACTGCTGTTTGGCTCTTTATCTCCGAAGTCAGCACAATCCATTGTTCAGGAACTGAAGAAATCGAATGAACCCTATGAATTGAAAGATGGCGGGGCGGCAATCTATGTGCCTAACAAGGATGTGTATAACCTCAGAATCAAATTTGCTTCCGAAGGGGTCGCCAATTCCGACTATAAAGGATATGAATTGTTCGACAACAGCACCCTGGGCATGACCGATTTCATGCAGCATGTGGATTTGCAGCGGGCATTGGAAGGAGAACTCGCCAAGACGATCAGCAGTATCAAACAGGTACAATCGGCCCGGGTTCACCTGGTGCTCGAAAAACGCTCGCCGTTTTCGGATAATAATGTAAAAGCCTCGGCAGCGGTCGTTGTTGAAACAAAACCGGGACAGAGCCTGACACCCTCCGAGATTTCAGGTATCTCCGACCTGGTGGCGGGCAGCGTCGAAGGACTGACGCCCCAGCGTGTAACCATTCTTGATCAGCATGGCAATAAAATCTCGAATAACTCGGATAACCCGACTCTTGCTTTGAGCAGTGCCCAATTGAAAATCCGTAAAGCAGACGAGGCATATCTCACCCAAAAGGGCCAATCCATGCTCGACCGGATGCTGGGACCGGGCAACAGTATCCTGCGGGTATCCACCGAGCATGATTTCGAAAAGCTTACCCGCAACTCACAGAGTATTGATCCCGACTCAAGGACTATCATCTCCGAGGAGGAACATCAGAATGTCAATAGCAAGGTACAGGGCGTACCCGGCCAGGCAGCGGGTGCTGCGGGGACGGCCCGGCCCGGGGGAAACAGAAATAACCAACAGTCGTCGGTTACCATCAAAAATTATGAGGTCAGCACAGTTCACGAGCAGTATCAAAAGCCGGTGGGGACTATCAAACGAATTTCGGCATCGGTGCTCCTGAACTATAATCGTGTGCACAAAAAAACGGCTGCCGGTAAAGATACCGTCGTGTATCAGCCTTATTCCCAACAGGAACTGGGCAAAATAAGCGCCGCCATAAAGACGGCGTTAGGTATAGATGACAAACGCGGGGATCAGCTCACGATCACGCAATTTCAATTTGAGGATAATTTTACTTCCGAGCCCACGGTTTCTACAGGCTATTTCACCGATACAAACTCCACCAACGAGTGGATCCGCTGGGGCGTGCTGATAGCCGCCCTTGCGGGAATTTTCTACCTGCTTTACAGTCTGGTCGGCAAAGGTCCGATCACGCGGACTTCTTTGCAGCTCCAGGCGGCGGATACAAGCGGACAAAAGGCACTGGGCGACCCGGAACAGCAGGCGCTGTTGCAGGAAAATGCCGGCCAGGAGGAAGAAGATGAGGAAGATCCCGACATATACAGAAGCAGGCTCTCGAAAGAGGCACGTTCCGTATTAAGTGCCAATTCCCAGGAGTTCATGGAAGTGAAAGAATATATCAGTAACAATGCGCCGGAAGCCGCCAATATTGTAAAAAGCATGTTCCTGTACGATAACGACAAGAAATAACCAATGGCATCCCAGGGAACCACTAAATCCATCTCCACAGGATTAACCGGCGTTCAGCGGGCCGCAATCCTTATGCTGGCATTAGGATCGGAGAATGCCGCGCTGATTATGAGCAATATGTCGGATGTCCAGGTCGAGGAAATCAGTATCGCCATTGCCAGCCTGCGGGGGGTGACCCCCACCATGGTGCGCAGCGTGATCGCAGAGTTTAAAGATCTGATGCTGGCCAGAAAATATATCCTTGAGGGCGGCATCGACATGGCCCGCGAAATGCTGAAAAATTCTCGTGGAGCCGAAAAAGCGCGCGATTTGATCCGGCGTTTGGAAGAAGCCACGGGCAGCGGTGCCTTCGCGATTTTTCAAAAAGCCGATACGGCGCAGATTGTGCAGATCCTGCAAAGTGAGCATCCCCAGATAGCAGCCATGATACTGGGACATATTGATGTGGAACGTGCCGCTGAAGTACTCTCCCACATGAAGGAGGAAGAACGAATAGACATCAGTTACCGGCTGGCAACGATGAAGAAAATGGCGCCTGACGTGCTGGAGGAGATAGAAAAGCATCTGCGCGACCGTGTTGAAGGCATAGCCTCGGAATCCGCACTGGCTGTCGGGGGTGCGGAACATGTCGCGAAATTGCTGAACGCTGCTTCAGCTTCCACTGAGAAGCTGGTGCTGGATGCATTAAATGAGAGAGATGCTGTATTGGCAGAGGAAGTCAGGAATCATATGTTTCCTTTCGAAAATATTTTACGAGTCGACGGCAGAACCTTGCAGCGGATTCTCAAGGATGTTGATAGTAATGATCTGGTCCTGAGTCTTAAAGGCGGATCAGAGGAAATGGTGGAGAAGATAACGAGCAATATGTCGGTACGTGCCAAAGACATGCTGCTTGAGGAAATGGAAATGATCGGTCCTGTCCGCGTTCGTGACGTTGAAGAAGCTCAGCGGCGCGTCATTCAGGTTATCAAGCAACTCGAAAGCAGCGGCGAAATTACCGTGCTTCTCGAGGATGAAGGTGGAATTATCGAATAGGAGATAAATCAATGAGTTCACAAGTCATTACGCG
>CAZNHE010000011.1:0-57636 GCA_964572735.1 uncultured Chitinophagales bacterium | reverse complement strand
TTCCTTTGAAGAAAAAGCACAGGTTGTCTTCCGGTTCCAGTACGGAGGAAATGAGATATACCGGCGATTTGTCGATGCCCTCGGTGTTGTTGCGGATGAGGTTACTGAAGGCGGACGTGGTAAACCTTCACACGCTTAGCTTATCGTTATAACAACTTTTCCCTTCTCTCCCCGTTGTTAATCTGTAACTAATTACGTACCATATATAAGTCGTTATATGAAACAATTGGTGGTCTCATGAAACGTGTTCAACTTACTAAAGATATTCGACCTCTCTCGGAATTTCGGGCCAATGCTGCTTCAATGATTGAGCAGGTCAAAAAGGAACACCGCCCTCTCGTTATCACGCAACACGGAAAGAGTTCGGCCGTTCTGCTTGAGGTCTCCGATTATGAAAAAATGCTGGATACTATTGAACTGCTTCAGGAAATCAACCAGGCCCGCCAGGAAGTTGAAGAAGGCAAAGGGGTTGTTCATGAAGAAGTGATGAGTTCTTTAAAAGAACGCTTGAAGCAGTTGAAATGAAGATTGTCTGGTCGGCTGTTTCCCGCAGGAAAATCGAAGAAATTATTGATTATATTTCAACCGACAACATAGATGCCGCCCTGGCACTGGTTGAAGAGTTTGAAAGGCGGGTAGGGGATCTAAAGACACACCCACGTGCGGGTCGAATGGTCCCTATTCTAAATGATGAAAAGGTAAGAGAATTGATTATCAGAAAAGACTATCTTATCGTCTATGAAATTCAGGAAGAAAGTATAGAGATTCTCACCATCCGACATGCCAAACAGGATTTTAACGAATCAGGCCTGGATTTAAAGTAAGATGGTTACTCTAACAAGTGCATCAAGATGAACAACCATAATCCGGCCGGCAAATGACGACAAGGCGACATCCGGAGAACCCCGGCGAGTGGGGAGATTTTATTTTCGACGCTGATGTTTCCTTTGAAGAAAAAGCACAGGTTGTCTTCCGGTTCCAGTACGGAGGAAATGAGGTATACCGGCGATTTGTCGATGCCCTCGGTGTTGTTGCGGATGAGGTTACTTCTCCTGAACAGATTCCCCTGTTGCCGATTGAAGCATTTCGGGATACGGTGGTAAAAACAGGTTCGTGGAAGGATCCGGAATTGGTTTTCCAAAGCAGCGGAACAGGTGGCATGAAGCGCAGCCGCCATGAAATATACAAGACAGATCTGTACCGGCAATCCCTGCTGAGAGGATTTCGGCAGTTTTATCCATTGGACAAGTTAGCCATCTGGGGATATACACCGGGATATTCCGAAAACCCTCATTCCTCGCTGATTTGGATGATCAATGAACTGATCGGACAGGATGAAAGTGGACTGAGCCGTTTCCTGCCCCTAAATGAGCCGTTGAGAGAGGATGATGTTCGCCGAATCAGGGATTCCGGAAAAAGGCTGATGCTTTTTGGAGCAGCATTTGGTTTATTGGATTTGATTGAAATGAGGGTGGTTCGGTTGCCGGAGGATGCGATTGTCATGGAAACAGGCGGTATGAAAACGTATAAACGGGAGATGACACGGGCCGAACTTCATCAACGACTATCAGCGGGTTTTGGATTGCCTGGCGGGCAGATTCACTCGGAATATGGGATGGCCGAGATGCTGAGCCAGGCTTATAATCGCGGCGGCAGCGAATTCGAGGCAACAGACTGGCTTGGGATTACGATTCGCGACCCGGAGAATCCGACGAAAATTCAGCCGGCGAATCGGGAAGGGTTGATTGGGATCATAGATCTGGCCAATATCTGGTCCTGTTCCTTCCTGCTAACGGGCGATCGCGGTGTCATGGATTTCGATGGGAAATTTCGTGTACTGGGACGCTGGAAAACGCATAACCTGCGGGGATGCAATTTCCTGATTGATCAGGAGGAATAGTTGAACAGGGACAGTAAGGATATCAGAGAACGGGCAAAAAAAGTGGCCGATGCGTTTCAGGCATGGCTGCACGATCCGAAAAGCGGCATTTCAGAGGCTCGTGAAAAGACGATCGCAGAGCACTTCTTCCCGGATCACGATGTGGAATACGGTTTACAATGTTTCGAACGGCACGTAACCGTAATGCATCTGGAATCCTGGATTGATACGCAACTATCTGCAGAATCTGTCATTATCCCTCAAAAAATACTCTGCCTGCATGCCGGGAACCTGCCGCTGGTCGGTCTTCAGGATGTGTTGGCCTGTCTGATCCTGGGATATGAATATTTTGGAAAGATATCCCGCAGGGATCCGTATCTGCTTCCATCGTTTCTGGAGTTTTGGAGGGAAAGAAATCCGGCGGAATCCATACACTGGAGCCGGATGCTTGGCGATTTTTGTGATCTTCATGCCGACGCCGTATTATTTTCGGGATCGAATGAAACCGTTCGGGAAGTCAGGACGATTCTCTATCAACAAAATATGGCTGATGAACATACCCGCTTTCTGATCCGGACCGCTCATTTATCAATGGCGTACCTCGACCGCGACGACTCTGCCTGGCTCAAAGCATTGGCTGAAGCAATAGCCCGGTACGAGGGACGGGGGTGCCGATCGGTTGGCATTGTGGTGAGTCCGTTGCCCCTGGAAGCGGTGGAATGTTCCCTCACCGACTGCCTGGAAGCTTTTTGGCTGGATAATCCTCCGGCGGGAAAGCAGACTCCTGCTTTGCGTTACCGGGTCGCCTATAATAAAGCCGTGAAGCGTTCACAGGCATCCGCGGATCTTTTCCTGATAGAGGAAAACGAGCCGGATCTTCAGAACCATGTGATTTACTGGGTTCAGGGCGATGAAACAAAAGCTGCTGAACTGGGGAATCGTTTTGCGGATCAGATTCAGAATATCTATGTGTCCGGCAATCACATAACGATTCCGGGCTGGGAACACCGCACCGATTTGCTGAGCCGCGCCCAGTGTCCGTTGATATCATGGCAGCCGGATGGCGTGGATGTGTTGAGCTGGCTGGTCCGGAAGGGGTGAACCGAGATTTTCGAGATGATGATAGGATTATGAGAATTCTTAATGTACGTGCTATGGTCTTGTTTTCTGCCGGCTCTGCGGAACTTCCCGCTAAGGGAGTAAACATGCATGCTAAGTTCCCTGGGATTGGGACAATCTCTTAGAAGTCTCCGAACTGTCATCCTGATGAGGCCGGGTGGCCGAGTTTTCATTCCAGGATACCAGCCAGTACCTGTTCGTGTATGCGCGGTAAACCTCCAAACGGATTCAGGATGACATTTTCGGAGATCATGAAAATGGATTTATCAAACCGGACAAAAGGTTTTAAAAAACGGTATCTTCACGCCTTATGATTAAATTATAAATCCCAGAATTTAAATCCTGAATAATTTTTTTCTCCGGGAGACCTCAATACGAGGTATTCTTCCGGAAGTATAATCAGTCCAAAAACTTATAAATGAATCAGAAACCCATTAGCGACGAAGCGACGAAAGACCGCATAACAGCGTATAAACCCTCCCGGATTGAACCGAAGTGGCAGCAATACTGGCTTACGAACAAGACCTTCCGGACTAACGATACGGATCTGAGCCGGCCTAAATTCTATGTGCTGGATATGTTTCCATATCCGAGCAGTTCCGGCCTGCATGTTGGTCATCCCGAAGGATATACTGCCACGGATATCATAGCGCGCTATAAACGCATGAAGGGTTTCAACGTGCTGCATCCGATCGGATGGGATGCTTTTGGACTGCCTGCCGAACAGTACGCCATTAAAACGGGTACGCATCCACGGGTGACCACCGAGCAGAATATCGGGCGTTTCCGCCGGCAGCTGCAATCGCTGGGGTTCAGCTACGACTGGGATCGGGAGGTAAACACAACCGACCCGGACTATTTCAAATGGACGCAGTGGATTTTCCTTCAGCTATACAAAAAGGGACTGGCTTACGAAGATTATGCGCCGGTAAACTGGTGCCCGGCTTTGGGAACCGTTCTGGCCAACGAAGAGGTGATCGATGGGAAAAGCGAAGTAGGCGGTTTTCCGGTAATCCGTAAGCCGATGCGCCAGTGGGTACTCCGTATCACTGCGTACGCCGAACGGCTGCTCAGGGATCTGGAGGAGGTCGACTGGCCCGAATCGATTAAGGAAATGCAGCGCAACTGGATCGGGAAATCGATCGGCGCCGAAATCGACTTTCCTGTGGCCGGAACAGATGAGAAAATACGCGTCTTTACCACGCGCCCCGACACGTTATTCGGTGCCACTTACATGGTGCTTGCGCCCGAGCATCCGCTGGTGGATTCGCTGACCACGGAAGAGCACAAACAGGCGGTTGAAGCTTACCGGGAGCAGGCTTCGCGGAAATCGGATCTGGACCGTGGCGAGTTAAATAAGGAAAAGACGGGTGTATTTACCGGGGGCTACGCCGTTAACCCGGCAACAGGAGGAAACATACCGGTGTGGATCGCCGATTATGTATTGATGGGTTATGGGACCGGAGCCATCATGGCCGTCCCGGGCCACGATGAGCGTGACTGGGAGTTTGCCCGCAAGTTTGATCTCCCGATTGTCGAAGTCGTTTCCGGTGGAGACGTGGCGAAGTCTGCATTTACAGATACGGAAAATGGTACAATCGTAAATTCCTCAAATGATGAAATTTCGCTGGATGGTCTGCCGGTACCCGCAGCCAAAGAAAAGATTACGAAATGGCTTCAGCAAAAAAAGTATGGGAAGAAAAGCGTCAACTATAAATTGCGCGACTGGCTCTTCTCCCGGCAACGCTATTGGGGGGAACCCTTTCCGATTATTCACGTCGATGGGAAACCGAAAGCCCTTCCGGAGAGCGAGCTGCCGGTGACCCTGCCGGATGTGGATAGTTATCAGCCTGCCGGAACAGGCGAGTCGCCGCTGGCAGCCATCGATGACTGGGTGAATACGACCGATCCCGAGACCGGAAAACCTGCCAAACGCGAAACGAATACTATGCCGCAATGGGCCGGATCGTGCTGGTACTATCTTCGGTATATCGATCCGGATTACGAAAAAGGCCCGGTCGATCCCGGGAAAGCGAAATACTGGCTTCCGGTTGATCTGTATATCGGCGGAGCCGAACATGCCGTGCTGCATTTGTTATACGCCCGTTTCTGGCATAAGGTGCTGTACGATATCGGCGTGGTTGCCACGAAAGAACCCTTTTATCGCCTTGTAAATCAGGGGATGATTTTAGGGGAAATGGAGTATACGGCTTATAAAGACGAAGCCGGACATTTCGTGTCCGTAGAGGAAAAAGGTCCGTTGGAAGGGTGGGTGCCGGTCCGCCTGGAGGAATCCGAGGTAGAGAAAAAGGGAGATGCATTTGTAATCAAAGGCACGAACACGGTAATCGATGCGCGCTCATTCAAGATGTCGAAGTCGCGGGGCAACGTCATTAACCCGGATGACGTGGTACATCAGTACGGCGCCGATGCGCTGCGACTCTACGAGATGTTCATGGGACCACTTGAGCAGGTTAAACCCTGGAGTACACAGGGGGTGGAGGGTGTCTTCCGGTACCTCAACCGGGTATGGCGCCTGATCCTTGATGAAGAGACCGGTGAACTGAACAAAGAGGTGGCCGATATTGATCCGGATCGCGATCAGTTGAAGATCCTGCACGAAACGATCCGCAAAGTGACCGACGACATCGAAGGGATCAAACTTAATACCGCCATTTCCGCCCTGATGATTTTCAATAATGAAGCACAAAAATGGGAGAAAAGACCTCGTTCGGCGATGGAGGCATACGTGCGGCTTCTTTCTCCCTTTGCCCCGCATATTGCTGAGGAACTCTGGAGCCGTTTAGGTCACGCAGGATCACTGGCACATGAGCCGTGGCCTGAATGGAAAGAGGAATACCTGAAAAGTGAGACCAAAATATACGCCGTGCAGATTAACGGGAAAGTACGCGGACGAATTGAAGTACCGGCCGATAAAGCTGCTGATAAAAACTATGTACTGGATCAGGCGCGCCGTAACAAGAGAGTGGCTAACTATCTGAATAATGGCAATGTGGTGAAGGAAATCTTCGTACCGGGCAAAATCATAAACTTCGTGGTGAAGTGATTTTGTACCATGTCAATCATGGTGTGATGCATAATTTCGCCGCCCATTGCCATTGGTTTCAGTCATCTGTCTTTTCTTTCTCCCATTCATTTTCAGCACCCATTGCCGTTGGCTTTAGCCAACGGATAAAAAAAGCCGCCTCCAAATAGGGCTTTAGCCCATAAAGGCCCCGGCATCATGGGCTAAAAGCCCTATTTATGGAGAGACTTCATAGTCCGTCAGCTAAAGCAGACGGCAATGGGTGCTGAAACGAGAGGATGGCAAATATCTGAGTAATGGCGATGTGGTGAAGTGATTTGGAGTGTTGCAATCGCCCCGGATTGTTTCATTGGGATATTTCTGCTGTAATAGCCTGTAGGAGGTAGTATGATTAATTTCGGATAAAAAAGCCGCTCAGGCAACCCGAGGACCTCGAAGAGGCAGGGAAGTACAAAAATCCGAAGAAGTGATACCGGGTAAGTTTATGTAATTCAAAACCCTGAGTATATAACCATTTTTTATAATATAGTAATATTCATTTACCAGCTTCCGATAAAACTTCAAGGGTTCTTTTAGAAAGCTCTAAGTACTCCAAACTTTAAGTACTTTAAACTTCCCTATCCCTATCATCCTCTACAGTGCTTTTACCTTCCGGATCGTCCATTCGCCGGTAAGCAGTATGAGTGCGGCCACGAGCCACCACGGAGACTGATGCAGGGGCAGAGAGGTATTTTCTGTTTTCTGCGTTGTTTGGAGCAATCCTCTGCTGCGCATGGCTGGAAGGACCTCAGAGGCGTTCTGCCAGGTATAAAATCCGCCGCCTGTGGTTTTGGCAATATAGCTCATCAGCGCATCATTCCGATCGGTATTGACGAATTCGGTGCCTTTGGTGCCGATGATAAACTCCCCATTCGCTTTTCCAAGGATAACTTTCTGCCGGCGGGCAACCGCATGATAATGGTAATGTCCCTCCGGTAATTTACCTACCTGAAGATCATATTGACCTGTACCTGAATGCGTCATTGTAAAATGACGGCTTTCGTATTGATCTCCGTCGATCGTCAGTTCGATAATAGCCTGGTCTTCGGGCCGGCCGTTTTGGTTGTTCAGCAGGGCGGTAAATGCCACAGATTCCGTCTGGTTATACACCGGCTGTGTGGGTTTGAGCCGCAACAGGCGGTTATCCGGCGAGGTAGCGGTCCATTGGACCAGGTTGTTTATCAGCTTTATCACGAAATCGCGGGTGGAGCCGGGTTGCTGATACCAGTGAAAGTAGCCGAAAGCCAGCATTTCGGCAATCCGCCGGTTGCCGAGTGTTCTGAGAGCCAGTACCGGAGTGTGCGTATCCTGATCGTGATACACCGCGTCGAATAAATCATGAGCGCCGGCGGCTGCCTTTACATTTTTGATGGGTCCATACATAGCCGGAACGTTTCCCTGATCGATGGCCGGTAAATCAAGAACGGGATGCCCCTCTTCCTTTGCATTTTTCTGAATGGAGATTCTCATAGAAGGGGTTCCCGGTGGGACATCCAGCGGGAGGACAGACCGAAGCGAAGGGCCGGCATCGGTAATATCCGTTCGGGGCGTAGCCAACAGAATGACCGGCTTGTTTTGAATCAGCTTCTGCACCTGTTTTCTGACTTTCTGAGGAACAGAGGAGTCAGGATATCCCTGAAGGATGACCACATCCAGAGAATCCGGTTTTGCAGGAAGATTTCCTCCGATGAAAGTATCTCCCGAAACCCAGGTTCGCGTTGATAATTTGATGCCTTTGTCCTCCTCAAGGATGGAACGCACCGTCTTCACATCCGGATAAATCTCGAAAGCAAGGTGAAGAATCCGGATTTGGTTCTTCAGGACCTTCAGTGTCACAAAACGATGATTGTTGCGTGTATTGCGTTCACCTGAAAGTGCCGGAACCCGAATCTCGTACTGATGTAATCCCGTTTCAACCGGTTTCACCGAGAAGTGGACGGTTACTGCGGATTTCTTCCCCTTCGTCCGGATGGTTTTATGGTCGATGATCTCATTATTTCTGATCAGCTGAACATCGAGCCTGTCATCCGGAAATCCGTCGTTCAATATCGTCACGTCAAGGGGAGTAGGGGTGTTTTTGTACGATTTGTCAGGGTGAACGATATTTTCCACGACAATATCCCGCTCATGGGTCGTATCTCCTGTGGCGATTGTGAATACCGGGATCGTCAGCCGGTTTACCGTGTTTGTGGGGTCGGCGCCGTAAGTTGAGATACCGTCGCTGACCAGGATGATCGCGTTATACGGTTCTCCCTGCCGGGATACGGACCTCAGGGCGGCGTCAAGATCGGTATTCTCTCCATTGAAGGCCAGGCTGCCGGGCGGGGCAGCGTGCACGTTTCGGGAAAAGGCGAAGGTATGATATCGGATGTGGCTGGTGTCCGAGAGCTGTAACGCGTTGAGTACGGACCGGTAATCCGGGATCCCCTGATAATCCCCCTTTTTTATCGTCATGCTGGCCGAGTTATCGAGCAGTACCGCTATATCGGGCTTCACCTCCCATGAACGGGTCATTTTGATAACCGGGTTTAGCAAAACGATCAGGATGATCCAGATAGCCAGACAGCGCAGGATCATCAGAGTATAACGGAGGGGGATGGAAAGAGAGATCGGTTTTCGGTAACTCCACCAGGCAAGGACGGCCGCTGCGGGAAACAATAATACGATCAGTACAAGAGCAAACGTCGAATGGTATGCCGGTGTGAGCAGATCCATAAACCGCGTTTCGATCGGTTAGTCATTAGGGTGAAGAAGCAAATCGCTCAAAGCCGGTCGAGCAGTCCGTTGATCAGGCCCACGCTGTCAACGCCGTCGGCTTCGGCCGCATAGTTCGGAACAATGCGGTGTCGCAAAACCGGGATGGCGAGGGCCCGGATGTCCTCTTCGGTAACATTATAACGCCCTTGCGAGAGTGCCCGTGTTTTTCCTCCCAAAATCAGATACTGAGATGCCCGCGGCCCGGCTCCCCAGCTCATATATTGATTCACGAAATCAGGCGCATGATCGGTTTTGGGGCGTGTCATACTTACCAGGCGTACCGCCGAATCGAGCACGTTCTCCGGGACGGCCACCTCCCGGATCAACGCCTGAAGTTCCAGAATCTGGCCGGCATCCAGTACCGGGTCGACGGTTGCGTCCGGAGAAGCGGTTGTACGTTTCACGATATCGATCTCCTCCTCGAAGCGGGGATAATCAAGCCAGAGGTTGAACATGAAGCGGTCGAGCTGGGCCTCGGGTAACGGATAGGTGCCTTCCTGTTCAATGGGATTTTGGGTAGCCAGCACAAAAAAGGGCGGAGTGAGATCATAGGTGTTCCCGGAGGCTGTTATATGATATTCCTGCATGGCCTCCAGCAGCGCCGCCTGGGTCTTCGGGGGTGTCCGGTTGATTTCATCTGCCAGGAGAATATTGGCAAAAACAGGCCCATGAATGAACCGGAAGGCCTTGTGACCTGTTTTGATATCTTCCTGGATAATTTCCGTCCCGGTAATATCACCCGGCATCAGGTCCGGAGTGAATTGAATACGGCTGAACTTCAGATTCAGGGTTTGCGATACGGTTTTTACCAGCAGGGTCTTGGCCAGTCCCGGCACGCCGATCAGAATACAGTGCCCGCGTGAAAAAAGGCTGATCAACAGTAACTCGACGGTTGTATCCTGACCGACGACTACTCGTGCAATTTCCTTGCGGAGCCGTTCAAAAGAATCCTGAAAAAAATGGGCCGCCTTGTCCGGATCTTTTGGAATATGCTTCATCCGTTAGCCTGTCTGTTGTTTTCCCAATGTCCGGTTCTGATCCTTCCGGGGAACCGGGATTTTATATTCGACATACACCTGGTTGCGCAGGTCCTGCATCCATTTTGACATCACCTTCATCTGCTTTTGCTGGAGAGCATACTGTTTGATCAGGTCGTAATCCTGATCCAGATTGGCCTGATGTTCCTTAATACGTTTCTTCAACTGAACGATCCGGTAAGCCTTCACTTCATCGGGGTTTTTGATGGTGAAGGGCTTGGGAGACGAGATGGCGCCGTCTTTATCAAGCAGCAAAACAATACGATACAGCGAAGGATCCAGCTTATTAATAGGGATATAGTGACTTCCGGTTTGCGGGTCGACCAGTTGTCCTCCTGCCGGTGCTGTGGCTTTGTCATCGGAATATTTACGCGCCATTTTTGCAAACGACCTGCCGCCGGTAAGCACACTGTCACGAATCTGTTTCAGAAATGTGATAGCCTTGGAATCGTCTCTTTTGTCGGAATCGATTTTGATCAGGATGTTATCCGTGTCGATCTTGTTGCCAATCCTCCTGTTGAGCCTGATAATATGATACCCGAAGGGAGATTTAACGACTTCGGATATTTCCCCGGGCTGCAGGGCCGCTGCTGCCGCCGAATAGGAAGATACCAGTTCCTTCACATTGATCAGCCCGATGTGTCCTCCATTGGAAGCCGCAGGCCCGTCGCTCCATCGTTTGGCTATTTCCGAAAAGCTTTTGTGATAAACGACAATCGAATCACGCAGTCTCTTGGCCAGGTTGAAAGCCGCCTGCTGTGCGTTCTTATCCAAAGGGGGGATTCTGACGATCTGGGCCAGGTCGACGGACTCCGGGATCGCAGGCAGGGAGTCTTTAGGTATGCTGTTGAAGAAATTGATGACTTCAGGCCGTGTGATGGTTATTTTATTAAGCTCGGTTTGGCGGACTTTATTAACGATCGCGTCTTCCCGATAAAGCTCTTTCCAGTCCGATTTCAATTGAATGATGCTTTTTCCGAAGTATTTTTCCAGTGCTTCCTGACCGCCGGCCTGTTGCTCCATCTGCTGGATGCGCTGGTCGAGAGCGCGGTTTACATCCTCGTCTGTTACGGTCACGGAATCGAGTTTGGCTTTTTCGAGGAGCACATACTTGTCGATCTCCGATTCCAGCGCCTGATACCAGAGGTCTTTAGAGAATTTCACCTGTTGCGACCGCTGGAGAAACTGGTCCAGAACGCTATCGACGTCTGATTTCAGGATGATGTGGTTGTTGACGAGAGCCACGATTTTATCCAGTACCTGCTTTTGTTGGGCCTGAACGGTGGGAGCAATCACAATAAGACTGAAAATGACAACAAAAAGAAATCGGATTTTAGTGATTCGCATGAAGAATTAATTGATATTGGCTGATCCGGTCGTGTCGGTGGAGGCGTTTGGAAAAATGGTCGGCAACGTAAGCTCATTATTCGATTCCGCCCTAAGATAGAGATTCTCCTCGAATGTACGTAGGGTCTTCCGTCGTTTTTGGAGCTTAAGCCATTCCTTTACCCGGTCGAGCGCCCAGCTTACCCCGGGATGTGCTCCTTTTGGCTTCTGCCCGGTCAGTTGTACGAAATGATAACGGCCGTTGATATACCTTATTGGAGAGATCTCCATATTTCCGATGATATGGAGAAACCGGTTTATAATCGGGTAATCGTGTGCCGCCAGAGAAATAGGCCAGTATTTCTCGGAAGCCCGTAACTGGTCGTCGGGGTGAATACCGTATTTCCTGACCACCGTCGGCCAGGGGATCCCGTGCAGCAGATCCTGCCGGGCCTGTTTGGCGTCGCTGAGTGTGGCGGCAATCAAATGCCGGAATTGGACATAGCGTTCATTCAGGGCAAATTGCTTTTTATGTTCCTCATAATATTTCTGTGCTTCCTGGTCGGTTATCTTGCTGGTATCAGCATGGCTGAGCACATACGTGCGCATCATTTCCGCCAAAAGCTGGCCTTTCATATCCTTCAGTTTTTCCTGAAAAACAGGTTGTTGGTCGAAGTTATCCCGCTCAGCCTCCTGAATCAGGAGCTGCTCCCTGACCCAGTGATTCCGGTATCGCAAAACCGCCCCGGTGCTGTCTTCCTGATAAACGATATGGGGAATTCGCGATTTGGCCTGATCGTAAGTAAGTGTAGCCGTACCTACACGGGCCACAATTCTGCTATCAGTTGCCGGAGCCTTCCGGGAACACCCGGAGAACGATCCTGCCACCGAAAATGCCGCAAGGAGATAAACAGAATAATGCAGATACGTCTTCAACATAAACTTGTAAGGCGGGTTTAAGATCCTTCATCCGGATCTTTTGTCCAGAATGCCTTTTTCAGATGATCGGGTCCGGCCCGGTGAACATTATATTTTTCGTGCAGCCGGTTCAGCCACTCCTTTTTCCTTATCGGCAGATAATCGGAAGATAGTTGATTATATGCCTCTTTAAATGTCATTGGTCGTGGCTTCATAATCGCGTTCAGATAAAGGACATGATGGCGGCCATCCACGGTAAAGGCAGAACTCACTCCCCCTTCGTGTAATTTTTCCAGGCGCTGATAGGATACGGCCTTCGGGTCCGAGGCGATATTTTCCCGTACCGATAGGTATTTCCGGCCGATATGATTATTGAGACTGTCGGGGACGACCCCGTTTTTCAACAGATGCGCGGCAAGGTTCAGCGTGGAATCTTCGTCGGATGTGATTTCGTAGTATTTGTAGCGGGTCGGATACCAGTATTTGAGCGAATCCGAAGCAAACAGGCTGCGAAGCGCAGTAGTGTCGCGGCGGACATAACTCCACACCGAGTCGTCCGTGATCTTGTAAACCACCAGGCCGTCAAGATAGCGTTGAACCTCCTGTTTGTATTTTGGGAACCGTTCCCCGGTCACAGACACGAGTTCCTTTCTGGCGAGGGAGTCCTGAAATTCGGAAAACCGGGAATAAAGGTGAGGGAAACGGCGTTGGTCCGGGCGTTCTTCCCTGAGCCATTTGACGAAATCGGCACCCGTATAAGTTTGATTATTGATACTGTAAAAGGGTTTTGCCAGCAGTTCCTGCGGCAGCTCCGGATGCGATAAATCAATCGAATCCCTCCGGGCTATTAATTCTGCAAGACTATCATAGGCAGGAGCATAAACCTGTGCACCTCCGAGCTTTTCAACCTGCTCCAGGATATACTTTTTGTGATTCCGGTACCTGGGCATGCGCTTAAGCTCTCTCAACCAGAAAGCTCTTTCCGCTTTTTTGTCCGGAAAGGTGCGGATCGAATCGATTCGGATGATGTGCACGCCGTAACCGCTGTAGAAAGGATGATAGGGCGTATGAAGTTTTCTGATTGAGAAGACGGTATCGCTGAATGTCGGGCGGTATCGCTTCCTGTTGACCCATCCTATCAGGCCGTTTTGCTGGCGGCTGGGTGGATCCTGCGATAATTGCACCATCTTATTCCAGGAAGCACCGTTTTTGAGCAGAGAATACACGCTGTCGGCCTGTTTCATTGCTCTTGAGATCGAACGGCCCTTTCCGTCCGTGCGGAAGAAGATATGGGAAACAAGGCGGTCGGGCTGATGTTTGCGGCGTCCCTGGACATAAATCAGGTGATACCCGAACTGCGAGCGTACGGGCATTGAAATACTGTCGACAGGCGTGTTATAGGCGGCGTCTTCAAAAGGCTTGACCGTTTTTCCGGCCGAGATATATCCCAGATCTCCACCCAGACTTCGTCCGTTGCGTTTTGTCGCATATTCTTTTACGAGCTCGGGAAAAGGTTTTCCCTGAAGAAACTCCCTGCGGGCTTCCATGAGCTTGTTCCAGGCTGCCAGGGTATCTTTGGGAGAAGCATCCCGCGGGAGTACGATCAGGATATGGGAGACATGAACATCGTACTTTGAGCGGGCGATGAGGGTATCGAGCAACTCATCACGTATCCTTTTGTCCATCCAGTAAGTATAGGCATATTGACGGGCATACTGATCCAGTTCGTCCCGGATCTCTTTTTGCTGATAATATCCTGCATCCCGGGCTTCCAGCAGCTTTGCCCGGTAAGTCAGATATAAATCCAGAAACTGAGAGAGATCCCGGTAGGTGGCGGAATCTTTCTTGAAGGCCTCATGGGAACCGGAAGTAGTGTACTGATCCAGTAATTGCCGGTACGTGACAGGAGTATCTCCCACATAACCAACCACATCGATGGAATCACTGGCAGAAGTTTTTGTTTTTTTTGAACTGCTGCACGACCAGCAAATGATCGTGAGAAGCATAACCGTTGTCAACAAGCGCGATTTATGGGGGATCCCTGTAGCCATGATCTGTGATTTATTCTTATGAAGATCTGCATTCCGGCAGACAAAATGTAAAATGACAACGGAATATATCGGTGGGATGCATAAATTAAAAATATTCTCCGGCGCAAAAGATCCGGGGCGGGATCCCCGGATTAATCCGGCCGCCGGGAGAATCTCGCCAGACATCTGCACCGTTTTTGAGTTATTTTATGTGAATCTCTCTATGTGGCCGGAGATCGCTACACATATTTCATATATATCCGGGCATTTCCTATTTTGAGGCTATGAAGAAATTCGTCCTTCAAAACGATGAACCCCGCCCGTCAGAAACGGCTTACACCATTCCCTACGATGAATTGCTGAACCCCCGGCAGAGAAGGGCCGTATTTCTGGATGGCGGGGCAGCTCTTGTGATCGCCGGAGCGGGTACGGGCAAGACCCGTACCCTTATCTACCGTGTGGCCCGGCTGGTGGAGAGCGGGGTTGATCCGGCGCATATTCTTCTGCTCACCTTCACCCGGAGGGCTGCCCGGGAGATGTTGTCCCGTGCCGCAGACCTGCTCGACCGGCGGTGCAGGAACGTGAGGGGAGGTACCTTCCATTTTTATTGCAACAGCCTGCTTCATCGCTACCATGAAGAGATTGGATATCCGCGGAATTTCACCATTCTTGATGCCGGCGATGCCATGGACATCCTTCAGAGTATTCGTTCCGAACGAAAATTCAATAAACTCAAAGAGCGGTTTCCGCGAAAGAACACGCTGTATCAGATAATCAGCACGGCGATTAACAAACAGCAGTCGCTTCACGAGATCGTCGACCGGCAATATCCCCAGTTTCTGACGCATATCGACCGCATCGAAGAAATTGCGGATCGCTACCGGAGGTATAAACAGTCGAACGGTGTGATGGATTTTGACGATTTACTGCTCGAGACCTGTAACCTCCTGGCGGATCATGAGCACGTCCGTGAACGGGTGTCGGGGAAAAACCGCTTTGTAATGGTAGATGAATACCAGGATACCAATGCGCTGCAGGCAAAACTGGTACGCTTATTTTCCTCACGGCATGGCAACGTGATGGCGGTGGGTGACGATGCCCAGAGTATCTATTCCTTCCGCGGAGCCGATCACCGGAATATCATGCAGTTTCCGGAACAGTTCCCGGATACCGAAATTATCAAACTGGAAGAAAACTACCGTTCCACGCAAAATATCCTCAATCTGGCGAATAAACTGCTGGATCAGGCCCAAAATAAATTCGACAAACGGCTTTTCACCCGAAACAATCCCGGAGAATTGCCGGCCCTGGTTAAAGCTCCGGACGACCGGGACCAGTCGCGGTTTCTGAGCCAGATGATCCTGAACCTCAGAGAGCAGGGGATAGCACTTGCCGATATGGCGGTCCTTTTTCGTAATGCCCGCGATTCATTCGACCTGGAAGTTGAGCTGAATCAGAAAAAGATTCCGTTCGTGAAGTTTGGCGGCCAGAAACTCACCGAAGCCGCTCATATCAAGGATGTGCTTGCTCATATCCGTGTGGTGGTGAATCCGAAAGATGCCATTGCCTGGAACCGTATTTTACAATTGATAGAAGGAGTGGGACCCAAGACCGCAGGCGATCTGGCGGAATGGCTCGGCAAGCAGCAGAATCCTTATGAAGTGGATGCTTCCCATTTGGTTACGGAACGTTACCTGCAGCAAATTCACTTGCTGAGCAGCTTGCTGCAGGATCTCAGGAATAAAGATTATGCAACGGCAGAGGCGGTTGGCCGTATTGTTGCCTATTATAAACCTCTTTGCAAGAAGAAATTCGACGACTATCCTAAAAGGATGAAGGATCTTGATACCTTTGCAGGCATTGCTGAAAACTACTCCGATCTGCAAAAACTACTCGACGAACTCGCTCTGGATCCGATCGAAGCAACGGCAGTGGATACAAAGGGCTCCGATCGGGATGAGATGCCGCTGGTGTTGAGTACGATTCATTCCGCCAAGGGACTTGAGTGGGATCAGGTATTCATCATACAATGCCTCGACGGGGTCATCCCTTCAGGGTATTCTGTAAAAAAGGAGGAAGAACTGGATGAGGAACTCCGGCTTTTATATGTGGCCTGTACGCGGGCGCGATCCAACCTGTACCTGACCTGGCCGGTTGTCCGGGATATGAGTTATGGAGAATATTTCACCAATCTTTCCCGTTTCCTCCAGGATATCGGCGAAGAAAACCTTGAGCCGTGGCTGTTGGTGGAACAGCCGTCTGCAGAGGCGAAGGCTCTTCCGGAATAAAATGAATGAGGTTATTGCCGGGCGTCCAGAGTCAGGCGTTTTTTCTGCTGAAGGATGTTCATAAAGAGCCAGATTACCGGGTATGGTAAAATAACGACACTCGCGACCAGCAGCCAGTTTTTCTTTTTTTCAGAGATATGCAGGTCAGAAATACCCGCTATTCCGGCCAGATAGCAAATGAATAACAGGAAAATAACGATGGATATGGCGAATGTTAAGAAGAATCCCAGGGAATCGTAAATCCATTTAAGCATGATAGATGCCGCGTGTTATTCAGATAATTGCTATTTTTACCGGTTTCATCCGACAGCTTTGGGATAGAGGTACTTCGTCGCGATTCCGTCCCCTATTGCCGTTTTCAGCCTTTCGCAAAGCCCGGATCTCATCAATATAAAGAAATATCAGGATAATATCGTGGCGGTTGCAGCAATTATAGGAAGACCCAATGTGGGCAAATCTACGTTTTTCAACCGGTTGATCGGGGAACGCAAAGCGATTGTGCACGACGCGGCAGGAGTTACCCGCGACCGTCACTACGGAGAGACTTTCTGGAATGGCAGAGACTTCCGCGTGATCGACACGGGCGGATATGTGCCTGACGACCCCGATGAGATCCTGGCCAGCATCCGGGATCAGATCGATATGGCTATTGATGAGGCGGATGTGCTTATTTTTTTGGTTGATGTCCGTTCAGGCATTGTTGAGCTCGACCGGGCGGTCACCCGGATGCTTCGCAGGCAGAACAAGCCGGTGATTCTGGCGGCGAACAAGGCCGACAACCCAAAGTACAGACTGGATGCGAATGAATTTTATGAGCTGGGCTTCGGGGAGATCTATCCTATCTCATCCATCAACGGCAGCGGAACGGGCGAGCTGCTCGACCGGGTGGCAGAGCTGCTTCCGGATCGTCCGGGAGAAGCTCCAACCGGATATCCCAAACTGGCCATCGTGGGCCGCCCGAATGTGGGCAAAAGCAGCCTCGTGAACAAGCTGCTGAACAACCAGCGAAGTATGGTCTCGGAGGTTGCCGGCACCACGCGCGACTCTATCAACAGTATTCTGAAATATTACGGCAAATGTTACGAGATTATCGACACAGCAGGGTTAAGACGTAAAACCCGCATCAAGGAGAGCGTGGAGTTTTATAGTTCATTGCGTTCCTTTCGCAGCATCCACGAATGCGATGTGGCTGTTTTGCTGATAGATGCTGTGGTCGGGTTCGAGAGTCAGGATATTCACGTACTTAAAGAAGCCGAAAAATTCAACAAGGGGATATTCATTGTAATCAACAAATGGGATCTGGTGGAGAAAGATTCCGGGAGCTATAACCTTTATGTAGATGCTATTTACAACCGCATTCCGGACATGCGGTACGTGCCTGTCCTCCCGGCTTCTGCATTGACGGGGCAGCGGATTCATAAAATAATGGAGCTTGTGGATAAGATCCTTGCCGAACGGCGGAAGAGTATCGGCACGGGAGAGTTAAACCGCTTCCTGGCTGCTCTCGCCAAAGAACGGCCTCTGCCCCAGAAAAGAGGACACACACTCTCTATTAAGTACGCCACACAGGTGAAATCCAACCCGCCCGTTTTCTCATTTTTTATGAATCGTCCGTTCGATCTGCCTGCCAATTACCGCAGGTTTATCGAAAACCGCCTGCGTGATACTTTCGGCTTCGAAGGGGTACCCATCACAATGGTCTTTAAAGAGAAATGATGAAGAGAGCTGCGGACGAGAGGCCGTGAGCGGGCAAATTGACATCTCCCACCGGCAATTCCCTCCATAATATCTTTTGATATCGTAAGGAATTCGGAGTATTTTTACATGTTGAGATGATGGCGGTTTTTTCGCCATGTCGAGGCATTAACTTGGATACATTGGATTTGATAAGACGTTAGCCTATGTCCCGGAATCTTGAAGAACCTGTTTTAAACGCGCTCAATAAAAATGCCGCCAAAGAAAGCAAACTGAATTTCTGGGAGAAGATTTATGTTCCGGAAATCGTCAGAGGGATGTGGTATAGTCTGAAGCAAATATTTCTGCCCAAGTTCACCATGCAATACCCTGAGGAACGGTTTGATCCGCCTCCGGTATTCAGAGGACGGCCGGTTCTCGTTAAGGACGACGGGCAGGAGCGATGCGTGGCCTGCGGATTGTGCGCCCGGGCCTGCCCTCCGCTGGCCATCAGCATGCAGGCCGCAGAGAATCCGGACGATCCCAAGGAGCGTTATCCGAAGTTCTTCGAAATCAACATGCTGCGGTGCATCTACTGTGGCTTTTGTGAGGAAGTTTGTCCGGAGGAAGCCATCGTCATGAGCAACGATTTTGATCTGGTATTTGAATCAAGGGAAGAGGCCATTTACGATAAGGAGAAACTGCTGATTCCCAAAGAAGATCTCAAATATCGTCTCGACTGGCTGCGGGAATATAAAAACCGGCAATTTGGTCAGTTTTGGCATTTTCCTGAGGAAAATAACATCCATTCCGTGCGCAATCGCGACCAAAACTGGGAAACCAGCCTCTCGCTGGTTGAAATGCTGGAAGCCAAACGTGAGTC
This sequence comes from uncultured Chitinophagales bacterium, assembly GCA_964572735.1. Taxonomy (GTDB): domain Bacteria; phylum Bacteroidota; class Rhodothermia; order Balneolales; family DATFMH01; genus DATFNI01. The sequence continues at coordinate 38,640 of CAZNHE010000011.1, read as the reverse complement.
CGAAAAGAAGGAAGCCATAGCCTGAACGCGGCCGCAGACTGATCATCCCCTGTTTGGCAAAAAATGCATAATAAACCGGATAACGTGATGAACGAAATCGATGGGGAGATCCGGCTGCAATACCTGCTCGGCGATGCTTCTTATCTGAAGGATGAACTGGAGGCGCTCAAATCTGTTATCGAATCAGTCCCGTACCGAGAGAAGCCCCTGGACGGCTATTCGATCCTTGAGATGATCGCCCTGATTGATCATCATCAGCAGAATGTTTACAGGCCTCTTTTCGGACAGGCAGCCGACAGGAAGCCCGTTTCTCGCAGAGATATCGAAGAAGACTTCACATTCAGACAGGAAGAGGTGACCTCAATCGATGAATTCCTCAATTCTGTAATCCGGCATCGAACCACACTTCTAAAGACGCTGCATGCCATTGATGAGGATAAATGGCCGGAAATAATTGATGAGGACGGTCGCACGCTGCTTGATTTGCTTCAGTCGATGATCGATAATGAAAGGAATCAGCTTCGGGGAATGGCGGAGCATGTTGTCGTGATGAATAGCGGGAAATTGCCGTCGAAGAATATGTTTTGATTGCCTGAGAATGTCTTATCAACGATTAGCAGATTTTTTATTGCTCATCTCCGGATTGTATGTCTGCCTCCGGATGGGGATGATATTTTGGAAAGCCGTTAGCTGGCATATCCGGATTCTGGCGGTTTCGGGTTTCACATTATTCCTGACGCTGCTTCTTTATTATGTGAGCGGGTACATCGGCGTGTCACACTCTCTGGAAATGATGATCGGCTGGGGGCGCATCATTACCATAACCATCCTGCTGATCGGCCTGATGGAATATACTCACTACTCCAAGCCTGAATATGCGCGCTTCCCAAGGATGTTCATCTTTCTCCCATTGCTTCTTTTGGTTTTCTGGCCTTTTATAGATCGTACCCTGGTGCTGAAAGAGTGGCTGATGGGCATCTACGAAGGAGGGGGGCTGGTTGCAGCCATTTTACTTGTAGCTATTAACCGGCATAAAGGAGAGCAGAATTATCTGACACTCGTCGGACTGTGCCTCTTTGCAGTCTCCTATCTGACATATTGGTTTTCATCCGATATCTTTCAGGGGAACGGGTGGATTTGGGAGATCAGCTTTTGCATTGCCCTGATCGTCAGCGTTCACGGGTGGATCGGATACCATAACGAGATGCTTGCCGCCGGCCTGGATGTCCGCCCGGTTGAATGAAATGAGCCGTGGAACCTTGCGCATCTCCCACTCATGGGGCTTACCTCAGGGGTTAAAGAGTTACCTGAATCAAGGAGGAATATATCCGCGCTCCTCCGGATCCAATTCCCCGCGTTGTCTTAGTTACTGTCGATAACCGGCTGTGCTGCTGTGTTGGTGGCAGAGGCTTCTTTCTTTGTCGGAGTGTGGAGGGCGGCATAAGCCTCCAGGTGCTTAACCTCGGGCCACAGAGTCATGGCTTTTTTCAGAGTAACATTGAAGACATCGTTATAGACAGGGTAGTAATAGGAACGTCCCCACACCTGACGCGCCATTTCCGCTTTCATAAAGCCCTTGCATATCCATAATTCTTTTTTGAAGATACCCGGCTTCACATATAATGTATCTCTGCGATAGGCTGGTACCTTCACCGAATCGTTTTCGACCAGACCATTCTTCCTGAGAAGATTGTGGAATTGTTCCACATCCTCATTCGAAAAGTGGAAGTTCTTACGGAACGATTTGAAGTCGGGGTATTTTTTCTGCAGCTGTTTCCCTTTGTTTTCCAGATAATGCAATACGTATTCCACATCCAACTGCTTGTGTTGCATGAAAGCCAAGATATAACTGGTGGTTGTATCTTCCTGGACGATATGGTCGGGCACGATTCCACCGCCTCCGTAAACCGTCCGTCCGGCATCGGTTTTGTATTTCAAAGAATCAGGAACATGATCGATGAATTGCTCAACATCGGTCCGGGCGTTGTTGCTTCGGTTATAAAGCTCGTATGCATAAGCTTCCCGGCCTTTATTATACGGTTTTTGTATTTCGCGCCCTGAGGGAGTATAGTATCTCGAAATAGTGACCCGTATGGCACTACCGTCGACGAGTTCATATTGCTGCTGAACCAGTCCCTTTCCAAAGGAACGCTGACCCACCACAAGGCCCCGGTCGTGATCCTGGATGGCTCCGGTTACAATTTCACTGGCACTGGCTGAGCCTTTGTTGATGAGTACCATGAGCATTCCATGCTCAAAAGAACCCTCAGTTGTGGATTTAAACACCTGGTTATAACGGGGATGGCGGCTTTTGGTCGAGAGTAACTTTACCCCACGCGGGAAAAATTCGTTGGCGACTTCGATAGCCTGGTCGAGGAAACCGCCCGGATTTCCCCGCAGATCCAGCACCAGGCGGGTCATACCTTCGCCCTGAAGCTTCGCCAGTGCCGCGGCAAATTCTGCATGGGTTGTTCGTGCAAACCGGTTTATTTTGATATATCCCGTTTTGTCATCCAGCATATAAGCCGCATCGATGGTAGTGAGCGGGATGTCGTCACGGGTGATTTTGAAATGCAGAATATGATTGATATGCGGGCGTACGATGCCCACTTTTACTACCGATCCCTTGGGACCGCGCAGCGTATTTACAACCTGCTCGGTGGAAAACCCGATCGCACTGCTGTCGTTGATCGTTACGATGCGGTCTCCGGATAAGATACCCAGCGAGGCGCTCGGACCGCCCGATAAAGGAGTGATGACCGTGATGGTATCGTTGATCACATCAAACTGGATGCCGATTCCCGAGAATTTTCCGTTGAATTCCTCTCTTACACGTTTATTATCCTCAGGCGTAATATAGATGGAATGAGGATCCAGGTTGTGAAACATCCCACGGATGGCATCCGCGGTCAGTTTGTTCATATTCTCATCAGGATAATTGTTCGACAGGTAGACGTAGGCCTTTTCAAAGTTCAGCACCGATGACCTCAGGTCATGCACATCCTCTCCGGCAAAAGTCGTATCCAGCGGGGTACCCTGTATTTTGACTGTACTGTCCGAGATGTGTGCCACCATATCGCGGATGCTGTTCTCATAAAGCGTTTTTACATTTACCGGATCCACATAATTATCCAGAATCCGCTTTTCAACCTGGATGTACTTCTGGATATTGGTACGGTCGTCATTCTTCTTGATCGTAACCGGATCTACGCCTGAAAGCCAGAGGGCAACGAGGATGACAGCGGTAACAAGGCCTGGCGCGAAAAATTTCTTTATAGACATAAGTTTGAATAATGTTCACTAAGACTGCCGAAACAAGTGCATCCGTAAATTACGTTATGATATCGAAAGTTTCCTGAAAAGTGTCGATTTGTGTCAGAATCAAAGCTCCCGAGAAGTGGTTGTTCAGATGACAGCAAAGTATTTTTGACTATTTCCTAACAGAATAATTTACAGAATATATTGACTTAAATCCCGGTTTTGTACGATGTCTTTTAATTGTTTATCTACATAGTCTTTATCAACGGATAACGTTCCGCTGCTAATGTCGTCGGGCACGGCGTAGAGAATCTCTTCGAGTACACTCGAGAGGATGGTTTGCAACCGCCGGGCACCGATATTTTCCACGGAAGCATTAACCTCAGCAGCCAGCCGGGCGATTTCCTTAATTGCGTCGTCATTAAATTCCAGAGTGATGCCCTCTGAAGCGAGCATAGCCACATATTGCTTTGTCAGGGCATTTTTAGGAATGGTCAGTATCTTGTAAAAGTCATCTTCCGTCAGGCTGTCCATTTCCACGCGGATAGGAAACCGCCCCTGGAGTTCAGGAATCAGGTCCGATGGTTTAGACACATGGAAGGCCCCGGAGGCTACAAAAAGGATATGATCCGTTTTTACCATGCCGTGCTTGGTCATTACGTTACTGCCTTCCACGATAGGCAGCAGGTCCCGCTGGACTCCCTGCCGGCTCACGTCGGGCCCGCCGCCCCGGCCGTCTCCGGTAGTTCCTGCAGCTACTTTATCGATCTCATCAATAAATACAATGCCGGAGGTCTGAACACGCTCCAGCGCTTCATTGACCGCAGCGTCATGATCGATCAGTTTCTCGGCTTCTTCATTGACCAGGATTTCCCGTGCATCTTTAATTTTAACCTGCTTCTTTTTGGATTTCTGGGGGGAAAGGTTTCCAAGCAGATCTTGCAGGTTAATGCCCATTTCTTCCATCCCTGCCGGACCGAAAATCTGCATGCTGGCAGGTTTTCGGGTCGCCACGTCGATTTCTATCATCCGGTCGTCCAGATCGCCCCGCTGCAATTTTTCGCGGAACTTTTTACGGGTACGTTGATTAAGCTCATAATCGGAGACATCCCGGACGTCTGAGGAGTCAAAGCCGATTTGATGGCCGTGCTCGTCTGTGTCGCGGGTATTATGATTTTCGCTGCGGATTTCCGCCGGCTTTTTAACAGGGGGAATCAGCAGGTCGAGGATGCGTTCTTCGACATTCTCACGTGCTTTTTTCATCACCCGTTCCTGCATCTCCGACTTCACCATGGTAATGGCGATATCGGTCAGATCACGGATCATCGACTCCACGTCGCGTCCCACATAACCGACCTCGGTGTATTTGGAGGCTTCGACCTTGATGAAGGGCGCCTTGGCGAGTTTGGCCAGCCGGCGGGCGATTTCGGTCTTGCCGACCCCGGTCGGACCAATAAGAATGATGTTGTTGGGCAGAATCTCATCGCGGATATCCTCGGGGGCCTGCATGCGCCGCCAGCGGTTGCGTAGAGCAATACCTACCGCTTTCTTTGCCGAATCCTGCCCGATAATGTATCGGTCAAGCTCTTCAACAATCTGCCGGGGTGTGAGTGAACGTGCCAGTTGTTCCGATTTATTCATCTATTTCCAGAATCGTCAGATTATGATTGGTATAAATGCAAATGTCCGCGGCGATATGCAGGGACTCTTCAACCAGTTCGCGGGCAGACAGATCAGGCGCGTGCTTCTTGAGGGCGCGTCCGGCTGCCAGGGCGTAAGAACCGCCGCTTCCGATCGCAATGAGGTTGTCATCAGGCTCAATCACGTCTCCCTGACCGGATATGAGCAAAGCCTCATTTTTGTTCATTACGACCAACAGAGCCTCAAGTTTGCGCAGGTATCGGTCGCCGCGCCAGTCTTTGGCCATTTCAACAGCCGATCGCTGCAGATTCCCGTTATATTGATTTAATTTTTCTTCAAACCGTTCAAAGAGAGTAAAGGCATCGGCCGTCGATCCTGCAAAACCGGCCAGGATCTTCCCGCCGTAAATCTTTCTCACTTTTTTGACGCTCGCCTTCATCACGGTTTTATCCATGGTTGCCTGCCCGTCTCCGCCGATTACAGCCGTTCCGTTATGCAGGACTCCCATTACCGTGGTCGCTTCAAGATTAAATGCCATACTGCGTACTAAACTCCGTATCCAAAGGTGATATCCGCTGCTCTCTCTGCCTGAAATCGCCGGATGTTACTTTTAAACGTCTAAACGGGAGAATCATTCCGATGTTTCCCCATCGGCCCTGCCGGCATGGGTTATTTTCCCGGAATGATCCGGCGAAGCTTCCCCGGAGTAAAATCCGGTCGGCTCGCCTGACTTTTGGTTTCCCGCTTTACTTCCTTTTTCAGGGGCTTCTGCACTCCCGTTTTCGGATGTAGCCTCCGCATCGGCCTTGCGTTCCATTTTCTCTTTATAGGCTTTGGCCACCTCTATGGCCTTCGGCAAATCCTCCTTCGGTGTATGCCCGCCGTTGGCCGGCGATGCCGAAGTTCGTTCCCCGGATTCTCCCGGCTGATTGCCCTGTCCGGAGGTGGTTCCGTTTCGCTCCTTGTAATATTTTGAGATCTTTTTTTCAGAAGATGATCGATGCGTATTCGCCGCCTTTGACTTTTCCTGACTGCCGCCCCGGGTATCCGGCTCCTGCTCTTTTTCTTTTTGTTTTGGAGCAAGTCGTTTTACCGGATGGCGACCGGAAGATTTTGATGATTCTGGTTTTTCATGATGCGGATGTTTGTGTACGGACGCCCCGGATTCGCCTTTCTTGTGACTGTAGACTTCGAGCTGGGACGGATCCCGCCGCTTCTCCCCGCCGACCGTATGAATATTGGCATCCGGGGATGCGATGAATTCTTCAATCGATTTTTCCGAAAGTACGGCGTCTGTGATATCGGCGTCGGAATTGCTCAGGGTGAATTTATAATCGTTAAGCGAGACCGTCTCGTCGGCTATCATAGAGATCCTGATGCCGTAACGGAACACCCAGCGAACTCTCTGGCTGAAAATGCCCCGCGTGAGAAAGGATTTGAGGTACGGGTTAATGTAGAGGTCGACCGCCCGGTAGCGGGTGGCATGCCTGAATTTGGTAAGCCATGCCTCCAGATCGGAGAGAATGGTATTTTGTGAGATGACGCTTCCAGAGCCTCCGCACATCGGGCAGATCCGGGAAACCGACTTAACCACGCTCGGCCGGATCCGCTGGCGTGTGATCTGAACCAGGCCGAAGTCACTCATCTGCAGGATATTGGTTTTGGCCCGGTCTTTCCGAAATTCTTTCTTTAGTTCGTCATAGACCTTCTTACGATTGGCATCCTCTTTCAGATCGATGAAATCGACCACGATAATCCCCCCGATATCGCGCAAGCGAAGTTGTTTGGCCACTTCCCTGGCCGCTTCCAGGTTTGTTTTCAGAGAGTTGTCTTCCTGATGCTTGTTTGCAGCATAACGCCCGGAATTTACGTCGATGACGAACATGGCCTCGGTCTGTTCGAAGATCAGGTATCCTCCGCTGGGGATCTTTACCCGCGGGCTGAAGATCGAATCCACATCGCGCGATATCTTCATGTAATCAAACACATGCTCGGAGCCTTTGTACAACTCAATGCTTGGGAGGAGTTTGGGAGCAACCCGTGCGACATACGATTTGATGGTTTTGTACATCGCTGCGTCGTCGATAAGGACACGGTTGTAATCCTTGGCAAACAAATCCCTGATCAGGCTTTCGGTCATATCGAGGTCGCGGTAGAGCAGGGCAGTGGGTTTGGCCGTTTTCAGTTTTTCCAGCACCGAGTCCCATTTTTTGAGCAGGTCCCTGAGATCGTTTTTGACCAGCTCGTCAGGCTGACCACCGGCTACTGTACGGACAATGACGCCAAAACCTTCCGGAAGATTTTCCGCCACGACATTGCGAAGGCGCCGGCGCTCTTTATAGGAGCGAATACGTTTGGAAACCCCGACATAATCGCCCATAGGCACCAGGACCAAAAAGCGTCCTGCCAGTGTGATGTCGGTTGAGACACGCGGTCCTTTCGATCCGATCGGCTCTTTTATGATCTGAACCAGCAGCTTCTGACCCGGTTGCAGGATGCGCCCCGCGCGCATTTGTTTCTCCAGACCTATGGATAGATTCCTGGATTTTTCATCCTTTCCTTCTTCCTTGTCAATATCCGGGGAAACCGCGTCATCCCCATTGAGCGTACGAACATATTCCTCAAGATGATCTCCAACGTCGGAAAAATGAAGGAACGCATCTTTAGGCGTACCCAGATCGATGAATGCGGCCCGGATGCCGCTCATTACCTTATGTACTCCGGCCAGGTAAATGTCGCCAACCGTTCGCTGATTTTCCGGAGATTCAATAAAGAACTGGGCTAATTCTCCATTTTCAATGAGAGCTATGCGGGTTTGTTTTCCAGCGGCATGAATAATAATCTGATTGTTGTTCATGAATATAAGTGCTTCTGTAAGAGCAGTCGCACGATTTTACCGCTGGACAAGCTAATGTACCCGAAATGTCTGAAAGGCCGGTCATAAGTATTCCCAGGAAATTTCTCATAAATGTGTAAAACAGTGATAAAATCGTGGCTGCGTGGTCATTTTCGTTCTAGTTAACCTCGCAATAGGATTGATCTGCACGCGGCCTCATAAAATTTCTTTCTCCTGTACCGATTCGATCTTCAAAATAACTTGAGCCGTTCGGTCATTCAATCCGTAATCCGTATAAAAACCATTATTACGTCGGTAAAACCCCAAGAGTAACAGGGCATAAATTCGAATAAGGCAATCGAATCACACTACAGGTTTATGCTTGTAATATAGTGTAAGTCGTGCCTTACTGTCAATGTAACGAGAACTTAATACATTTCGTCTGTACCGGCGCGTTTAATTTGCGCTCCTGCGTTGTTCAGCTTGTTTTCCAGGGATTCATAGCCCCGGTCGAGGTGGTAGACCCTGAGTACTTCGCTGGAACCTTCGGCAGCCATGGCCGCCATAACCAGGCTGACGCTTGCCCTCAGGTCGGTGCTCATCACAGAGGCGCCCCTGAGCCGGGTTGATCCCTGAATCAGCACGCGGTTATCATCTACTTCCATTTGAGCGCCCATTCGCATCAGTTCGGGGACGTAACTAAACCGATCGGTATAAATGGCATCGGTCACGACCGAGGTGCCCTTAGCCTGGGTCATCAGCGTGGCCCATTGCGCCTGCAGGTCGGTGGGAAAGCCCGGGTAAACCTGTGTTTTAATCGATACCGGCTGTATCTCGTCCGGTGCTTTAATATGTATTTCGTTATCGTTGACAACCAGTTCTGCACCGGTCTTGCGAAATTCGTCCGGAAAAGTTCCAAGCTGGGATGAACGCACGTTTCTGAGAGTGACTTCCGACCTGGGATGCATGGCGGCAGCAATCATAAAGGTGCCCGTTTCAATACGATCGGGCGAATTTTGGAGTTCCAGGCCCGTGAGTTCGTCTACTCCCTCTACGGTCAGTGTTGATGTCCCGGTCCCGGTGATCCTGGCACCCATGGCGTTCAGGGCTTCGCACAAGTCGACCACATCGGGTTCCATAGCGGCATTATCTATGACCGTGGTTCCGCGTGCAAGCACAGCGGCCATCAGAATGTTGACGGTTGCTCCCACGCTGGCCGGACTCATGTGAAAGCGGGCACCTTGCAATCCTTCAGGCGGAGCTTTGGCTACCACGTATCCACCCTCGAGATCAAGCCGGGCACCGAGCCGGCGCAATCCCTCCAGGTGAAGATTGACCGGGCGGGGTCCCCATGCACAGCCTCCGGGCATAGAGACCTTCGCCCGGCCGAAACGGCCCAGCAAAGCCCCCAGCATATAAAAGGAGGCTCTCATCTTGCGAACCAGATCGTAAGGAGCCTCCAGGTGTGTGACATGAGCCGGATCAATCGTCAGCTGGTTCTTCCGGTCGTCGAAATCAACCCGTGCGCCCGTTACACGCAGAACGTTGTTGAACGTATAAATGTCGCGCAGGCGCGGTACATTGGTGATCGTTGTAGGTCCGCTCGCCAGCAGGGAGGCCGCCATAAGAGGCAACGCGCCATTCTTCGATCCACTGACCGGAATGGTTCCCTGCAGGGGCGTTATGCCGTTAATGATAAATTTATCCACCCGTATGAATTTCGATGATTATTCTGCTGTTGCCATCCTGTAATATCCGGGAAAGATATTGTGTTTTGCCATGCGATGTAACTTCCGCATCATTTTTTTGAAATACGCTTCCCGGCCTCTGTGAGCTTTGTAGAAAAACCCGTAGTCATACGGATACTTCATCCCTCAGGAAAAAACGGCTGTAATTATATCACGCAGGCCGACCGGAAGAAGCCGCCGGCCGGCAGGTCATAATGACACCTGTTCCTTCTTTTATATCTGATATCTGCCCGGGATGTCGAAAAGGAGCGAAAAGCCCCCATCCGTATTCTATGATTTCATATATCACACAATATAATTTATTGCATAAAAGTAACTTAAGCTATTTCAGATATATTTTTTGTACATGAAAGAACCTGTCTCTCTTCAGAAGTCATGATTCCTTTTCCTGCAGCTTTATGGCATTGAGGCCGTCCTGGGTCACGCGGAAGGAAAATTCTTCGAGATGATCTGTATCGCAGAACGAAATAGGCACGGGAATCGTCTTTGTTTTGGATTCGAACACCTGAATGAGTCGTGCGTCGATCAGGTTGATTAAGTCGTCGCGAAGTTCTCCGGGCTGAAGTTCGGAGTCGGATAGCAGCGAATCATAGGGTTCCATGAAAATTAACAATCCCAGAATCTTGCGTTCGCTCTTTAAAAGAGGCCTGTTCATAATAAACTCTCCCGGATCGTGTAAAAATGTTAGTTGACTTTAATATCGCCGTAAGTGACCAGGTTGTTGCTGCCGTCGTAGACGAACACCCGGTGGAGCCCTTTTGCTCCGGCGTAGGTGCCGTTCTCCGAGAGGCGGACGGGATCAAAACGAAATACAAACACGCCTGTTGACTGTGTTTGAGAAGCCAGCAGGACGAAGGTCCCGTTAGCCGATCGCTTGAATAAGTACATCCCGTTTACAGCCTGAATTCCGGTAACCAGCAATTCTAACTGAACGTTCTCGGTCTGGACCGGATTGGGAAAAGCCGGATGCTGAATATAGACCAGCCCCTGATACATGGGACTGATGCGCCAGTCGTCCGGATCCTTTCCGTCTTTCGCGACAGTTCCCTGTGCATTGGTGTGTGTGTACCCGACAGGAACACGAAGCGATTCCTTTATGAAATCATCCTGATCGGCATTGTTGCTGTTGCAACCCGAAATTACCACTCCGGCGAAGGCAATCAGAAAGGATAAACAGAGGCGGCGGCAAATCATGAAATTCGAAAATAGTTGTTCTGAAGAATATACCATGCCAAATTATGGAAAAAGCATTCAGATAAGAAATATTGTCCTGTTATGAAGGCTTATACCGGCCGGGGGCGTTCGGGATAATAGAAAGCCTGAGAATTTGCTAACCTTTTTAATCAGACACCGGGGTTCCTTATCTTTTCTTCTTATCAAATTTACAAGGCACGGTTCCGTTGCCTGTCTTCATAAGATGAGGGAAGCGACTCCAGTGCATTGCGGAGGTCGGCCCTCAGGATGATTATGGAACGGGGAAACCGGCAAAGGAATTTTTTTCAGCACTTTTCGTCATTCACCAAAGCAAATGATCATGTTTACTATTTGTGGGATCAAAAATTGTAACACAATGAAGAAAGCCTTCACCTGGCTGAGAGAACATGAGGTTGCCTATACGTTTCGTGATGTCAAAAAGGAACCGCTGATGCCGGATGAACTGGACGAACTGATCCGCCTGGTCGGACTTGATCCGCTGGTTAATCGCCGGGGAATGACCTGGAAACGACTGGGGCTTTCGGATAAGGATCTTACCGACGATCAGCTTAAAGAGCAGTTACTGGAACATCAGACGATGATTAAGCGGCCGGTATTGATCCGCGGCGGCGAGGCGGTACTGGTCGGATTTGATGAGGATGCCTACGGCAGCTTTGTGCTGAACGGGACTGGGAGTAATCAATGAAAAAAAGCCTGCTGGCCGGTTTTTTGATGCTATTCATCTACACCGGACCGGCACATCACGATCTTCCTTCCGGGGGGAGCCGTTCTCCGGGCAAAGCAGGCGGCGGTCCGCCGACAATACAGCAATTGTGGAATGTCCGTGAACATCTGGTTTATAAAATCAGGTACGGTTTTTTTACCGTAGCCTGGCTGACGGTCGATCTCCTGCCGGACACGACCTATCGCGGCACGTCCTACCACTTCCTCAGAGCCATCATCAAGAGCAATCCATCCATCCCTTTTGTTGGAAATAAGGAGGAGAAATTTTACAGCCTGATAGCTAAAAATGACACCGTTCCTTACGAGGTGCTTTATTGGAACGATGATGTGGACGACCATATCCATTTTGCGACGCTCTATAAGCTCAGATATGACGAAGGTAAAGTGTACAGTTTTAAACGTGAGAAAAGGGGCGGTCCGCTAATTGCCGGAGACACTCTGCCCCTGCATCAGCCGTCGATATGCGGGCCGTCGCTGTTCTATTACCTCAGGATTTACGCCGGTACGAAAGAGAACGAAACCATCCCGATCTATATCAATCAGAAAAGAGATTCCATCCGGGTGAAAAACAGTGATTCTATAGATAAAATGCAGATAGATTACTTTGGAGATGATCCGGTCAGCGTCTATAAATGCAAAGCCTACACCGGTTTTGACGGCCCGTTTGGGTTCCATGGAGATTTTACGGTCTGGTTTACAGCCGATTCCTTGCGTGTGCCGGTCGGGGGAAACGCGCGCGTCTGGCTGGGCAACGTGAAAGTAAGGCTGGAATCCTATAGTATTTCGCCGCATAATTAAACAAGAACACTCCAAAAGTTTCGAACTTTTGGAGTGTTTGGGAATAGCGAACCCTCCGGGTTTACGAAAACCCTGGAGGGTTTTAAACAAAGGCATCAGCCGGTAATGTGAAACCACAGGGGGGGAATTGGGTGCAAAATTTTGCGCCCCTACTTCATCAGCAGCATTTTTCGCTCCAGCACCTTACTGCCCGCCTTCAGCCGGTACAGGTAGACCCCGCTGGCCAGCGCGGCCCCGTCGAAGCGGACCGAGTAGCGGCCCGGGGCTTTGATCCCGTCGGCCAGGGTGGCCACCCGCTGGCCCATTTGTTTTTAGAGCATTTCTTCTTTTATTAATTGTTACTGTTTATTGTGTCTGGTAAAATCCCGTGGTAAACCAGATTCGTTACTCCAAAGTCAGCATCCAACACGGTAAAGAAGACTTCCTTTTTGAATAGTATTTCCCGAAAAGGATAACGGGGCATATCTTTCGGGATACGGAGAAGGTATTGTATATTCGTCCCGTTATACTGCATGACTCCCTCCCAAGTATATATAAACACGTCATTTCTATCTCTCCCGTTTGCCCCGACAACTGTTCCCGGATCTGCCGAAATGGCCATCACCGTAAAAAAATTGCCCCGCCGATAAAGTTTCACTTTATTTCCCATAGTAAAATAAATTTCACTACCTACATTGCCCATTCTTATGTTACTTGTATTAGAAGCCAGCTGATCCAGTCGTCCATTTTTATAATGGTACAACAAATACGTATCGGGCGTATGTTGGGTGCCCATTATGAATACGTTTTCTTGTTCTACACGAACCTGTTGAAGTTGCCCTCTGAAATCAGTCACCAACAGCTCTTTCCAGTGTCGGCCATCGTAATGCAAGAGAAACCCTCTGATGGAGGCCACGGACTTGGCGGTATCGGGCCAAGCCCGCCCGATCGCACAGATATCGTCTGAGGAGGTACCCCAGATGTCCGTAAAGTCCGGCTGACCCATTCCTTTGATGGTATAAGTAAAGACCACCGACCATTTCTTCCCGTTAAAATGATAGAGTTCCCCCGTCCCGCTCCCGGCCCAGACGTCATTACGGGCAAACCCATACAGGCAGGTAACATTAAACCCGGGGCTGATTTGCTGCGCATGAGGCCATGGGGTCCATTTTTTCCCGTTAAAGTGCCACAATCGGTGTACCCCAGATGGGGATCCGGCCCAGATATCATCCGGCGAGGGCCCCCAGATATCGTAAATAAACCCGCCCGGCTCGTTGGCCAGGGTGTCCACGGTCCAGGTATAATCGCGGCGGCCCGGCGGAGGTGGGGTGTTCCTGCCTCCGCCCAGCAGCCCGCAGGCGGCCGCCAGGAAAAGAACCGCAATGCCCACACTTATTAGTCTTCTCATAAGACTCCTCTGCGTATTATTACCTGGCTCCATTTGGTGGAGTTCCGGAGCAAGTTAGCCGTCCTACTCTAAATGTCAAGGGAAATTTCGATGTTTATGGGAAGGATGAGGGGGCAGTGCCGCGGGAGACGGGATCCTCCTTATCCGCCGGGGCGGATAAATCAGGATGACAGCCTTTTTTGGGGGGGACAGCGGGCCTGCCAAGAATGGATTGTTGGTTAGTTGTTGGGTGAGTTCCCATTTGTCAATGGTCGGGTGTTAGTTGTTAACCGGCAATTTCCTACCGGTTATGATTGTCGATTAACAAAACCACAGATCCTCATCATCCTGTCTTTCTCCTGAAAATTCCGGTTCACCTTTTTGTTGCCGGGAGAGAATCTATTACGTTTTACGAGCACGAGATTAAAAACCTCTCCAAAAGTTTCGAACTTTTGGAGAGGTTGATAGCTTGCCGTTGTGGGCACAGCCTCAATATATTGAGGCCGCTCATTTTTCTGTAATTTGGTACTGTTAATCCAAGATAGCTATGCCTGAAAATACCCCGCTTGTCCGCCTGTTACGTCTCGACCATGCAAAAGATCTGCCGGTTCCTTCCTATGAAAGTGCTCATGCCGCGGGAATGGATATCCGCGCTGCGGTCACGGAACGGATGATCATCTGGCCGGGAGGCCGGGCGCTTGTTCCGACGGGACTCAAAATCGAGCTTCCGGTGGGTTATGAGGCCCAGATACGGCCCCGAAGCGGGCTGGCAATCCGGGAAGGCATCACTTTGCTGAACAGCCCGGGCACTATAGACGCCGACTATCGCGGGGAGGTGAAGATCATCATGATTAATCACGGGGACCGGGAGTTCGAGATCCACCGCGGAGATCGTATTGCACAGATGGTGATTGCCCCGGTAACCCGCGTAACGATGCAGGAAACGGAAGTGCTGGAAGAAAGTGAACGCGGAGAAGGAGGATTCGGCAGTACCGGGGTAGCCTGACCTGTTCAGTTCGTAAATCTCCGGCTCTCCCTTTCAAACTCTTCGTCGCTGAGGAGTCCCTGTTGCCACAGCCCCACAAGGTCGTCGACAAACGCGATTCCTCCCGTTTTTAACTCATTATGCCATCCCCGCTCTTTGTCGAAGATTTCATCCGTTCTGCGGTAGACGTCCCGTGCCTGCTGCAGCATCCGACGGATCTCTTCCGGGCTCCGGATACCCAAAAGGTTCAGCCGTTTTCCTTCCCCCTCGATAACCAGAGTACCCAGATTATTCAGGCGTTCAGACCGGTTCCGGGTGATGCTGAAACGTTCTACATGTCTGATGGAAATGGAGGTTTCTTCATCTTTACGGCAGACGCGAACTTCGTTGTTCGTGATAACATAGCGTAAATGGCTTATACGCGATCTGAAATAGAAAAACAGGATAATACCGATGCCCACCGGAACAAGAAGAATGCTAATAAGATAAGGCAACAGATTGTAATGCCAGTCCGGTTGCAGCTTAAATGTCTGGTCTTGCTCAGCCACCATTCAACAGAGTCATTTTAGGGATGATGCACGCCGCATTGTTATGACGTATAACGCGTGTAAAGATCGCACTTTCTTTCCTAAAGTCAACCAAATTTTTGTATATTTGATTCGCCCGGAAACGTCATTTTCGGGAAAAACCTGGCATGCGTCGGGCTATGAAACTCGTAATGAATCCCGGACTCTCTGATTTTTCAGACCCGGGCATTGTCGAAGCGCAGGCAGGTTTGCGAGCTTACAAGGCAGGGATGAAATAATATCCCGGGAAATGAAATCACCTGATCTTTATCTGTTCCGGCCACGAAAGGTGAGTCAAAATAAAGAGAAAATAACGTGAAATTCTGGAAATATGGCGTTGCCGTATGGCTTACGGCCGTAATTATTGCTGGTTTCCTGATTCCGATACCCGATATCCCCATCCTCCATCAATCGGCACGAAACTTCTTTTTCCACATCCCTATGTGGTTCACGATGACGGTCCTTTTTCTTGTGGGCCTGTTTTACAGTATCAGGTACCTGAATGATCAGATACCTGAAATGGATCTGAAGGCTGTTTCTGCCAATGCGGTAGGAGTGACTTTCGGAATCTGCGGATTGCTGACCGGCTCGTTATGGGCACGGTTCACCTGGGGAACGTGGTGGACTTTTGCGGAGCCGAAGATGAATATGTCGGCCATGGCCCTGATGATTTACGCCGCATACTTTGTTCTCCGCACGGCATTCAGCGACCCGGTGAAGAGAGCGAAAATGTCGGCTGTGTATAATGTATTCGCTGCCAGCACCATCCCGTTTTTAATCTATATCATCCCGCGCCAGTTGCCCAGCCTGCATCCGGGTGCCTCCGGGAACCCTGCATTCAGCGATATGACGGATCCGTCTATACGATGGATTTTCTACCCGGCCGTGATCGGCTTCATCGGGCTTGGATGGTGGATCCGCGACATTATGCTGCGCTATCTGAAACTGCGATCCATAACCAAAACCATCGTCTGAATGATTATCATCACCTTTCTTCAACAACAAGGGGCGGTGCAAGCCGTTGATACGCTTTCTAAAATAACAGACAGCAAATGGAAGGCCGCAGATCAGATGTCGCAGTCGCCGGCCGTCATACAAGCAATGGCTTCGCACGATTTGATTTTTATCGTCCTTGGTGTTACCCTGATCATCTGGCTGATTTTGCTCTTCTTTATTATACGGCTCGACCGCAAAGTAAACCGGCTGGAACAGAAGCGGCATGAAAGAGACTTCCCTGAAGCAGAAAAGGAAGAAACATTATGAAACCAAAAGTCTTGATCGGTGTTGTTGCGATTATCGGATTCACTTCGTTGCTGTTTTATAATTTCGGCAGCAGCATTAGTACCTATGTGAATTTCGCCCAGGCAGAACATATGCCGGGAGATACCCATATTCATGTGGTCGGGCATTGGGACAAAAGCAAACCCGCCCGGTTTTCTTCACAAACGAAATCATTTATTTTTTATCTGAAGGATCTGGAAGGTAATGAGCGCAAGGTCATTTATTCCAAGCCGAAACCCAACAATTTTGAAGAAGCCAAAAGCATGGTCGTGGTCGGGCAACTGAAGAACGGTGTCTTTTATGCGGAGACCATGCTGCTCAAATGCCCCTCAAAATACCAGGCCGACGCCAGTTCCCTGAAAATCCCCAAACCCGCAAGCTGATGATCGGCCTTTTCGGGAAAATCTTTGTTGATGTTGCCTTTGCCGCTGCTGTGGGAGCCCTCTTTTGTTACTATAAAGCCGGGCGCAACGAATCGTTGATCCGTTTTGAGCGAACCGGCCATTACCTTTTTGCTGTCTCCGGGATACTCGTCTTCCTTTCAGGCGCCTTGCTGATGTACCTGATACTGAACCATCAGTTTCAATATTATTACGTATATGAGTATACCAGCAGAGACCTTCCGACCCGTTACCTGATTTCGGCCTTTTATAGCGGACAGGAGGGAAGTTTCCTGCTTTGGATTTTCCTGACTATCCTGTTTGGCGGCATTGTTGCCAGGTTTACCTCACGCACTTACCGCGCACCAATGCTGTTTTTTATGACGCTTTCGGCCGCCTGCCTGCTCTCCATGATACTGGGATTGCGCATCGGCACACTGGACATCGGCTCTTCACCTTTCCGGACGCTGGTCGAAGCCCTGCCCAATGCCCCGTTCCTGCGGGCTAACCCCGATTTCGTCCCTGCCGATGGAACCGGGTTAAACGATTTGCTGCGAAGCCCCTACATCCTCATCCATCCGCCCATCCTTTTTTCAGGCTTTGCAATGATGACCATCCCTTTTTCCTTTGCCATGGCCGCCTTGTGGAAGCGGAAATACGATGAATGGTTCAATACGGCCATACCGTGGACTCTTGCAGCTAACCTTTGTCTCTTTACGGCCGTTTGCCTGGGAGGTTACTGGGCCTATGTGACCCTCTCATTCGGCGGCTTCTGGGCCTGGGATCCGGTCGAAAACGCCTCCTTTATTCCGTGGATTTTCGGAGTGGCGGGCATACACATGATGCTTATCCAGCGTAAAAGCGGATCTGCACGGAAAAGCGCACTGCTCTTTACCATCCTGGCATACCTGGCCGTTGTGTATGAAGCATTCCTGACCCGCTCGGGTATTCTGGGGAACTCTTCAGTTCACAGCTTTGTCGATCTGGGCCTTTACAATCAGCTCCTCGTATTTATGTGCATCATTACGGCAATCGCATTGAGCATGTATGTGTATCGATATAAGGAACTGACCGGCGGCCGGTCTCTCCGGATCTCGCTTCTCAACCGTGAATTTGTGGTGTTTACAGGAGCGGTTGTTCTGCTCCTGGCCGGCGTAGTCATTCTGATCGGCACGAGTTCTCCTATTCTGGGCAAGTTCTTTGTCACCAACCCGACTCCGCCTCCAAAAAGCTTTTATAATGACTGGACGATGCCTTTCGCCATCCTGATTGCGATCCTGTCGGTACTGGGACAATTTCTCTGGTGGAGAAAATATAATGCCGAAAGCCTGTCGTCTGCCTTGCTGGTCCCGCTTTTAATTACTTCCGCTGCAACGATGATAAGCATCATCTGGGGACAGGTGACCAGTCCTGCTTATATGATCTACCTTTTCGCCGCTTTTTTTTCGGTATTCGGCAATGGTGCGGTGCTTCTGCGTATGCTGAGAACGAATCCCCGTCGAACCGGCGGCATGGTGGCTCATGTAGGTTTTGCCCTGCTGCTGATCGGCATCCTCAGCTCTTCCGGCTATGACACCACTTTGCTGACCCCGGATTCGGTTGCCTACAATAAGGCCGTAAAAAAAGGACTGATGAAGGATAAAGACGGGACGCCCCTTGTCAAGCCTATCAATTTCTTTGAATTGAAGGAGGGAAAACCCCAAAGAATCGGCGATAACCTGATTGCCACATTCATGAATATGAAGATGGATGATACAAATCATCCGGGAGGACAGAAGTATACGATACGGCTGCAGAGTGCGGACGACACCAGCCGGAGTTTTTTCATGTATCCGATCGTATATCCTTTGCTGACCACGTCCACAGCAAAAGATATAAACTGGGCGGCAAGCCCGGAAGTACGTCCCGGATTATTCCGGGATATCTATATGTATATTGGAAATAGTTCCTATGTGGAGGACATAAATAAACGTGTTAAGGAAGAAGGGGCTGTACAACCGGTAGCTGATGTGGTTCAGGGCGTGTCTCCGGCATCTGGAAATATTCAGAATGACCCCCATGATCTGACTTTTCGCCGGGGCGACAGCAGAACGATTGGCAAGTATACCTTTACGTTCAAAAATTTTGAGAAAGTGACAGGTGCAGCTGCACCCGACAGCGCTATTGTTGCTGTGAGAGCTGTTATAACGATCAAAGACAACGCCGACGGTTCCGTAAAGACGGAAAAGCCGTTGTTTGCCATTATCAGCTCAGGGGGAGAGAAGATGACCTACACCCCTCCAATAACACTTTCCGACTGGCATTTTGCAATGCAGTTCCGGGAAGTGAAGCCTGCATCCAATGAAATACAGATCCGGGTTGACGGTCCGGGGCTCCGGATGCAGAAAGCAGGGGATAACTGGGTTATCGTGGTTGCCGAGAAAAAGCCGTTTATCTCACTGGTATGGCTTGGAGTATTTATTATAATAGTCGGATTTGCGGTCTCGATCATTTACAGGTACCTCGGCAGGAAAGCGAAAAATACCCGTCTTTTGCAGGGACTGGAAGGGTGAAAACAGGAAGCGTTTGGATGAAACGAAAAGTAGAGGTTATTTCGGTTTTTATAGTGGCAGCGGTTGCTTTCGGGGCTTCCGGATGCCTTGCTCAGTCCGCTCAACCCGTTCGGCAGGGTAAGGGTGGCTCCATCTCCTCACGCAACCCAAGCCCGGGGCGGGCGCTGTTGTATTCCTTGATTCTGCCAGGGCTCGGCCATTACTACGTTAACCCTCATCATTGGGGGCGCGGACAGTTTCACCTGGCAGCCGAGGCCGTTTTATGGACAGCCCTGCTAAGTCTGGAAGGATATTCCCATGCCCTCAATACGGATATGTACACGTATGCTCAGTTGCATACGGGCAAAAATATACGGGATGCTAACCGCCGGTATCGGTTGGCGGTCGGAGACTTCAATTCGCTGCAGGAATATAACGGCTATCAGAGCAGGGCACGCAACTGGGACGATCTATATCCGGCGACGGCTCAGTATGAATGGCAGTGGGATCAGCAGGATAACCGCTTGCATTATCAGAACCTGGTCAGGCATCATGATAAGGTCCGCAATCAGATTCCTGCAATTATTGTGCTGATGGTAGCTAACCGGGTTATTAGCGGAATCAGCGCCTACCTGGAGGCCCGTCATTACCGGGAGCAGAGAGTTCAGATCGGACTTGCCCCGGCCGCCTTTCGTCCGGAGAGTAGCCGTGGAATTGTGGCGCAGGTCAGTATTGGATTTTAGAAGAAGAGACGGATCATGCCTCGTTATAAAATAACGGTAGCATATGATGGAGAGCCCTATATGGGATGGCAGACGCAGCCGGGAGGGCAAACAGTGCAGGATGTCCTCACGGCCGCCATGGAGCAGGTTCTCGGTGAGAAGATTCAGCTGACAGGCGCTGGGCGTACGGATGCGGGCGTTCATGCCGGCGGGCAGGCCGCACACTTCGATGTGTCCCGCGATCTGGATCTGAAAGCGTTCTTGTGGAGCATGTACGGAGTGCTTCCCAGGGCGATTGCCGTTACGAATGCCTGGAAAGTGTCGGATGAATTTCATGCCCGTTTTCATGCATCTGCCCGGCGATATTGCTACCAGATACTTCGTGATCCAAATCCCCTTTACTACAAGAAAGCGTGGGAGCAGTTCCGCCTGCTCGATACCGCCATGATGTGCGAGGCAGCGGCTTTATTTCTGGGGGAGCACGATTTTCTAAGTTTCTGCCGCAGAAATCCGGATCAGCGGAATACAATGTGTACCATCACGCATTCCGGTTTTGAGGAATCGGGGATATTGCTGAGCTACCGTATTCATGGCAATCGTTTTTTACATCATATGGTGCGGAGAATCATAGGAACACTTGTTGAGGTCGGATTGGGCAAACGTTCTGTTCAGGAGGTGCGGCAATTGCTGGAAGAACCGGGAAAGTCGTCCGGTGGTCCCACTGCCCCGGCCCGTGGTCTCATTCTGGAAGAAGTGAACTTCCCGGATGAAACGCTGAAATTAAGCGGAGAGAAATTTCAGGAATCGCCGACTTAAGATTGGCATGTGAGGCGAAGGGATATTATATTTGCATCCGCTTTAAGAAAAGCGGCTTATGCCATTCCTCGGTAGCTCAATGGCAGAGCATGCGGCTGTTAACCGCAGGGTTGTAGGTTCGAGTCCTACCCGGGGAGCACTATCAACATTCAAGCCCCGTTCATGTGAAGTGAGCGGGGCTTTGTGTTTTATGGATTGAAACCAGACAGCCGTTTGGAAGAACATTATCCGACGCCGGATCTTCTGGACTTCGAAATGGTGTGTTGAACATTCTCTTTCTTACGAGGAACCGGGATTTTCCCGGGAAATCCGCATTCTTGTTTCTTTTTGAATGACCGGTTATGCTTACGGGCACGAGCATATTGGAAATCTATGCGTTCGCCGGATTCGTTTGCCCGGATTATGATGTCGCGCCTGTTATTGTAATGACCTTCTTTGGCGGTTTCAGGAGAAAAGGATGAGGCTAATGTTATACGTATTTTTACTTTATCATCCTGAAAATCTGCAATCTTTTCCGTTTGTTCCGGCCCTGGAAGAAAGCCCGGCGTTTTCCAGGCAAACCTGGGCCGGCGAGGTTGTAAGAAATTCCGCATACCGTAAGTCACGCTGTTAAATCCCACTTCAGGAACATAAAAAAGGCCGTATAGGGGGAACCATACGGCCTTTTATTTTCCATCTTTCCCGACAAGACATTCAGGCAGGCGCCTTATCGGATAAGAGAGATGGGGTTGGGGTTATAGAGAGAAAAACTTTCTGAGAGGAATATATAAAGTTCAGGTTATAGTTACAAATACGTAATCATATTGCATAGCATTTAAGTATAAATTGGCTATTCGGATTCAGGTATTTCCTCCATAATTATCTCATTATAAATCCTATAGAGATGTGGAAGATCAGCAGGTAATGGTTTTACATATTACGGTATGCCATACAGAGAGTTAATGACAAAGGGATAAAGGGAGGGTTAAAGACGGAGCCCCTGCAAAGGAAGCCTTCTGCCGGTTATATCACATTCATCAATTGTGGAAGGGTAGTTATAACGGCATCAGGCCGGAGGTTTTGCAGATAGGGGTTTTCGTGGCGGAGGCGCAGAGATCTCCGGTCGCCGGCGAAAAGGAGCGTCCGAAATCCGGCATTCTGCGAGGCCCATACGTCATTGAGCATATCGTTGCCGACGTATAAAACCTCCTCAGGCTGCACATGGTAACGATCATTCAGCCTTTCTGCGCATTTCTCAAAAAAACGGGGAGAAGGCTTGGCGATTTCATGGGCATAGGAGAAAAAACAGAGGTCATCCCTGAAGCCTAAATCAGCCAGGTTTTGATGCAAATGGGTTTCAAACAGGAGAGGAGTAAAAAACTGGGCATTCGAGATGATTCCCAGAATAAACCCCTTTTCACTCAATCTCGGGAAGATTTCTCCAAAATCCTTCATTGGCCAGGTCGGATTGACCCTGCATTCGTACTCAACTGAGAGCAGGGGTATTTGTCCCGGTTGAGGAGACTCCCCGAGAATGCCGTCATGATATAAATGCTCCCACACTTCGAACCAGATATCGCGGATGTCGATGTCGGGATAATCAATCCCGTTGGCCTTCAGCGCGTTGCGGGCCTTTGCAATCGTCATAAAAAAGAGGTCGGCCAGTGCTGCCGCAGTTATTTCCCCGGAGATGGTTTGCCCGATACTTTTGAAAGCTTCCCGGATAGCCATCCCCGCCTCATCTTCATCGGCCGGATTGATGTCGCCCGACCCGGAGATCAACAGGGTTCCGTAAATATCAAAAATGACGGCTTTGATTCTGTTCAGGGAACGCAGATGTGCCGTCGCGTCTGTAGCCAGCGGTTCCAAAGGGTGTGACAATTCACGCATCCGGATGATGACCTCCTGATCACGATTCGGGTATTCCATATCTTAGGCGGATTGAATGAAGTAAAAGCGTTCGGGCTTGAGGAACTGGTTTAGTACCTGTTGTCGATCGACGTACTCCGGCAGCTTCCCGGGAGCACTCAATAATTGTTTATAGATGGCCATGAGTCGTTCAATATATACTTTCGGGTTGTAGTTTTTCCGGACACATTCTTTGTTATAAGCAACCGTTCCGGCCCCTGGTATATTATCATTCAATCGATATTTCGTCAATTCTGAAGGAATCGTGCCGTCTGCCAGAAGACGGGTGAGGATGAGGCGTTGTCCTTCTTCATCCAGCCGCCCGAAATCGATAGTATCGTTTCTGGTGGCGGACCGCCAGAATCTCCCGAGTAATTCTTCTTCATAGTTGTATCCATATTGCGTGTAGGCCTGTTTTAAGGCCTCCCTGACTCTGTTTTTTACCTCGCTAACATTCAGCCAGTCGAGTGGGACGGGCAGAAACGAATAAAGGTGGTTCAGGCGGATTCCGTGATTTTTGAAGTCATCGGTGATGCCGGGCAGATCACGGCCATAAAGAGGGCGGTCCATGAGCCAGGGTTCCAGGAAGGTGAGGCCGAATCCCTCCATGATGCTGGTGGTGAGCAATGCATCGGCGGCCTGAATAATTGCCGGAAATGGAAAACGATCGGTCTGGCCGGCTCCGAAGGTCACGGGCAGGCTTTTCTCCCGGGCGAATTGTACCCATGGGTCGTAA
Source organism: uncultured Chitinophagales bacterium (assembly GCA_964572735.1). Lineage (GTDB taxonomy): Bacteria > Bacteroidota > Rhodothermia > Balneolales > DATFMH01 > DATFNI01. The sequence continues at coordinate 15,151 of CAZNHE010000011.1, read as the reverse complement.
TATTTTTTCTGATCCGGATTTTTCGGTGCGAGTGTCATTGCAAAATGGCCGGATCCGGCATTCAAAATGGCATGCAGGAAAAATTCCCCCAGATTTTTCCTGCGAATGCCGCGTACGGCGTATAAAACCAGCCGGTCGCATTCCGGGAATAAGACCCGGGCATCGCGTCCCCGGTCTCCCTGCTCCATCGAAACCGGGTTTGGCAGCACATGAAGGTGATCCTCCCGAAAGCCGGCTCGTGACAGGATATCCCGGTCTCTGCTGGTGAGTGTTGCATAATGGATATGCTCCGCCTGCGGGTAAAGCGGCAATACCGGCGAAGAATCCAGATGGCGGGTGAGATAATGATAGCCGGACGGACGCCCGTTTTCTGAAAAGTCGTGTATATGGAACAGAAGAGGCATTCCCCGGTTAGCCCAGTAATCTGCCAGCAGGGGAAGCGTGGTATTCTTGCCCAGGCTATGATTGTGGATGTGCCATAAATCAGGCTTCCTTCCAAAGATCCGCCTGATCTTTTCTTCAATCTCCCGGGCGATTTCTTTCACCCTCCCCGCCTCGGGCGCGATGTTGTAGGCCAGTGATCCGTGAACGATGATGTTTGAAACAGGTGCTTTTTCCGGCTGTTCGCCGCAGGCAACAACGACATGATGTCCCTGTTCGCTTAGAAGCCGGGCCGTGGTTTCAATGACACGCGTCACGCCGCCTCCATGCAGGTGATAATGAAGTATTCCAATCAGCATGAATTATCCCTCACCGGTTCATTATCCAGCATGGCACTAAGCATTTTTCTGCCGGGCGAGGTGAAATTTCTCCCGATATTCCCGAATCGTGATCATAGGCGGGCGTTCATCCTCTACGATCTCAAACTTCACCTGATTGTAATCTTTTTCTTTAGCCTGATATTGAAGAAGTTCAGTGTGAAATTCGGGAGTTTCATTCAGAATGCCGAGTTTTCTGGCCCTGCGCAAAAAGGTCTGAAGGATACCGAACGCCATTTTTCCCAAATCGCGGGTTGGCTGGTTTCTGTGTACACGCTGATCGAGGTCGGTCTGGGCGATAGCTTTAAGTCCCCACAGGTGATAGACGTCCAGCAGGTGCGAGGTTTCTACTCCATAACCAATGGGAAAGGAAATACGCTCCAGGACCTCCCGGCGCACCGCATATTCGCCTGAGAGCGGCTGGATGAGCGCCGTAAGATCGGGGAAAAGAAGTGAAAAAAGCGGCCGGATCAGGATTTCGGTCACCCGCCCGCCCCCTGAGGGACGAACACCCTGGGAATACGCCAGCGGCCGGTCGTAAAAAGCCTTTACATATTTTATTTCCGGATTATGAATCAGCGGAGCGACGAGTCCGTATGCGAACCTCGGGTGGATATTTTTAATATCCGCATCTACATAACAGATGATATCTCCGCTGAGCTGATATATAGCCTTCCAAAGGTTTTCACCTTTTCCGCGTTTATATTCCAGCCGGGGCAGAATATCCTCGGCATTGTAGACGTCGGCGCCAAACGCTGCGGCCACCTCGCAGGTTTTATCTTCCGATCCCGAATCGATAATGGCGATTTCGTCAAGCAGGGGAAAGCGTTGCATCAGTTCCGAGCGAAAAAGGACGATTTCCTTGCCGATCGTATGTTCTTCATTCAGGGTAGGAATGCACAGCGAGATCTTAAGACCCTGGCGCTCCTTTTCCCCGACCAGCGCCTTCAGATCCCAGAACTGGGAATGATGAAAGGTGTTACTTTTGATCCACTCTTCTATCTTCATCACAAAATCCTTTATCAATGGCTATAAGTATTCCGAGAAGCTGGGCGATGCCTTTGTACATAGGGTCGATTAATACCGTTTCATTGGGCTCATGAATATTTTGTGCCTGGCTGATCCCGATAGTGATCGCCGGGATTCCATGAGTGATGAAGGCGCTGAGCTCGGAAATACTCGGACTGATTTCCGGTTCAATTCCCATCGATTTCATGATTTCGCGGGTTCTGCGTGCCAGAGGATGGTGAAAACGGATGCTGCCCGGTCCCCGTGTTGCTACAATATCCATGTCGATCTGCATGCCCGACTGTGAGGACACCTCGGTCACGATGCCTTCCAGCTGTTTGTGAACTTGACTGACAATCTCTGATTTCTCGCTGCGTACCTCGAATCGCAACGCCGCTTTGGTGGCTGCGGTATTGTAAGAGTGTCCGGCATTGATTGCACCTATGATGATATGCGTACGCGGCCGTTTAGGCAGATGAATATCAATAATCTTATTGATGACTTCATTGATAGTAATGATGGCGTTTGTGTCGGCTGTTCCTGTGTGGTCCGCCCGGTCGCGAACCGTGCAGGTGATCACCCCGCGCAACATACCCACTGATGAATAACTGAGCCGGCCGAGTTGTGCTCCCTCGATTGAAACGCCGGTATGAATGGGCAGTGTAGAATTTTCCAGAAAGAAGCGTAATCCTTCCAGGTTGCCGCGTCCGAGACTTCGGGTTGTGCCCATCAGCAGCAGGTTCGACTCGAAGCTGATATCCGCGTTCTGAAGCAGTGGAGGGATTGTACTCAGTACGGCCAGCCCCAGGCTGTTGTCGGCTACCCCCGGCCCCATAACCTGGTCTGGTCCCATCGATATGGTGTGATCCGCCTGTTCCGGAAAAACGGTGTCGGCATGGGCTACCAACAAAATATTGCGCTCATTTTTGCTTCCCGGGAGCAAGCCAACCGCGTTCCCGAGTTCATCGGTTGAGCAGCTTTGGATGCCTGCCTCCGTGAAACGGCTTTTTACGAATTCCAGCCGTGCCGCCTCACGGAAAGTGGGGGCAGGTATCTCACTGATCATCACCAGATTAGCCAGAAGCAGATCCCGGCTTCTTCTGGCGGCTTTTTCTAATGCGGGAATATGACGTAATACTTCATTGGCAAATTTGGTTGAAGCTTGTCGTGTTTCCGTCATTAGTCAGGCCAGCGGGATTGGTTAACAGGTTCCTGTACCACATCATACACATCATAAATTCCCAATTGTGCCGGTACATGGCAAATAAATAACTCTCTGGGAGAATCTTTTCGTTCAAGAGATGAGAAAGAAACATTCCTCGAACGACTAATTCCGAGGGCGGATATGTCATGGCACAGCGTGTCAGCGGCAGAAAGATATTGTTTTATGATTGTTCAAGAATGCCGCTGAATATATCCATGAATTCCATCGATCGATTTTTAATCGCTTATTCTGCCTTTTCGTAAAGTGCAGAGTCCGCCTTTGGCAATACTTCTGCTATAAAGCCGTAAATCGTCTTTCTGCAGTGATTATTTTGCCGTATGATCCACCGTGATCTGGCGCAATAAGAATCAATAACCTACTGCTGCAATTCCGGTTTTATGATGCCGATAAACTGTTTGCAAAATCTCCTCCTACCTTCCGCTTCTGTAGGAAGGAGCTTCCCTTTTACATCAGGCACTTCATGCCGCTGTCAAACCGTGATTTTGACCCTCACAGGATCGGCTTTAGGCAGCTTGCAGATTTCCCGGATGGCATGTTCAACGTGCCTGAATACCCGGAACTGTCCGTTGCAGATACTGCGGATGGTTCTGTCGGGATTAATAACGAACGTTATCCGCCTTGCCTGGCGCAATACAGGGCGATAGGCGTCATACATCCGGCATACCTTTCCAGCGGGATCGGAAAGCAGCTCAAAAGGAAGCTGAAATTTCTTACGAAAACGGCGGTGAGATTTCATGTTATTGGTGCTGATACCTACAACATCCGCACTTTGCTCTTCCAGCTGATCCATTTCGTCCCGAAAGGCGATGGCCTCTCGCGTACAAAGGGTGCTGAAGTCGCCGGGATAGAAAAACAGAATGACCGGTTTTCCCCTCTTCTGTAATTCCTCACTCAATGTAAAAGACTCGCCTGACGTGGATGGAAGAATAAAGTCAGGAGCCTTGTCACCAATCGAAAGTTTCATAGTACTCTTGAAGGCCTAAGAATGATGGATATTGGGTGGATTGCTAATCAGTCGGGATAAAGATACATTATTTGTGGCAGGTGTACTATTATAAATTATAAAATATTATTGCTTCCCTGACAAATCGTTTCTGCCTGCAAGTGTCACAGGGTTGACGCATATAACGGGCGGAGATGGGAATTATTGGGCCGCATTTCTGCCTTATAATCCTTGTAGAAATAATAAAATACACAAATATAGCAGGGCAGCGGACGGCTAGCTCTGGCCAAAAGGCATTTCGACCTTCTCGTGGCGAAGGAGCCAGACCTTCCAGGGAATTCCCCACCCGAATCCGGTCAGTTTACCGCCCGATCCTATCACGCGATGGCAGGGCAGAAGAATAGGCACCGGGTTTTTCCCCAGGATTCTTCCCACCGCCTGGCCGGCTCCCGGTTTATGGCATCTCTTTGCGAGTTCTCCATAGGTTGTCACAGATCCGAAAGGAATGTAGGCCAGTGCATACCATATTTTTTTCTGAAGATAGGTCCCTTCAGGATCTACAGGCACCGAGAACGTGGTACGGCTGCCTTCAAAGTATTCCGACAGTTCGCGGACACATTGCTTCAAAACCGCGCTGGAAGGTCTTTCCCCTGGCAACTCTGTTGCATCGGCCAGGGCTATTTCCATTATCCCGTTCCTGCTTGCGGCGATCTTCAGCAGGCCGTTGGGCGACTCGAAAAGGCATTGTTCCTGTTTTACAGGCGGGCGGGGAATAGGAATCATGTTTTGGCAGCAGGGGTTTTGGTGGTTACTTTTGTGTTATAACATTCCGCAGGCTGTCGGCATTCACCCGGAAGACGATGGCTGCGGAATCGGCGATAATCACCTGCGCGGCAATATGCTGGTAGCGCAGAGCCACCTCCCTGAAAGGAATATGATAATCTGTTTTGAGTATAAACCGAACCAGATTTTGCGCGTTTGCCTGCCATTCGGAACGTGAAAGGGTATCCGGGTTTTGAAGCATGAGTATATGCAGGGTGCTGTCGCTCAGACCTGCGTGCAGGAAGCGCGCCGGATATCTTGCATATAAATCCCGGCTCAGGTCGGCTACTCCGGGGTTTCCCGTACATCCCCATAAACCGGACAGGAGGAACAGGCCTCCTAAAAAGCGGTTTAGCCGCAGTTTTTGGGCGGGGAGACGACGCCCGGAACCTCCGTACTGAAACAAGCCGGAAGCGATACATTTTACAGCCTTGACCACAGGGAAAGCAATGTTTGTTGTTTATAATTAGCCATTAAAAGGGTATCTTGCCTGGTGTAGCACCGGATAGCTATTTTCGAAAATACACGTTTTACCGCAAAAATGAGTAACAAATCTCTTACACGCATTGTCGTAATAGCGGCTGTGATTGTTCTGGGGCTTTACATCGGCTATGACAGCTATCATCGCCTCAGCGACGGGACATCCGAGACATCCAGAGAGTTTACCGTCAAAGGCCGGATAGAAGGCTTTGGAGCAGATCGTACGTCGGTAATTATCTCTCATGAAGATATTCCAGGATATATGCAGGCGATGACCATGCCTTTTCCGGTGCGCGACACTACTGCGCTTTCTTCTTTACATACAGGAGAAAACATTCGGTTCAGGCTGCACGTGACCAGCGAAAACGACTGGATTTCCGATATCCATCCGCTTGCAGATTCTTCATTTCACATCAAACCGGAAAACAGCGTTCTGAAAGAAGTCGCTTCCAGCGGAGGCGGTCCCAGGCTGCATGTCGGCGATCAGGTGCCCGACATCACGTTGCTAAATCAGGACAGTACGAAAATTCACCTGGCTGATTTCCGGGGAAAAGTGCTTGTCATCACCTTTTTCTACACCAGCTGTCCCTTGCCGAGTTACTGTCCGCTGATGTCGAAGAATTTTAAGGAGGCGGATAAGACGCTGGTTAAGACCTACGGAGGTAAAGTCCATTTATTGAGTGTCAGTTTCGACACCCGGCACGATACCCCTTCGGTGTTGAAGAAATACGGGCTGAGATATGATGCAGACTTCCGCTACTGGTCGTTTGCGAGCGGCACCGATAAAGAAATTGCAAAACTGACTTCCGCTTTCGACGTTTTTTACCGACGGGACGGCAGATTGATCACCCATAACCTGCGCACGGTGGTCATTGATCCTTCGGGCAAAATCCGCCGGATATTTTCGGGGAATTCCTGGAAACCGCAGCAACTCGTCAAAGAAGTGTCCGACGTGCTTACCATTTCCTGAGGAACCGGTTTTGTTCATCAAGCATCCCTCAAATACGGTCAGATTTATTTTTCCGATACTTATCGGTGTTGCTTTTTCGGGATGCCGTTCAACCCGTCCTTCTGTGCAGCAGCCGTCCCGAATCACCCATCCCGATCCTTTGTTGCAACAGGATGTACTGGCGGTGCTGTGGTATCAGCAGTCGGCCGAATGCCGGGCGCTTTATTACCAGGCGTTCAATGTAGCCCGCGATCGGCTGGACCGGATCCTGGCGGACGACACAACCTCGCGGAAGAAAGCCGTTGTGTTGGATATTGATGAAACCATACTCGATAACAGCCCCTGGGAAGCACAGATCATAAAGGATAATGCGGATTTACCGGGCACGTGGGAGGCATGGGTCAGGCTGGCGCAGGCTGCACCTCTTCCCGGTGCACGCCGTTTTCTTGAATATGTTGTGTCAAAGGGAATTGACGTCTATTATATCTCCAACAGAAGTGAGAAGAACCTGAAGCCGACTATTAAAAATCTTCGCAAATGGAATTTCCCGCAGGCCGATTCGGATCATGTATTGCTGGCAACAACAATGGATAACAAGACAGCCCGGCGGGATCTGGTCCGCCGGACTCATGAAATTATCTTGCTTCTGGGAGACAATCTCGGCGACTTTGAACAGTTATTTCAGAAAAAGCCGGTTGAGGAACGAAACGAACTGGTTGACCGGGAAGCAGAACAATTCGGCCGGAAATTTATTGTATTTCCCAATCCCGTGTACGGAGAATGGAATCAGGCCGTTTACCAGTATGCCGGGGATAAACCCGATAGCGTAAAAGCAAAAAACCGCCTAAGGGCCTTGCAATCGTTTCACGAAAATGCAAACCATCCTCCTCCGGAAGAATATGAATGACATCACGAAAAATTTTCAGATCCGGCCCGGCAGCGGGTTTATATACATTTATATATGATGGAACATCCGAAAGATATCGTCGAAATTGAGGAACGAATCGTACGCGAATTTTCCGTACTGGAAAACTGGACGGAGAAGTACGAATATCTGATCAAACTGGGGCGCAGGCTTCCGGAGATGGAGGAAGAGCATAAAACCGAAGAAAATATGGTGCGAGGATGCCAGTCGCAGGTGTGGTTATATGCTTTTGAGGAAGACGGCCGCATCTGGTATGAGGCCGACAGCGATGCTCTTATTGTGAAGGGGCTGGCTGCACTGCTTCTGCGGGTCTACTCCGGACAAGCTCCGGATGCCATCATCTCTCATTCTCCCCAGTTCATCGATAAAATCGGCATGGAAAATCATCTTTCCCCTACGCGATCAAATGGATTGGCTTCTATGTGCAAGGAAATCCAGTATTATGCCGTGGCTTTTAAGGAGAAACACTCTCAGGGGGTCTGAACAGAGTAGTATTTCACGGGTGCAGATCCGGCTGGCGGCGGGCTTCCGGAAAAACGGGGTTTCACTCAGAGTTTCTAAAAATCGCGAAGGTTACGTCCATTTATAATTAACACTGCTATAATCTTATGATCACCCGTGAGGAATCCCGCCGGGTTCTCCGGCAGTACATTGAGAACGAGAGTTTGCGCCGCCACTGCGAGATGGTAGCCGTGGCGATGGAGGCCTGCGCCCGCGAGCGGCAGCTCCCCGACGAAACGGTTGAACAATGGTGGACCGCCGGGCTGCTTCACGATCTGGATTGGGAGAAATACCCGGATGAGCATCCCAATAAAGCGATTGCCGATATCTTTCCGGAATATGATATTCCTGATGCGGTTATCAATGCTATCCGGGCACATGCCCCTGAGCGCACGGGCAGGGAACCGGAGGCGGATATAGAACGATATTTGTTTGCCTGTGATGAAATTTCGGGATTTATGAATGCGGTTGCGCTTATGCGTCCGAATGGTTTTGCGGATATGAAGGTTAAATCCGTGACGAAGAAGCTGAAGGACCACCATTTTGCAGCCAATGTCAGCCGGGAGGATATTAACAGGGGTGCTGCACTGATCGAAAAACCTCTGAATGATCATTTATCATTCTTGATCGGTGTATTCCGGAATTTCCCTCCTGCCTGAGAGACGGGGGGCTTTTCGTCTCTCATAAATCTTCGTCCTTCGGGATCCGGTTGATCATCACGCGGATTTCCGGAAAGGAAGCTGCCGGAGAAGTAAATATCTTCTTTAAAAAAAGGTGGCTTTTTTAAGTGTTATTTTTTAACCTGTTTAGAGTAGGGACACAACACATTCTCGTCTGCGGATGACTATAAAAAAACCCTCATCTTGTCAAAGATGAGGGCTCATCCGGTAGTTTCCGGTATCTATTTGGTGTGTGTCGTAGTGCACAAAAGAAATGTTGGTTGTGCATTCAGTTACATATACGAATGGAAAGGGTATTTTGTTGTCTCGGAGGCGAAAATTTCAAATAACTTGTTCATTTATAATCAGTTGTGATGCATTCACTTATGTCGGACCTGCCGTGATGGAATAATTTGTTTTTCTGCCTTAGAATTTTTTAAACCCGAACAAACTTTCGGAAGGCTTCCCGGCCGGCAGACGGGCCGCTTTATAAAACACCCGGTTAGCGATCCTTTCATCTATCCGACGGAAGGGGAACACGTGCGATAATTCTCTCTGCCGGCAATACTTCCGTTTTTCATAGAGGAAAGCGTTCAGTCATAAAAGGCACAATATCTTTTCTTTTACGTACCTTTATACCTCTTTTAATGAAGAAAAAGCACCATCATACTTTTTAGAATGCATTCTGTCTTTTATCTTTTCACTTTTAATTTTTAATGTTGGTCGTAATTTATGGACATAGGTGTCATTGGAGCTGGACTTTCGGGATTGGTGGCAGCTAAGATATTATCCGATGGCGGACACACCGTCAAAGTTTATGAACGCGCGCAATCGGCAGGGGGGCGGCTGGCTTCCATGAAAGCCGGCAGAGATAACGATATTATTGTTGATCAGCGGGAGGCCGCTTTTCCTGCGCGGGGTTCCCTGTTCAGTGAGTTTGTTGATGAGTTAACTGAAAAGGAAATTCTCCGCGTGTGGGAGGGGCAGATTCCCCTTTACAATGGCCAGAAATTAAAGAAAGGTCATGTGGATGGCGACGAAGATACATTGTATTGCGCGCCCGGGGGCATTGCCCGGATCGGCAGCTATCTGAGCCGCTGGGTTGATGTCGAGATAAATGAACGGGTCGGCGGGTTCACCTGCCTCGGCACGGAACGGCAGATAAAAAAGCCCTGGATGTTAAATCTCACCAGTTTCAATGTATTCGAAGTCGATGCCGTGATTGTCGCCACGCCGGCACCCCAGGCTTACGGATTGATCGGAAACAGCCAGGACGAACGCCTGGTGAGAGAACTCATCCCCCAGCTCGACAAGATACGCTACGAATCCTGTTTTTCCCTTGTCACGGTATTTGACGACGTGCCGGTCCCTGACTGGAAGGCCGTTGAATGTGTTTCCTGTGAGGTGGATCAGATCATCAACGAATCTTCCAAGCGGGAGACAGGAGGGAAGCTGGCACTTGTTCTTCAGTCTTCTTTTGATTTTTATCGCGATTACCGCGACCGGGCCGAAAAGGAGACGATCAGAGAACTGCTGCAGGGCGCTGCGAAAGTTACCGGCGACTGGATCACCAAACCCGACTGGACCAGCCTCCACAAGTGGAAATACCGGCGTGTTATCAATCCCGTAAAAAAATCATTTCTTGAAATAGATCGGACTGATGGTGCGTTAGCTCTTATCGGTGATTATTACAATGGCAACACCATTGAATCCGCTTATTTGTCCGGTTATAAACTGGCACAACATTGGTTGGAGCGGTTTTCGGCAAAATAATTCTTTGCGGTGCGTGAACTCCTAAAACTCAACAGATACTTCAGGAAATACAGGGGTACAATCCTGCTGGGAGCGTTGTTTCTGGTACTTGGGAATTTTTTTCTGGTTGGCATCCCAATTCTGATCCGTAAGGCAATCAATCACATTGAGGTGATTGTAGGACAGTACGGGTCCCATTTCAAGGGTTTTTGGGACGTGCTCGCTCATCATAATCTGGGATGGGATCTCAGCCTTACGGCATTGTCACTCATTGGTGCGGTGCTGATGTACGCGCTGCTCCTGTTCGCCACGCGGCAGACCCTGATCGTCGCTTCCCGGCGAATCGAATACGACATCCGCAACGAAGTTTTCAGGCACCTGCTGAGCCTGCCGCAAAGTTTCTTCAGCAGATGGAACTCCGGGGATATTTTTGTCCGCGCCACCGAAGACATCAGCCGGGTTCGGGAATATTTCGGTCCCGGTGTCATGTACACGATCAACACCGTCAGTCGGGCTGGCATTATCGTTACCATCATGCTGATCGTAAATCCGTGGCTCACCTTTTGGGCGCTGCTCCCGCTGCCGTTCCTCACGATTCTCGCCTACAGGCTAAGCGGGTACATCAATGTGCGGTCAAAACTGATTCAGCAGCAATATTCCAGGATCGCCAATCGTGCACAGGAGACCTTCTCAAGCATACGTCTGATCAAAGCCTATGTGCGTGAGAATCATCAACAGAAATTATTTGAAAACGAGAGTGAGGAGTTCCGTTCACAGAAACTGAAACTTGCCTTTGTACAGGCGCTTTTTTTCCCGACTCTTACCCTGCTTATCGGACTGTCGGTCGTCTTTGTCGTTTGGAGAGGCGGGATGATGGTCATCGATGGACAAATAATGATTGGGAATATTGCCGAATTCCTGATTTATGTAGCTTATCTCACCTGGCCGATCGCCTCGCTCGGGTTCACCCTGAATCTGTTGCAGCGCTCGGCAGCGTCAAACACACGCATCCAGGAACTGATGAACATTCCCCTGGAAATCGAAGATAACGAACATACCGATCATACCATCACGAAATTGAAAGGAGAGATAGAATTCAGGGATGTCCGCTTCCGGTATCCCGGCAGTGAAGAAGATACGATTAAAGGTATCAGCCTCCGGATAAAAGCCGGCCAGCACGTGGCCTTCGTCGGGCGAACGGGATCAGGAAAATCTACGTTGGTGGAATTGATTCCACGACTGTATAATGCAAACTCAGGTGAAATTTTGATTGATGGTATTCCGGTTGAGCGCATACCGTTGCAGATATTGAGAGACCATATCGGATTTGTACCTCAGGAGGTTTTTTTGTTTTCGGATACGATTAGTGAAAATATTGCGTTTGGAGTAGAAAAGGCTGGGCCGCAGGAGATCGAACAGGCAGCGGAAAAAGCACAGATACTCGAAAATATTTTGGAATTCGAAAAAAAATTCGAGACTATATTAGGTGAACGTGGCATTACACTTTCCGGGGGGCAAAAACAGCGGACAAGTATTGCAAGGGCTCTTATTAAAAATCCGGATATACTCATATTCGACGATTCTTTAAATGCAGTGGATACAAAAACCGAGAATGCCATTCTGGATCATCTCACTAATGAAATGAGGGGCAGGACCACCATCATGATCAGTCATAGAATTTCTACCATCAGGAATGCAGATATTATCTTTGTTATAAAAGACGGACAAGTCGTTGAATCCGGCAATCACGAAACCCTGCTGAACCGACAGGGGTTTTATGCTGATATGTTCCATAAACAACAATTGGAGCAGGAACTGGAACAAATATAATCTGTCAAAGATTGAGATAACACAAATAACGCCTTCGCCGGTTTGACCGCCGGCAAGCAAACCTAACATTGTAAGGAGTATAGTATGATTTTAGTGCCTCTTGGTATCTCGTCAGCAACACCAACGGTACACAGGAGTATGCCATCCGTAGCTTTATGGAGGGAAGGTCAGGTGTTTTTATTCGACTGCGGTGAGAATACGCAGGCAAGAATGTTGCAAGCAGGAATGAAGCGATCCAAGATTGATTATATCTTCATTTCCCATCTTGATGGCGATCACATCTTTGGTCTGCCTGGTTTGCTGGCCACCTTTCACATCCAGAGAAGAGAGAAAACCCTCACTCTTATCGGGCCGAGGGGATTGAAAGAGTTTGTGGATTTCAACCTGAAATCGGCAGGCGTCGATGCAGAATATCCTATCGCGTTTGTGGAACTGGAAGAAGGATTCGAACGGGAGGTTGTGATTGACGAAGAAGAGTTTTTGGTCGAGGCACGCCCGCTGGAGCATACCCGCTTCTGTATCGGATACCGGCTGGAGGAAAAACCCAAACCGGGCAAGGTCGATGCGGAGAAAGCCGTTTCCCTGGGTATCAGCGAAGACGCACATTTCAAGGAGCTCAAACGGGGCAATGATGTGGAATTGCCGGACGGGACGGTGGTGCGCTCGGCTGATATTGTCGGCGAACCACGTGAAGGCAATGCCTTCGCCTACGTGACCGATACCCTGTACAGCGCCAATGCACTGGAACTGGCACGCAACGTGAGCATCCTGTATCATGAAGCCACCTTCGGAAGCGATCTCAGAGATAAAGCAGAAGAGACAAAACATTCAACCGCGGAAGATGCCGCGAACCTGGCGGCCAACGCAAAAGCAAAACTGCTGGTCATCGGCCATTTTTCCGGACGATATACCAATCCGTTCGTATTGATGAAAGAAGCCCGGAAGATTTTCCCCGATACCTGGATTGCCAATGAAATGCGGCCGATCATGACCGACATGAAGCACGAAAAGAATATCATTCAGCCTAAAGTGCGGATTCATATCCCCGGTCAGGCGGCAAAGAAATCCGGCAAGCCGTTCAAATCAGGTAAACCACGCAAGGCACGGATCAACAAGCGCCGTAATAAACCGGTTGCAACCAGTCGTAACAAGAATCTGAGCGATTACTATCGTGATCGTCCTCAGCGCCCACCCCGTGGCGATCGTAATGAAAGGAACGATTACAACAAACGAAATAACCGGGATGACCGGGGCAAGAAGAAAAATGACGATGAAAGGCAACCACGGTATAAACCGATAACTCCGCGGACTCCGTTCGATGACTTCAACCGGTTCTGACAAAGCAGGAAATCAAAAAGCCGTTCACAGGGAAAAAGCCGTCGATAGATCTCTTTACCGGCGGCTTTTTCAGTTTATAGCACCTTATAAGTGGTGGGTGCTTGCGGCGTTGCTGCTCACGACCGCTGCAGCATTTCTGGGACCTTTACGTCCCTACCTTATCGGTATAGCTCTTGATGATTATGTGGCAACCGGAGATGCCGGCGGTCTTGTGCACATCATCCTTTATATTCTTGCAGCCCTGGCAGGAGAGGCATTGCTATCGGTGGGCAGCACCTACCTGACAAACTGGATCGGGCAGGGAACACTCCATCGTATGCGCATCGCTGTTTTCAGGAAGATCCAGTCGCTCCATGTTCAGTATTTCGACCGGAACCCGCTGGGCAGGCTGATCACACGGGCAACCAACGACATTGAAGCGGTCGACGACCTGGTGTCTAATGGAGTGGTGAATATGATGGGAGACATGCTGCGCATCCTGTTCATTGTATTTTTCATGCTGAAAATGAACTGGGAACTCACCATTGTGGCGCTCTCGGTCATGCCGATCCTGATCTATCTGTCTTTCCTGTTCAAGAAAAAGGTGAGGATTTCTTTCCTGAATGTACGTGACCAGATCGCACGGCTCAATTCGTTCGTCCAGGAACATATCAACGGGATGAACATCGTACAGTTGTTCAACCGGTCGGAGCGTGAAGCAGGCCGTTACAGCGAGATTAACGCAGGCCATCGTAATGCTTATATCCAGACGATCTTTTACTTTGCTTTGTTCTGGCCGGCGGTGGAAGTGATTTCCACGGTAAGCGTCGCCCTGGTGATCTGGTACGGAGGGGCGAGGGTATTGTCGGGTACTGTTACGTTCGGGGTTCTGGTAGCTTTCATCCAGTTTGTACGGCAATTCTTTCAGCCTATTCGCGATTTATCTGATAAATATAATACGCTCCAGAGCGCCATGGCCGCTAGCGAGCGTATTTTCGGTGTACTGGAGACGCCCAGCAGAATCACGGAGGCTATACATCCAAAGGTGATTCCTCACCCGAAAGGGCATGTGGAATTCCGTAATGTCTGCTTCCGTTATCGTCCGGACGGCAACGACGTGCTGCGTGATATCTCTTTTGAAGCCAAACCGGGCGAGACCGTAGCCATCGTCGGCGCAACGGGCGCAGGCAAAACAACCATCATCAATCTGATGAACCGGTTCTACGATATTCGTGAGGGAGTGATCCTGATCGACGGGATTGATATCCGCGAGCTTCGTATATCGAATCTGCGTTCCCAGATGGGGCTCGTCATGCAGGATAACACCTTATTTTCAGGAACTGTGATGGAGAATATCACCCTTGGCAACTCTTCGATCAATCCTGAAAAAGTGGTGCGTGCCGCCGGACTGATCGAAGCCGATGATTTCATCGGGCGGCTGCCGGGAAAGTACGATTATGTGCTCTCCGAACGGGGTGCCTCCCTTTCCATGGGGCAGCGTCAGCTGTTGTGCCTGATGCGTGCTCTGGTATATGACCCCGCTATTCTTATTCTGGATGAAGCCACTTCGAACGTCGACTCGGAGACCGAAGAGAAGGTAAGCCGCGCAGTGAGCCTGCTGATGAAAAACCGTACTTCAATCGTTATCGCCCACCGCCTTTCGACGATACAGCATGCCGACCAGATTCTGGTGATGCACAAAGGAGAGATCCGCGAAAGAGGTACCCATCAACAATTATTACGGAACAAAAAGGGCATTTATCGTAAGTTATACGAATTGCAATATAAAGATCAGCTGCTTGGCCAAAACCGGGAGACGGTAATTCAACCCTGAAAAGATTGCAGGGAGGACGGCCCGCCTGCCAAAAATGAGTAAGGAAGTTTCCCCGGATCCGGAGGCCGGGAAGAACTTCATGATCTCACGTCGGTTGGCTGGTTGATTATCTTCTTTCACGAGCACGAGCACGAGCACGAGCACGAGC
>CAZNHE010000010.1:24153-69322 GCA_964572735.1 uncultured Chitinophagales bacterium | reverse complement strand
ACCCCGGTGGATGTTTCGAGGCGGTAAAAATAGATTCCGCTGGGTAAATTGGTGCCGTCGAAACGGAAGGTATGGCTGCCGGCATCGAGAACTTTGTGATCCACCGGCTCGGCGACCTGCTGACCGAGGATATTGTAAATAGTAAGCGTTGCGACTTCATGCTCAGGCAGCGAAAAAGTGATGTTGGTGACCGGATTAAACGGATTCGGATAATTCTGCTCCAGGATAACCTGGTTCGGTTTTTCATCGCCCGTTTCCTGATCGGCCGGTGTGGCAGCGGCTCCGGAGGTTGTTGGTGCGGTTAATTTGAAACGTGCCCATACCGGAAAATGGTCGGACGTGGTGGTTCGATAATCGGGGATGTAAGCCGCGGTGTTCTCCACCCGTTCCGTCCCTTTGAGAAATTCGGACTTCAGCTCATTGGAGATCGTGATGTGATCGATCATTTCCGGTCCGTCTACACTGGAACTGAATCTTTCCTCGCTAAGCGGGTAGGTAATCACATCATAATCCTCCGGATCGGCAAGAAAAGAGGCATAGGGCGAGGGTTGATTTTTGTAGATAGATAGGTCCACGTCATCATTGTAGTCGCCAAGCAGAATCACGTTGTCATCTTTATGATACTGATCGAGATAGTTTTTCAGGGCCTTGGCGGCCTGTACGCGTCGGTCGTAATCGGATGCCGGCGCGTCGGTGGAGGCTTTTGCGTGGATAACGAAAGCATAAATCGTTCGTGAGGCACCATTGACAGTGGCAGTGAATGTAAACTCCAGGGGATACCGGCCCGAGGCCCAGTTATACGAATTTCCCGCTTTTGTAATCAATCCGCTTGAAATAGAGTCAATAGTAGTGGTTTTATAAAGGAAAGCCGTTTTTTGCTGCTGACTGTAATCGGCCTCAAAACCGCGGTAATCCGGCAGAGAATCGAGCAATTGCCTGAACATCGCCGGGTTGCTTACCTCCTCAAGAGCATATAAATCGGCGTTGATATGCCGGATTACCCGGAGAGCATCCTTAAGCTGAAGCAGATCATTCCGGGGACCTAACCCCGTGTTGCCGAACCAGTCCATATTCCAGGTTGCCACGTCGAATGTCTCATCCATCGGGATATCGGCGCCGGGATAAACGATTGAGCCGACGCCGACATCCTGCACGGATCTTGGCATCAATTCGTAATCATTCTTGTATTGGCTTAAAATTCCCGTAATATCGGTTTCGCCGTTTGGAGCTATAGAACCGACCAGGTTCGTACCGGAATCAATGCGCAGTTGCAGGGAGCCGGTGGAATCGGAAAGGGTATAGCTTACATTTCCGGCGAATGCGCCGGCGTGATCGATGGTAGCGTCCCGGATGGTTATTAGTTCTCCTTCGTAAGACTCTCCAGCCGCGGCAGCCGTAATAACCCTGGGATCTATGATCCTGCCGCTCGTTTGAACAATGCTAAAGGTGACGTTTCCCAGTTCAAGCAGGTTTTGGTACTCGCGAAGAGTGCCGCTTACCTGAACGGAATCTCCGATGGCGACGGAATCGGCAAAGCCGGCGTCGTACACGGCAATTCCCCCTGTAGAATCCTGGATATAGGCCGGTGCGCCGAATTGATTCCCCACGGTAACCCTTCCGGCTACCTTTACCTGCGAACGTACGGGTTGTTTCCGCGCATCAGCGATAGTGATGGTCTGAAGGGCGGCTTTTTCATGAGGATCTGCCGCGAATTGACCATGCCTCTGCATCACCGACCCTGTGGCAGGTTCATTCTGTAAGAAGATGATGCTTAGACATGCCGGCAAGATCAGAAAAAAGCATATATGTTTGAAAGTAGTAACCTTTTTTATCATGCAATAAACCTTGTCGGAAGGCTTTGAAAACCGCACTTTTGTTCCTCTCCGCCTTTTCTGCGATCAGGAAATCCTCTTCGCGGGAAACGCCGGTGGATCCTTCCTTGAAGATATCCGGAACAAAATCTCCGCGTCTCAAAGCTTTCTATTATAAATGCTGATTAAAGATAATCATAAATAAGCATCTAAATAATTGATTATCCAATAATAATAAAATAGCATATCAACGTGTAGATGATTGTCAAAAATAATTTTTGACTTTCTCTCTTTTTTGAACGGGAGGAGGGGGGTAAAAATTATGATGTCGCAGCGGGTTATAAGATGATTGTGAAATCAGCACCAGGATGGTTTATTATGTTCCCGGGACTGATACTCTTGAAAAAGCAATCGGCTTTTGATCCCTGCCGGGATTTCTTTAGATTTCATTATGATGAAAAGAAAAAAAGAATCTGCACATAATGACCTTGCAGATAATCAGTTGTGTTCTCAGGGCTTGCCTTTATCATTCGGAATGATGAGCCGGAGATCGCTGTTATAATGATAACTCCCGATAAACAACTACAAAACACCCACGATTATATGAAAACGTCTGATTCACTCGCAATCGATATAGAGAGCAAGATTGAACTGACTGAGGAACTCATTGATGAACTGCGGGATACGGATCCTCAGCGGGCCCTGCATCTGCGCAGCCGGCTATACGCCATTCAGGTTATCCTCAACGAGATTGAAGATGAGTTTTTGAGCTTCGCGCACAGATTGAATTGACGCAGAACGGCGTTTTACTCCGTTTCTCACAAACCTTATCACGCTTAAAATAAAAAAGCCACATCTTCTGTGGCTTTTTTATTTCTTAATTAACGAAGAGGAAAAATAACGGCACTCATCCGTTCTTTTTTTCCTGGACTTCGAGACGGATATCCTGGGCGAGTTTCTTCAGATCCTGTAATCCTTTTCGTACACGTGTACCCGCCGTTTTGTTGCCTTTGTCGTAAAATTTGGAAAAATCCGATTCCATACCGTCAACAAGGCTTTTGAGTTCATTATAACGACTCATATGCTTCTCCTATATTGTGGTTTAAATGCTGAGGTTAATTGTGAACAGGCATAATACCCTCTCACTACAGACCCGAATCTATCTATTACGCACGGTTGAGTCAAGTAAAAAACGCACTTAAATAGACAGAAAGTCCATTTTTTAGAAAGAATGTGGCAAACAGCGAAACTTGCCGCTTCCTTTTGAAGATGATACACTTATTTATATAGGGAGTTTTTATTACTGATTATAATGTATATGTGAGAAATCATCTATGGTGATCTCCCGAAATGTTACGGAGGATTCTGTTAATTCCTGAAAAAAATCTTTTTTATCAGTTTTTTTGTCGTATTCGACCGATTTTTTCCCCGGATCGGGATGTGAAGCCTCACCGGCGGGGTTGCTTTCCGGCTTTTCCGTCTGGGGAAAGACATATAATGGCAAAGCCGCGAGCTGCTTTTGTAACTGTCCAAGATACCGTGGGAATGGGAAGGGCTGAGGCTCTTGCTTTCCCTCCATATGAACGAGGCTGGAAAGAACCAGAACAGGGGACCGGGGAAGAGAGTCTAAATAATCCAGATCGATAAGAAGCTCTGCGGAATCAGGCGGAACCGTGATTAGTTTTCGCTGATAGCCGTGCAGGCCGATGGCAGCTACCCCATAGTCGGCGAACAAATTGATCAGGCGCCGGTTCAGTTCGCGAATGGCACGTAGCCGGGCCTCGGCGCGCATCATGCCTGTCTGAATGAGTCGTTCGGTGTGTTCACTGTCCTCGTGGACAAATATCCTGGGAGTGATTTTCTCTCCATTCTGTTTTGCCGCTGCAGAAGCCAGAGATCTTAAAAAGAGGGTGTTGTCCAGGTGTCTATAATCAATACATGCGACGTAGCCCATTATTCTTTATACATATAATTGGTGAAAAAGGACGCTCAGTTATCTTTTTTTAGAGAGTGAGGAGGGAAAGGGTGCGAAAGCATAAGGCAAAAAATCCCGGCTTCTGTAAACGGACCGGGAGCCGTCGGGGTGATGGAGGTAAACAGGAACATCGGGCAGATGTTCCAAAATGACCTGCCGACAGGCACCGCAGGGGCTGCAGAAATTCCCGGAGCGACTAAAAATATGCAGGGCTGAAAAATCAGTGATTCCGTGCGAAAGAGCCTTTGCAATAGCTACCCGCTCGGCACACAGGCCCAGCCTCCAGTCGACACATTCGATATTGACTCCGCCGATGATACCTTCCTTTACTTCCAGGATGGCGCTGACAGGCGAGTGGGAATACGGCACAACAGCTTTTTTGAGCAGGTCGTCCAGTGCCTTTTCTATGGTTCGTTTTTTAAATAGAAGCGGCTGGTATACCGGCAGATCGGGAATATCCTGCTGCACCCGTATTTCCAGATGAAACCGGGTGCACCAATAATCGAGGAACGGGCCCGGGCTTCGTTTTTCTTCGTTTATATAGAGCCTCAACGGTTTGGCTCCCGCACTTAAGCAGGAGAAAATGGCCGCCTGCTCCGCCGGGATGGTATCTGGAAATGCAATATTTTCAATCCGTACACCGGGATATAATTGTCCGGATTCACCGGCAACTACCACAGCATCAGGCACTCCGGAATACCTTGTGTAAGATCGCTCGTACAGTGTGTTCCAATTTATGTTGCTCATGTTTCCGTTTTACGGATTTCAGGGAAAGGCAGCTTTTTCACAGTGGGATTAGTGAGATTATAGATCCGAATAATCGCCATGAGAGTTTCCTGTTCTCTTAGAATGCAGTGGAAAACGCGAAATGCCTCAAAGCATTTTTACTTTGGCGACAAACGCATCGTCTCATGGGGATGCGATCTCACGCTGTCCGTATTTTGATAAAAGATACGATACCTGCCGGTTCGCCACATTTTTATCTGGTCATCATAGTGATCGGAGAGCGGATTTCCCGATTGTCCTGTCGGAAGGACGGATAAAATCTTCCCGGGATGAGCAAAGTCAACAATCCTCCGCAGGGAGGGCCCCAGCACCATTTGATATGGATTCTGCCAGTCATATTCGCCATTGTTCACGCAGACCCCGTTGCCTTTGGCGGGATAAGGACCTTTGGCCAGGATGTTACCGACGATCATTTTGAGGATGCTGCCCGCATCCGGCGACTTTGCCGCCTTCCCGAATAACGTGGGTTCGAAAGTCATTGTGTGCAGCTTCTCCCAGCGCCAGTCTATCGGTTTGTCGCCGAGAGAGTCACTCAGGAACCGTACCGCCTGACGCATACTTTGCAGAACAATGTCTTTTTTTGTCTCGATCCGGGGAGTATGAATATTGTCGAAAAAGCTCGAGTCGGTAGTAGCGAAGAGGTGATCCATCACCCGGTAAGGGAGGAGCTGCAGTTTAAGGAACATGTGGTACGTCCGCTTACCCATCTCATCCGACAATGTATTCTTCGTCATATCCAGAAAAAAGACATCGAAGATAGAGGCGGCTGTCTCGCTGGTTTCGTAGTTATAATCCCAGTTTTTCAGGTAAGGCAGTACTTTTGCGATCAGCGAGTCGCGGGCATTCTCTTCAAGCAGGGGCAGGATTTCCTTTGTTATCCGGGCAGCCTGCGTGGAATAAACGGAATTTTGCAGCATCTTGAAATCATTGATCCCAAGCGTATCATGCGCGCTCAGGAAAGAATCGATCGTCTTGATTCGGGAAGGCGGCTCCCAAAAATAAGTCAGGTAATACGGATAAGACGGATCCGTAACGCGGTTATTGGCATTGGCGATCCAGCCGTTTTTGGGATTGATGACATGAGGCATTTTAGAGTAAGGGATGAACCCTTTCCAGTTCCATTTGGGATCCCAGCCATGCCGGAAAAGCACCGGATTATAATCTCTTATGGGAATATGGCCCGCTGAGAACATTGCGATATTTCCCGAACGGTCGGCGTACATGAAATTTAATGACGGCACCCCGAAATCGGGCAATGCCTGTTGAAAATCTCTGAATGAACGAGCCCAGTTGATCTTCATGAAAGTCCTGAACTCGTGACTGACGTGGTAGCCGGCCCACTGCATGGTAATTACCTTATTCTTAAGAAGCGCTCCGCCGGGTATGATGTCGGAGATCACCGGTCCGTGATCAGTGAATCGTTCATCAAAAACCACATCGTGGCTGTCCTTCACTTTGATGACCTGCCGTTTGATCACAAAAGGCTTGTACAATACGGTGTCGGCCAGGGAATCGGTGACGTAAAACCCCCGGTCATTATGTTTGGTTTGTTCAATGAAAAAGTCGGTATCGTCAGCCATCAGGTCGGTGAGGCTCCAGGCCAGGAAATCATTCTGTCCGAGAATCACGTAAGGCGCTCCCGGATGTGTGGCACCCGAAATATTGAACCCGTTCAGGCTGAGATGCACCTGATACCAGTCGCCGGGGATTTTCAGGTGCAAATGGGGATCTCCGGCAAGGACAGGGAAACCTGTGCCGCTTTTTTTCCCGTCAATAACCCAGGCGTTGCTTCCGATATGGCTGCCTTCTTCTCCCAGAGTCTTGCGGGTGAGCAGATCCCGCTGCATGAAATGAATGAGTGCGGAAGAAAGGGTATGGCTCTGCCTGTAATTAAGGGTGGTGGGTGCATCGGCCGGCCATTGTGGTAAAAGTTCGCTTAGCTGCCGGGTTGTCAGCTTATTCGACAGACTCTGAAACACCGGTTTACTCCACCAGCAGACGTTTAATTCCCATGCCAGCAATCGGGAAAAAGCCAGGCTGTAGAGCGGACTCCAATGGATCGGCTTAATTCCCGTGAGGGAAAATTCAATAGGCAGCCGGTTCTGATTGGCATCGATCCAGGCATTGATCCCGTCGGAGTAGGCCTGAAGGTCTGCGCGAACCTGGGGGTCGAGTGTCGGTTCAAGTTTCTTAGCCATCCGCCAGAAACCGAGCAGCCGTTGTTGCTTATCCACCGGCACCAGCTTTTTCCCAAAGAACTGTGAGAGCTGCCCCCTGACGGCCAGCTGCAGCAGGGTCAACTGCCAGAGGCGGTCCTGGGCATGGGCGTATCCCACTGTGAAGTACAAATCATGCCGGTTATGCGCATTAATATGCGGTGCGCCGTAGTGATCCCAATACACCGTGACTGAATCGTGTAAACCCGGAACAGACAAACTGGCGTTGTAATTGGGCAGTGGTTTGTAGAACGTCCAGTAAATGGCGATGCCGATAAATCCTATCAGCAGGATCACAATAAAGATGATCACTTTAAAAAAAGTCTTCATTAGCTTATGTGCGGGATGATCTTTACGGGAATATCTCTAACTTTGACCTTCGATTTACGAAAAATTTTGCAGACACTAAAAATATAAAAAGTACAGGTTTTGTCCCTATCCGTTATTCCCTTTCATCCAAATGAATTAGAACGCATAGCCCGCCGGTTCGGTACCCCGGCGTATTGCTATGCGGAATCCGTCGTCCGTGAACGCTGCCGTTCCCTGATAACCCTGTTCCCGGGTCTCCCGGTAAAGTGGCTGTATGCCATGAAAGCTAATGATAACCCTTTTCTGCTCGAGATTATTCGGGAAGAAGGTTTTGGGTTTGATACGGTAAGCACTGAGGAGGTAGAACTGGCGCAAAGGTTTGTGGATGATCCGAGAGAAATATTCTACACTGAAAATAATATGTCGGATCCGGAGATGGAATGGGCGATCGGGAGCGGAGTACGCCTGAATTTCGGATCTCTGCCGAGGCTGAAGCAATATTGTGAACATCCGGGCACGCAATCCTGTTCAATCCGGATAAAGCCGGATATTGGCGACGGGTTGCACCGGCGGGTCAACACCGGAGACCGCGACAGCAAGTTCGGAATTCGCCTGGAGCTGCTGGATGAATGTCTGGCCGTGGCCCGTGAACATCAGGTGCGTATTACCGGCATTCACGTGCACATCGGCAGCGGTATCCGTAAGCCCGAAAATCTGATTGCCGCCATGGAACGGATGGCCGAACTGGCCGAACGATTTCCCGACCTGGAAAGCATCAATTTCGGCGGCGGACTGCCGGTTCCGTATAAGGCGGAGGATCAGGCTTTTTCTCTTTCGGAGTTCGAAAAGCAGGCACGTCCGCTGCTGCTCAGGCTCCATGAAAAATATAGCGGCAGACTAACCTTCTATTTTGAACCGGGACGCTACATTATGGCTCCTGCAGGGGTATTGCTGACGCGGGTGGTGTCCGTCAAGGATCAGGGCAATGTCATTTATGTGGGCACGGATACGGGGTTTAACCACCTGGCCAGGCCTATTTTGTATGACGCCTGGCACAGAATCATAAATATTTCGAAGGCAGGTGAGCCGGACGATCACCTCTACTCGATCAGCGGCAACATCTGTGAGAGCACGGATATTCTGGCACGTGACCGCAGGCTTCCCGAGACCCGGCAAGGCGATCTGCTGGTTTTCGCCGATACCGGAGCATATGGCATGACCATGGCCTCTGAATACAACCGGCGGCGCTATCCGGCGGAAGTGCTGGTGAAGGAAGATGGCGCCCTGCAGTGCATCCGCCCCCGGATCACTCCAAAAGAAATGGTCGACCGGTTTCTAAAGGCCACGGGATATTGGGAAGTTTGAAAGTTCAAAGTACTTAGAGTACTTAAAATTGAAAATTGAAAGTTGAAAGTTGAAAGTTGAAAGTTGAAAATCAGAAAAGGTTTTGGGTCGAAGGTTTCAGGACATGGCACAGGTGAAAAGAGTGCCTGATACATTTTCAATCAACTTCAGGTACTCTAAACTTCAAGTACTTTGAACTTCAGATACTTTGAACTTTCCCCTGCATGGAACGTGACATTCACAGGATGATGTTTGCACCACAGATCATCGCGGCAACAGGTTACCCCATTGCCAGAGATTACGTGATAAGGGCACGGCAATGGCCGGCAAATAAATAGATAGTTTTTGGATCATATAACAGGTAAAAGAATGAAAATCGGATTTATCGGATTGGGCAGCATGGGTCTGCCGATGGCTGTCAACCTTCTGGAAACGAATCACGAGATCCATGTGTATAACCGGACACTTTCCAAAGCCGAACCTCTCCGGGAAAAAGGCGCCGTTGTTGAGAGCGATCCGGCGGAACTGGCGGCACTGGCTGATGTGGTTATCACCATGCTCAGTGACGACGCAGCCATAAAGGAGATCGCTTTTGACCGGGGAATGATCGAAAGCATGAGGAAAGGTGCGATTCACATCTCGATGAGCACGGCAGGGGTGGCATTTATTCGTCAGTTGAATAAGGAGCACGAGAAGCGGGGGCAGCATCTTCTGTCGGCTCCGGTATTCGGCCGGCCCGATATGGCGGAATCGGCAAAGCTCTGGATTGTCGCCGCCGGCAGGGATGAGACGGCAGAACGATGCCGCCAGATTCTGGAGAAACTGAGTCGTGCGGTTTCGATTATCGGTGAAAAACCCGAACAGGCCAATATCGTCAAGGTAGCCGGTAATTTCATGATCGCCTCCATGATTGAAACGTTGGGAGAATCGTTCAGCCTGGTAGAAAAATCGGGAATAGATTCTCATAAGTTCCTGAATATCATGACTCATGCTCTCTTTGGAGCACCGGTCTATGAAGGATATGGACGTTTAATTGCCGACCGTACATACCAGCCGGCCGGATTTAAGATGAAACACGGCCTCAAAGATGTACGCCTTGCCCTGCAAATCAGCGACGAACAGCAGGTACCTATGCCGCTGGCCAGTCTCCTGCACGACCATTATCTGTCCGGAATCGCGCAGGGGATGAGCGAAGACGACTGGGCGGCACTAGCGGAAATCAGCAGAAAAGCCGCAGGAATCAGGGAGAAAAACTGAGATACGGCTGGTATTTCCGGCATAATCCGGGCGCCCGGCAATCAAAGCCTCAACGGTCTTTATATGAATGAGCATCATACATCCGGAGGGTTTTTCAATCCCTACAATGAAGAGCTTCGCAGATTATCCGACCTCTATCGCTGGATGAAGGAACGCTATAAGCATCCGGGGCGGTCGGTCTCTCTGCATCCGCAGCCCGTCGATCTCGATTTCATTCATCACAACCGGACCCGGCCGCTGATCATCTGGCTGGGACATTCGGCTTTCCTGCTGCAGTATGACGGGTTCAATATCCTGACAGACCCTATGCTGAGCGACCGCGCCTCACCATTTCCGTTTTTGGGACCACGGCGCCATACACAGCCGGCAATTCATGTGCAGGATCTGCCGAAGATTGACGTGGTTTTGATTTCCCATAATCATTACGATCATCTCGATATAAAAACAATCCGGCAGCTTACGAAGCAACAGCAGGATCCGCCGGAGTTTTTCGTTCCTTCCGGATTAGGAAGCTGGTTTGAGAGGATGAATGTATCTTCTGTAAAAGAATATGACTGGTGGGAGAGTGATCTGTGGAACGGCTGGCAGGTTACGGCTGTGCCTGCCCAGCATTTCAGCGGCCGGGGCCTGCGGGACCGAAACGCGACGCTGTGGTGCGGATGGGTGATCGGGCGAGGGCGGTTCACCTGCTATTTCGCCGGAGATTCGGGATACTGCCCGTATTTCCGGGAGATCGGTCATCGCCTGGGACCCATGAGCATTTCTATGATTCCAATCGGAGCCTATGAGCCGCGCTGGTTTATGAAGCCGGTTCATGCCAATCCGGAAGACGCTGTGAAGATTCATCAGGATGTCCGCTCGCAATTTTCCATCGGAATGCACTGGGGCACATTTAAATTGACGGATGAGGATATGGACGAGCCCCCGAAGCGATTGCGGGAGGCGGCCAAACAATGCGGACTGGATGAGCATGAATTTGTCACCGTTGATCCGGGGGAAATCGTGAATCTGGAAACCGTTTCTGAAATCGGGAAGATGGAGAAAACGGATGAACAATAACCCGCCGTTATGCCGGCTCTGAACCTGCTGAAAGCATACACGACAGAATACCTCTGATATGATGCCAAAGAAGATACTATTCACACATTCCGCCGGCAGCACCGCCAGAAAATTAATGGCAGGACTGGCCTCCGGCATCGGGGAAATGGATTACCTTGAAGACTATCCGGATGATCAGCGAAGCAGGGCGTTTGACGAAGCCGATATCGTACTTTCCATGAACCCGGCCAGAGAAATGACTGAAGAGGAATTGTCTCGACTCGGGAAGGGAAAATATCTGCAACTATTATCTGCCGGAATGGATCATCTTCCCTTTACGGTGCTTTCTGAAGATCTGATCCTTGCCGGCAATGCCGGTGCTTATGCCATCCCGATGGCGGAACATGCGGTGGGGATGATCCTGTCGCTCGCCAAACGGTTGCGGGAAGAGGACCAGAATATGCGGAAAGGAGAGTTTAACCAGATGAGGCAAAATCTGTTGCTACACGGAAAGAAAGCGATCATTCTCGGCTTTGGAGGAATCGGCAGGGAAACAGCCCGGCTGCTGCGCGCTTTCGGAATGAAGATCTATGCCGTGAATACCAGCGGAAATACGAACGATCCGGTCGATTTTGCCGGAACAACCGATGATCTGCCGGCCATACTTGGCGATGCTCAGGTCATTGTCATTTCACTGCCGCTGACCAGATATACCCGCAACCTGATAGGCGAAAAGGAATTAAACCTGATGCGTGATGATGCGATTTTGGTCAATGTAGCCCGCGGCGAAATCATCGATCAGAAGGCGCTGTACCAGAAGCTTAAAAATTTTCCCGATTTCAAAGCAGGCATTGAATCCTGGTGGATTGAGCCCTTCCGTCACGGGCATTTCGAAGTCGAATACCCGCTGCTGGAACTGCCGAACGTGCTGGCGTGTCCGCATAACTCAGCGATGGTCCCCGAAACCTCCCGTCTCGGGCTCGAAAACGCGTTTCAAAACATCCGCCGATATGTGGAAGGAAGGCCGCTGAAAGGATTATTGGACAGGGAAGTGTTCGTAATCTGAGGCTGTCATCCTGAACCTCCCATTACCCAATCAGATAAAAGAAAAAAGTTGTGAGGGAGATGAAGAATCCCATTGGCAAAGGTACCGCGCACGCAGAGTAGTATTCCCTGCCGGTGTTCACCGATTTCCGGGAAAAACAGATGAAAAATCCATTTTCTTGTAGATACGGTTGATGTCTAACTCACGGCGGATGGGTTTGTTATCCAGCAGGTGGTCTGCCAGGTTTTGTGCGGTAAAGCGGGAATAGAGTAATCCTTTGGAACCCAATCCGGTAAACAGGTAGAGTCCGGGTATGGAATGATGGGCGCCTATTACGGGCAGGCGGTTAGGGGTGGAGACGCGGACGGCGGCCCAATGATTTCGAACGGTCACTTTTGCTCCCATCTCCGGAAGGATCTGCCGGAACTTCCGCAACAGCGTCTGTCTGCCCTGCGCGTCCGGTTCCGGATGGGTGAATCCGTGTTCATAGGTGCTTCCCACAACAAGCACCCCCGGGTGCACATAGCTGATATAGCCGTTGCCCGACAATGCGAAATCGAGGGGAAGAGGACCATCCACCACCAGTTCCAGCAGTTGTCCTTTGACAGGCTCGTTGGGCAGTTCCGACCAATAGGAACTTTGCAGCGAAGCGGCACCGGTGGCATGAATTACTTTTTTTGTCGTAAAGATGGACGCTCCGTTTTTCAGTTCCCAATCGGATCCGTTGCTGGTGAGCGTATAATCAGGAATGGTGGAATAGCAGACGCCGCGATCCGTCAGCATCGATAACCAGGTTTTCAGGAAATCGGGGACGGCCACAGTAAACCCGACGTCGTGCCACAGGCCGCCTTCCACGCAACGGATTCCATTATATTTCCCATGAATTTCATCGGCAGTTATCCAGTGGACCCAGTTTTCGGGCCAGTCCTGCCGTTCCAGTGACCGCCGGTAGGCACGGGCGCGTTCGTGAGAAAGAGCAGGCCGGCAAACAGGGGTTTTCCGGTAAAAAATATCTTCGGTGTGATCAGCGACCTGTTCCAGCGTATTGCAAATTGCGTTGTAACAGCCTTCGGGTTCCCAGAAAAGATTGGCATTTCGTGAAGCTGCCGGATCGGCCATGCCAACCGGTGTGCCCGATGCTCCCGCCGCAATGCCCGCTTTGTCGATGATGATAACGGAAGCACCGGAAGACGACAACGCGTCGGCCAGACTCAATCCCGCCAACCCTGCGCCGAGAATGAGGAAGTCGGTGGTATTCTTATTCATAAAATAGAGTTATTTCCTGACCAATAGCGACATATATCGGGCTGAAGCCCTATTATTTTTGCTCATTTATCCCCGTCCTAAAGGGCGGGGCAATGAGTTGAAATATTATCAATCATTTAGGGTGCTATTGTTTCCTGGCTATAAAAGATAATCACCGATGGAGTTAGTGCGCATGTTTGACCAAATTAACAACCGAAAAGCTGAAAGCTGACAGCTTCTTCATCCTTCAATCAAATCTGATTTGAACTGATCCGGCGGATCCCGATCTGCTCCATTTCGCGCCAGGCTTTCGCCATAGAGCCTTTCAGGTCGATCCCCCGGACGGCATCATCAATCACATAAATCAAAAAACCCTGCTTGCGTCCGTCGATGGCCGACCATTTGACACAGAAGTCGGCCGCCAGTCCGGCAAGGTATAATTGTTGAATACCGCGCTCATGCAGGTACCCCGTGAGTCCGGTCGGGGTTTGATGGTCGTTCTCAAAAAAGGCGGAATACGAATCGATATTCGGGCGAAATCCCTTACGGATGATCAGTTCGGCAGGGGTGGTATTCAAATCCGGATGGAAGGCGGCCCCTTCACTTCCCTGCACACAGTGATCTGGCCAGAGCGTTTGTTCTCCATATTTCACTTTAATCGTTTCAAACGGCTCCTTTCCTTCATGTGAAGAAGCAAATGAATGATGACCCGGGGGGTGCCAGTCCTGCGTCTGCAACACGTGGTCGAATGACCGGCTGAGGTCATTGATTATGGGGATAATCTGATCTCCATCGGGCACAGCCAGAGCGCCGCCCGGACAAAAATCGTTCTGAACATCGATGATTAACAGCGCTCTATTATTCATATTCATAATAATGTTCTTCGTTACCGCTAAGCAAACGAGTACGAAGATCCAGTAGTTTCTTGCTGATGCCGGTCTTGTAGTAATGCGGATTTTCAAAACGGATGTGTTCTTTCTGCAGTTGTTTTAACCGGTTGCGGGCGTATGCCGCGCTTTTTTCGGGCGGGGAGAGTTCCGTGCAGATTTTGCCGTCTTCCATCACCCTGTCCAGGAGCTTTTCCCGCTGGTAAGGAGCAACCGAAGTGTGCTTTTCAGGATAATGAGGATGATAGATCTCGTCGAAGCCATCCTCTTCTTCGAGATAAATGCCGTCGGCGTAAAACGACCCGTCTTCGTGCAGATAACGAAAGATATTCTTGATCCCCGGCAGGTTGACCTTGGTTATATTCTCGGAAATCTTGAGCTTAGGGCGTCCGCTTACAGAACTAAGTTTATAAACTCCATCAAGAGCGGGGGAGTCATGGCCTGTAACCAGGTGAGTGCCGATGCCGAAAATATCGATCGGTGCCTTTTGATCGAGCAGGCTTTTGATGAGATACTCATCCAGCTGGTTGGAAGCGGCGATTTTTACATATTCCAGCCCGGCATCATCCAGCAGTTTTCTTGCTTTCCGGCTCAGGTAAGCCAGGTCCCCGCTATCCAGCCGGATGCCGAGCATTTTATGGCCTCTTTGTTCGAGTTCTTTTGCCGTTTTGATAGCGTTGGGCACTCCGCTTTCGAGGGTGTTGTACGTATCGACAAGCAGCAGGCAGGCGTCGGGGTAGTATTCGGCATATTTACGGAAAGCTGTGAGTTCATCATCGAACGACTGGATCCAGGAATGAGCCTGGGTGCCGGATGGAGTCAGTCCGTAGTGGAAGGCGGAGAATACGTTCGAGGTTGCGTCGGCGCCTCCGATGACGGCGGCTTTACTGGCCAGGATGCCTCCCCAGCCCTGCGCTCTCCGCAACCCGAAGTCGATAATCATACGGTCTCCGGCTGCCAGCCGCATCCGGGCCGCCTTGGTGGCTATCAGAGATTCAAAGTTTATGATATTAAGAAGCAGGGTTTCGATAATCTGGGTTTCGATAAGGCCTCCGCATACCCGTATCACCGGTTCATTCGGGAATATGATCTCTCCTTCGGCAGGAGCCAGTATCTCTCCATGGAAGCGAAAAGCGTGCAGATAGTCCAGAAATTCATCTCTGAATCCGCGCTTCTGCAGCCAGACGATATCATCGTCTTCAAAATGGAAATCCTGCAATAACGGGAGCAGATCATCCAGACCGGCGAATACGACAAACCCGCCTCTGAACGGATTGTTACGGAAGAAGTAATCGAAGCAGGCTCCGGTTTTTTTGTGGCCGGA
Organism: uncultured Chitinophagales bacterium; assembly: GCA_964572735.1. GTDB lineage: Bacteria > Bacteroidota > Rhodothermia > Balneolales > DATFMH01 > DATFNI01. The sequence continues at coordinate 54,085 of CAZNHE010000010.1, read as the reverse complement.
AAGGAAATATCCCTGGGCCATCGTCAGTTCATAATAGTCGGTGTACAGGCCGATGTGGTCGAAGAAGGACATGCTTATAAGGATGTTGAACTATTTGATTCAAAGAGACTTTAACCGAAAATTCGTTCTGAATAGTTCAAAGATAATAAATGGCCGCCTCATATTTTGTGGTTGAGGGGCCTCCTCCCGCCTTCCTCTTTTTCTTTAACAGGCAAATAGTGATCTTTGAGGGATAATTGACGGTTATTGGTGGTCAGTAGTTCGTTATCATTTGTAAATTCGTATCGATGAATGAATGGCTGACTGCCAGCTACAAACAACTCACAATTCTCATGAATCAGAAGCTTTATTTCGCACATGAAACGGCGGTCATCGATGAAGGATGCCGGATTGGTGAAGGTACCAGAATCTGGCACTTCAGCCATGTGATGGCCGGTGCCGTTATCGGTCGTGGCTGCAACATCGGCCAGAATGTCGTCGTTTCTCCGGAAGTTGTTCTGGGCGAGAATGTCAAGGTGCAGAATAACGTTTCCATTTATACAGGGGTAATTTGTGAGGATGACGTATTTTTAGGACCATCCATGGTGTTTACAAATGTGATCAACCCGAGAAGTGCCGTCGGCCGGAGGAACCAGTATTTGAAAACCATCGTCAGACATGGAGCCACTATTGGAGCAAATGCCACTATCATATGCGGGAATGAGATTGGCAGGTATGCTTTGATTGGAGCCGGAGCAGTGGTAACACGTGATGTTCCCGATTATGCGCTGGTAATTGGAAATCCTGCCCGACAGGCCGGCTGGGTGAGCGAATATGGACATACATTGAAATTCAACGATGATAACCGGGCTGAATGTCCGGAAACAGGGGAGTTATATATGCTGCAAGAAAACCGGGTAGAAAAAATATCGGAGAAAGCGTGATGGGAAGAGAAAAAATAAGATTTGCCGTTGTCGGGTGCGGACATATCGGGAAACGGCATGCCGAAATGATCATACGTCATCCTGATGCGGAACTGGCGGCCCTGTGCGATGAGCGACCCGCTTCAGAACTGGCCATACCTTCCTATGAGGTTCCCCTTTTCAGATCGCTGGATGAATTATTGAAATCCGGATTGGAGATCGATGTAGTCTGTATCTGTACGCCAAATGGGCTCCATTGTCGCCAGGCGCTTAAGGTGCTTGAAAAACGCATGCATGTTGTCTGTGAGAAGCCGCTAACCCTTACCAAAGCTGATGCCGAAGCAGTGATATCCAAATCGTTCCAGGTATCCCGGCAGGTTTTCTGTGTGATGCAAAACCGGTATTCACCGCCTTCCAAATGGATAAAAGAAGTGGTAGAGCAGGGATTGCTGGGAAAAATCTACATGGTGCAGCTCAATTGTTACTGGAACCGGGATGAACGCTATTATACCGGAGGAAACTGGCACGGCGACAAAAACCTGGACGGCGGAACCCTGTTCACCCAGTTCGCCCATTTTATCGACCTTATGTACTGGGTATTTGGAGATATCACCGACATTTCAGGTAAATTCCATGATTTCAACCATCAGCTTCTTACCGGTTTCGAGGATTCCGGCCTGATCAATTTCCGTTTTGTGAAGGGCGGGATGGGCTGCCTGAATTATTCAACGGCCGTATGGGATTCGAACCTGGAGAGCAGTATGACGGTTGTTGCAGAGAAGGGAAGCGTGAAAATAGGCGGCCAATACATGGACAAAGTGGAATATTGTAATATCCAGGGTTACACAATGCCTGAATTGCCGCCTACCAACCCTTCCAATGATTATGGTCCTTATAAAGGTTCTGCAGCTAATCATCATTATGTAATCGAAAATGTGGTGGACACCCTGAACGGCAAAACCTCAATAACGACCAACGCCCTGGAGGGCATGAAGGTCGTGGAAATCATCGAGCGGATTTATGCATTGAGAGACAAATCCGAAAAAGTGGCCGTAGACCACCAGGGGCATTGATTCATCTTATTCCCCTCATGAGTATGTATAAAACATTCACCTGTATTCGCGCCCAGCGAAGTGGTGTTTGTGTTCGTATTTCGTCATCGGGAGCTCGACTATCGGGTACAATGTACGAGCACCATTCTACTGAGCATGAGCACGGATACCTGTTAATGTGAATGCGGACAGTTCGAATTCACGTCAACAGGAAAACCTTCACCAGAAAGAAACCTGTTGGCTAATATCGATCGCTTTTTCTATATCCATTTGTTCGTAGCTATATGTCTGAGTTAAGGATAATCCTATTGTCTGCCTCCGATGGTTTTATCTTTGTCAGCGGGAAACAGATCGATTCATAGCGAGAATCGTGCCCATCGCCGGGATGTTGGCGCTGTTGGGAGTGACCGGTTGCCGGCCTGATCCCCGTCCCGCCAAAGTACCGGTGGGACAAATTCAGCCATCATTTGATGAAGCAACGTACTTTCCCCTGCCTGGGTCCCAAAAGGATAATAGCCTTCTGATCCTGGAGCCGCCTTTCTATTTGCTTCTGACCCGAAGATCCGGATGAACGAAAATTAATCACTCGTTGGTTGTATATGCACATATATCCTTAGCAGGTTCTTGCCTAAGTTGCCTTTATAAAAAAAAGCGGCTTTTCAGCCGTTTTGTAAGCGGACCGATTCATGAGAAGAGGATTCATCACAAATGAATGGATTTATGTCGCACTGCTTGCAGTTGCCGTACTGACATCGTGTAAGGATACCACAGATTCTTCCGGTTCCGGCGATCTGGACGGGCTGGTTGTTGTGAAGGAAACAGCCAAACCTGTCGGCGGAGCCGTCGTATCATTGAATAACCGGAAAGAGGTCACGGAAACCGACGGCAAATATTTCTTCTCCGATATCCCTGTCGGTTCCCATGAAATAACCGTCAGCGTAACAGGATATCAAAACGTCTCGGATACGGTGAAAATAGGTTCAGGGTATAATTATGATAAAATTGAGCTGGTTAAAAAAGATAGTACGATTGGAGATTCCACGAGCGGCGGGTCCGCTTCGCTGACCGGGACTGTAGAAGCGGCCGGATTGGACAAAGCGATTTCTGGGGCTGTTATCGGGGTTGGCAACAGAAAAGATACTACGGATCAGGATGGGAAATATGCGTTTGACGCCCTGGAGCCGGGAGTGGTTACCGTGAACGCGTCGGCGAAAGGGTATGCCCATTATAGCCACGACCTTACGATAGACGAAGGCCACAATGTGTTTGACATCGAGCTTGGTAAGGAAAGTGAGAATACCGGGTCTCTTTCGGGAATTGTCTATCAGACAGAAATCAGTAATCCTGTAGCCGAAGCGGTTGTTGCCATAAATGACAGGAAGGATACGACCGATGACGGCGGGAATTATTCATTCAGTAACCTTCCGACCGGATCGTATCCGGTAACGGTCACCGCCTCCGATTATGAAAAAACGACACAATCGGTTACGATAGGGAAGGGACAAAACACCTTTAACATTGCCTTGAAGGCGACGGGATCCCTGTCGGGCACAGTTACCGAAAAAGGATCAGACAAAAAGATCTCCGGGGTGATTATCAATGTGGATGGAGAAACGGCTACTACCGGTAAAAACGGGACGTATTCCATGGATGACATCCCGGTCGGCACCTATAACCTGACCGCGAAGGCCGATAACTATGAGGATTACGCAAAATCTGTGGATATCAGGAGAGGAGATAACAATAAACTTGATATTGTGCTGACCCCCAGGCAGCAATATGCCAACGTGCATGGGACGGTCACCAACAGTCTGGGACTGCCCATCTCCCATGTTTCGATCACGTTAAACGGAAATCAGGTGTATACGGATGCAGGAGGAAATTACCGGTTTCAATCGATTCCCTATGGTCAATACGAAATAAAAGCGGTGAAAAGTGGATATGAGGATTACAGCAAAACACTCTCCCTGGCAACGCCTGATTACCGGCTTGACTTTGAGATGAAGTTGTCTCTCTTGTCTCCGCCCAAAAACCCGGCCATTGAAAAAGACGGGGATGATGACGTCCGGCTGAGCTGGGATAAGATTAATGATCCGAACCTGGAAGGATATAACGTCTACAACGTTTCGGATACGACGACGCCGGTGAACGGGAGCCTGATCCCGGCAAGCACGCCGGTATTCACAGCCACGAATCTATCCCCGGGAATCTACGCCTACCGTGTGGCATCGGTTAATAACGATCATCGGGCCGGCCGGAAGAGTGCGGCGTCCGACCCGGCATTTATCTTTCAGGATGTTCATAATGAGGATTTTGAAGACCGGAGGCTGAATCCGGAAGTGTGGTCTTCCTCCGGTGGCCTCCTCGATATTTTCCATAATCATATAGACCGTGGCTTCCAACTGACCGACGATCATAAATATGTGATTGACGGAGATCAATCACTGCTCTATGAGGGACATGATGAGCATGATGATTCCGCCGATCTGTATTCCGAATCCATGATTCCGTCTTTGGATACATACACGGCTACGGTCAGAGTAAGGCTGCTTTCCGGCGATTCCCGCTTTTTACTGGAACTGGATGATGGACAGACAACCGGGTCGAAACCTGCCGTCGGAATCCGGATCGACGGGAAAGGCGCCGTAACGATTGGGTATGAGGACGGTCCGGACGGCAATGTAAAACCGGCCATATCTTATGACACATATTCCCAAAAAATCTTTCACATCGGTCTTTTTGTGGATAAGGGAAGAAAATCCTTCAGTATTTTGAATGACGGCGTCGCCGTATACACTGCCGGTTATACTCAACCCGGACTGAATCGGCTATATATGTATTTTGAAAACGGAGTGGTGATTGATGACGTCGAAACCGGCAGGGTAGATTAGAAGAGGCACTTTGTAGCCCCCGGCCAGGGCCATCCGACACCCATTGCGCGATACAAAGGTTTTTTCGGCCGGAAACTCTTCACTCCGCCGCCTGCGATTCCTTATTATATTATCACCTTACAAAGGAATTTCTTAGTGTGTATATTGTTATAGCTGAATAACAGTAAGAGATTGAACATGAGAGGACAAGCCATGGAAGAAGTAATAGATGATTTAAATCAGCGGTTCCAGAAACTCGTGGATAAGGGCCGCGAATGGATTGAAGACGAAGATATTCAGGAGAAAATAAAGCATTACAAAAAACAGGCCGGTGATACCATCAAAAAGTACCCGGTTGGCAGTATTGCCGTAGGATTACTTGCCGGCTTCCTGTTTGCCCGGTGGATCAGCCATCGGGGTGATGACTGAACAGGAAAACGAGACCAAATCGTCGGATGCGGAGGGTGCTTTTCGTCGTCTCCCTGATGAAGTGCGCCGGTATGCAATAAAACGCGCTGAATTGCTGAGCCTGGAAATGAATGACCGGGTTAGCACGATAGGCACGGTCACAACATTGCGTATTTCAGGGATCGTGATGTTGCTGTTTGCCGTTTGCTTTCTGTTATTTGCTCTTGCCTGGTACATAGGCACTCTTTTAGAGAGCATTCCCCTCGGCTTTGTGATCGTTTCCGGACCTTTTCTTTTAATCGGAATATTGCTGGCCGCACTTCGTCCGAAGCGACTGGTAAGGAAGGTTCACGCACAATTTTTTCGAAAGTTTATGGAGATGGTTTCGTACATTATCTTCGGTGCCTCACCGGGGGGCGGTAAGGGTTCATAATTTCGGACGAGAAATAACACATCTGTATGGCTGAAAACAACGTAAAGCGCAGTAAGGGAAAAATTTCTGATGATGATATCAATCAACGTCGTGATGCTCTGAAAAAGGAGCTGGAGGATCTCCACGAGCAGATCGGGAAGTCGGTTGGAGAAATTAAGGAAGGAGTACAGACACGGCTTGACCTCTCGTACTGGACCAACAGGTATCCCTTTCGGGTAGCAGGCCTTTCTATTGTAGCCGGATTTTTGGCGGGAATGAGATGGTCGTCAGGAAGCCGCGACCGGACTAAGAGCGTAAGAGGAGAGAGCTACTTATGGTCGGAACTGAAACGCGTCGCTATGAGAAAGGCTATTCAAAAAGTAATTGATCTTTTGGATGAAAAGGTCGACCAGCGGGTACAAAAAAGCCGTCGGGAGAATTAGCGTAACGTCAACTCCCGCGTCCGGGAGTAAATTTTGTAAAAGTTTTCTTAACATTGCAACCCTGTTGCCTGTTTTCCGTTTAAGGTTAACACATAATAATCACGGCTAATTGTTTAGTTCCATGGTGAAAAATATCATTTTTTGTTCTGCTCTGGTCATGTTTTCCGGAACAGCCATAGCTCAGGATAGCCTCTCAACAACCCCTGTAAAAGAGATTACCCTTCAGCAGGCCATTCATATTGCACTTGACAACAATTATAATATCAAGAAAGCGAAAAACAATCTGGAACTATCAGATATGAATCGCAAAAGTGCTATGGCCGATTTCCTGCCAAGCGTTAGCGCCAACTTTGGCGGTACTGAAAGGGGCGGGCAACAATTCAGCCAGGTAACGGTCAGCTACAGAAACCAGGTCACAAAATCTATCGATGGCGGTCTCAGTGCCAATCTTACGCTTTTTTCCGGGCTCGAACATATTTATAACCTGCGCCAGAGCAGCCAGAGCAAGTTATCGCAACAGGAACAATTGCGGCAGCAGAAAGAGGATGTCATCTTTAATGCGGCTTCCGCCTACCTGACCATTTTGCTGGATCAGCAATTGCTGGGGATAGATAAAGAGAACCTCAAATCATCTCAAAGCCAGCTGAACCAGATCAAGGCAGAGGTGCAGGTGGGGGCACGCCCTATAGCCGATCAGTATAACCAGGAAGCCACCGTAGCCCAGGATAACCTTACCGTCATTCAGGATCAGAACAAACTTGATGCAGACAAGATGGCCCTTATCCGGCAGCTTCAGATTGATCCTCTGAAAGAATATAAGTTTGTCACCCCGGAGATTGATACCGCAGCCATTCATCAGGAAATACCCGACCTGCCGGATATGATTAATGCGGCTTTGAACAACCGAAGTGATATTCAGAGCCAGAAATATGCGATAAAGGCGTCTCTTTACAATATAAAAATAGCACAATCCCGGCGTTATCCTACCCTGAGTTTAAATGCCGGTATCAATACGGTTTACAGCGACCAGATTCGTGATCCGTTAGATCTCACCAGAACCATGCCCTTTGGAACCCAGTTTTTTGACCGAAATGTGAATAAGTACGTCGGATTTAGTGTTCAGATCCCTATCTTCAATAACCTGAATACCAGCTACAATGTGGAGAGCGCCAGGGTGAATTACAGGAATTCAAAACTCGACCTGGAGAATCTGCGCCTGAATGTAATTCAGGAGATCCGCCAGGCTTACAACGATTATAAAAATTACGCTCAACAGCTGAAGAGCACACAGATTGCTTTGATAGCTGCTCAAAAGGCATACGAGACGCAGAAGGAGCGCTACCAGGTAGGTGCGGGCACTTTGGTGGAACTCACACAGGCAAACGCGCAATATGTCAATGCCCAGTCGACGCGGCAGCAGGCATTGTATCGTTTCATCTTTCAGCAACAGCTGATCCGCTATTACATGGGTCAGATTAATGCCGATATGAAGATCAACGGGCTGCAATTCTGACAGCAGGCCATCATCCAAAATAATTCTATACTTATGGCGGGGAAGCAAAGGGCAACCAGGAGATTAATCACAATCATTATCGTTGTTGTGTTAGTTGTCGTGGCGGCCGGGGTAATCGGGAGAGTGTCTGGCTGGTTCGGTGGCCAGGGGAACGCCAGGGAGGTGGAAACCGCTAAGGTGCGTCTCAAGAATATTACTCAGCTTGTATCAGCGACCGGTACCATCGAGCCGGTTGTAGAGGTGAAGATCAGCCCTTCGGTATCCGGGGAGATTATCAATCTTCCGGTTGAGGAGGGGGATTATGTGCATAAAGGTGATCTGCTGCTCCAGATCAAACCGGATTTGTATCAGGCGAGTATTGACCAGCTGCAGGCTAATCTGCTGGCAATGAAAGCGCAGATGGAACAAATGCATGCCGATTTGCTGAAGGCTCAGGCCGGTTACCGACAGCAGAGTGACCTTTATAAAAAGGGGGTCATATCGAAGATGGATTATATTACGGCAAAGAGCGCCAATGAAGCGGCTCAGGCCAGTTATAATGCCAGTAAGTACCAGGTGCAGAATGCAGAAGCACAGCTTCGCCATGCCAGAGAAGAACTGCAACAGACGATCATCCGTGCCCCGATCGATGGAACTATCAGCCAGTTGGCGGTGAAAATGGGAGAGACGGTGGTTGGAAGCAGCCAGATGGAGGGAACCGACCTGATGCATATTGCGCGTATGAAGCAGATGCAGGTGGAAGTGGATGTCAATGAGAACGACATCGTCAATGTAGCCGAGGGAGATACCGCACGTATTGGTGTGGATGCCTATCCCAATAGAAAATTTAACGGGATTGTAACTCAGATTGCCAATGCGGCAACCGTTACGAACGAGGGAACCAACGAACAAATGACGAATTATCTGGTGAAGATCCTGATCACCAGTCCGCATAACCAACAGTTCGGGGAAAATGGTCTGGTGGGGAAACAGGCTTCAATGGAAGGGCAGAAGGGTGGCTTCATGCCGGTTTTTAAGCCGGGCATGACGGCTTCTGTGGATATTGAAACGCAGACTGTGAAAAACGCCGTTGCCGTACCCATACAGGCCGTAACAGTCAGGGATTTCAGTAAACCGGACGCCGGCGGAGACTCTGCGGCTTCGAAACACCAACCGGGCGGCGAAAACACCGCCGGAACAGCCGGCAGCGATACGACGGACAACAATCTTCTGATCCCGAAAGAAGATTTGCGGAAGGTGGTTTTTGTGGTGAAGAACGGAAAGGCTCATCGTGTGGAAGTGAAAACAGGTATCAGTGATGAGACGCATCTCCAGATCCTGGAAGGGGTGAAGCCGGGCGCCGAAGTAGTTATTGGTCCCTACCGGGTGTTATCCCAGGAACTTTCTGACGGGGATCCCGTAAAAGTGAATAACGATAAATATAAAATGCTGACCAGGGAATAAGATATCGGGAATTTCATGGATCATTCACAAATCATTCACATAAGTAGCCTCCGTAAGATCTATCGAATGGGAAACCAGGAGGTGCAGGCATTGAGCGGGATCGACCTCAGTATTGGCCAGAATGAATTCGCCGCCATAATGGGTCCTTCCGGATCCGGCAAGTCGACGCTGATGAATATTATAGGTTGCCTCGATACGCCTACCTCCGGGGAATATTATCTGAATGGGCGTAATGTAAGCGAGCTCAGCGACAACGAACTTGCCTACGTCCGCAATGAAGAGATTGGTTTCGTATTTCAAACATTTAATCTTCTGCCCCGGGCCAACATCCTTGCCAATGTAGAACTTCCGTTGGTATATGCCGGGGTTAAAACGGCCGAACGCCGAGAACGCGCCATGGTGGCTCTCGACCGGGTCGGGCTCTCCGATCGGCTTCATCATAAGCCCAGTGAACTTTCGGGAGGGCAGCGGCAGCGGGTGGCAATTGCAAGGGCACTTGTCAACAACCCATCGATCCTGCTGGCAGATGAACCCACCGGTAACCTTGATACGCGTACCGGTGAAGAGATTATGAGACTGATCGAGGAGCTTTATGAGCAGGGGAACACCGTCATCCTGGTTACTCACGAAGAAGATATTGCACATCATGCCCGCCGGATCATCCGCCTGCGCGACGGAAGACTTGAGAGCGACCGGCCTATCGACCGGAAGACTAAGGTAGGTACTGAGACATAAGCTTGAGATAGAAGGTAGTTCTTCCACTGTAGGTTGAAAGTTATTTCTAACGTTCGTTCAACTGCCCAACAGGCATGGCGTGGGAGCGCATGGCCGGGCGCCCCTGTTTTATGGCAACGTTGCCCGGCCAATATTGTGATCAAATAAGCGTATATTCTCCCGAACAGAGAACCTGAACACGAAACAGATTTCATTTGAACCCACAGCAGACAGATTATCAGCCGAGTACCCGTTTTTCGCTCTTCCCACCTGCCGTCAAACACCTGATTATCATCAATGTCATCTGCTACGTAGCATTTCAGACTCCGTACCTCCGCGAGTTCATGTTCCGGTATATGGCACTCTGGCCAATAGGCTCCGGCCTCTTCTATCCCTGGCAGGTAGTTACTTATATCTTTCTGCATGCCAACCTGATGCACATATTTTTCAACATGTTCGCACTATGGCTGTTCGGACAGGGGGTTGAGAATTTGTGGGGGACCAAACGGTTCGTCTGGTTTTTCTTCATCACAGGAGTAGGCGCAGCGGTCACCCAGATGGTTATCGGAGGGGGAGGTCCCGTGATAGGAGCCTCCGGCGCCGTTTTCGGCATTCTGCTTGCCTTCGGCATGATGTTCCCCGACCGGTATATTGTCTTATTGTTCCCCCCCATCCCTATTAAGGCGAAATATTTTGTAATTATATATGGCGCCATTGAATTTATCAGCGGGGTAGGTGGTTTTAGTGTTGGTATCGCTCACTTTGCCCATCTTGGCGGAATGTTGTTCGGATATGCCATAATCCGCTACTGGCGTTACAAGGGCGTCCTGTATTAAGTCTTCAGGGCTGAATCATATAACCAATCACCGCGTTTATTGCAGTACAACATAATAATTTACCCACCGGCTCAGCCGTTGAGGTGCTGATAAAAACAAACGTTTGTAGTAATTTTGAATCCAAATAACCTCCAACCTGGTAAAACGGGTAACCTCGGAAGGATCAATTTCCTGTGTTATGTATAATGAGACTTTCGGACAGGCAGTAAAGCGGGTTTATGGCAACTGGCCTATCGCTCTGCGCAGTATTATTACGGCTACCGTTGTCGTATATCTGATTCAGGTGCTGGCAGGCGACTCTCTCGACAATACCATCATCAGGTATTTTGGATTTATCCCCAGCTGGCACATTTGTCTTGTTCAACCCTGGCGATTGGTTACTTACATCTTCCTGCACGCGGGTTTCTGGCACATCCTTTTCAATATGCTCTGGCTCTGGTGGATGGGGAGAGAAGTCGAAGGAACGCTGGGGCCGCGCCTGTTCACGGTCATATATTTCGGGTCGGGGATCGGCGGCGCCATTATCAATTTATTGCTGAGTTCTCTCTTTGGAAATGTTATCGTAATAGGGGCCTCCGGCGCCGTTTTCGGCATTATGGTGGCTTATGCCGTTCTGTTTCCCCGCATGCCGATCATGTTGCTCTTTCTGCCTCCTATCGAAGCCCGTTTCGTCGTCGGCGGTCTTATCGCCTTACAGGTATTGTTCCTGAATAGCGGGGGACATACTGCGCGTATCGTCCACCTTGGAGGCGCCCTTTGCGGATATCTTATCATAAAAGCCTATTACAAAGGAAGGAACGTCACCGCCGTTTTCTCACTCTTTGACAAGTTGAAAAACCGTGCAAAAGCGCCTCGCAAGAACAAGAAGATGCACTCTGTCTCTGAGGCGAATATTATTGAGGAAGAAGAACAATCGGAGCTGGATCGTATCCTGGACAAGATTTCAAAAACAGGGTATGAAGGATTGACGGATGAGGAGAAGCGGATTTTGTTTGAATTGAGCAAACGCAACTGAAGTATCTCATGGATGAGCAATAAGTAGAAACCTTCATGAAAAATACATCTCACAACAATCATTTGAACGGGACGGGCCCGATCATCCGAAAAAACACTGTACAGGTAATGGTTGGTAATGTACCGGTTGGCGGAGATGCTCCCATCGTTGTGCAATCGATGACGAATACCGATACGGCCGATGTGGATGCCACGGTTCGGCAGATTACGGAGCTTTACGATGCGGGTTCGGAGCTGGTCCGGGTAACAGTTAACAACAAGGATGCCGCCCGGGCAGTCCCTTTTATCGTGGATCTTCTCGACCGCAAGAATGTAGATGTGCCGGTAATCGGCGATTTCCACTACAATGGACATATGCTGCTGACCCAGTTTCCCGATTGTGCAAAAACACTGGCGAAATACCGGATCAACCCGGGAAACACCGGAACCCGAACCCGCGACGTAAATTTCTGTACTATTGTGGAACAGGCTGTGAAGTGGGATAAGCCGGTCCGGATCGGGGTCAACTGGGGGTCTCTCGACCAGCAATTGCTGGCTGAAAAAATGGATGCGAATAACCGCCTGCCGGCCCCTAAGTCCTCCAAGGAAGTCATGATCGACACGATGCTCGAAAGCGCGATGAGGTCTGCCCGGATGGCGGAGGAAACGGGGCTGGCACACAATAAAATCATCGTAAGTTGTAAAATATCGGGGGTACAGGATTTGATTACGGTATACCGCCGTTTGTCGGAGATGTGCGATTATCCTCTCCATCTCGGGCTCACCGAGGCGGGCATGGGAATGAAGGGAATTGCCGCCACCACCTCGGCGCTTTCCGTGCTGCTGCAGGAAGGAATCGGAGATACCATCCGGGCCTCACTCACCCCTGCACCGGGAGGAGACCGTGCCGATGAAGTGAGGCTGTGCCAGCAAATCCTGCAATCGCTGGGAATACGGAGCTTCATTCCACAGGTAACGGCATGTCCGGGATGCGGGCGGACAAAGAGCACGTATTTTCAGGAACTGGCCGATGAAATTCAGCGATATATCGCGGAGATGATACCGGTCTGGCGCCAGATTTATCCCGGAGTGGAGGAAATGCATATAGCGGTTATGGGATGTGTAGTGAACGGGCCCGGAGAATCCAAGAATGCGAATATCGGTATTTCGTTACCCGGCACTTTCGAGGAGCCGAAAGCCCCGGTCTACGTGGACGGCAAACACTACACCACTCTCACAGGCGACCATATCGGTGCGGAATTCCAAAAAATTCTGGAAGACTACATCATCCGCAATTATAGTAAAGTTGAAAGTATTTGAAGCTCGGAGTACTTAAAGCTTAATTTTTAACCTTAACCTTCAATCTGCTATCCTTTTCACAGAAGTGTTGCCGAAATTGTGGGCACGGCAGCACCCACCTACACCCGCCTTCAGGGAGGGAAAGATGGCAGCCTATTGCCAAACAGGGAAACATGTCCCTTTGGGGGGGACTCTCAGAGAGTGTTCAATAAGCTATGCATCAGAACCTTATTAGTTAAGGTAATTCGCCAATCGCTCCTGTTGGGACAAGGTTCAACTTGCAGGGTGAATGATATACGAACAAGTGATTGGAGATTTGAAGAGGAGTATTCGAAAATCAACAATCGTTATTCCTTGTTCTGAAATCGAAAAAATCAGGCCTGCTCAGGGATTGACGCCGTGCTTGTGGCTGCCCTCCTCCGGCGGAGGGAATTATCTGTAACTTTCAACCTTCAACATGCAATTTTCAACCTGTTTTCAGTCCACGCTCAGATGGACCGAAGCTTCCCGTTCGGTGTCTAATTCTTCCAGGTCGGAGGAAATCATATCCTTAATCAGGTCGTCCAGGGTACATTTGGGCTCCCAGCCCAGCTTCTCCTTCGCTTTGGTTGCGTCGCCAATCAATAGATCAACTTCAGTCGGACGAAAATACCGCGGGTCAACGACGAGCAGTGCTTTCCCCGTTTTTTCGTCGATTCCTTTTTCATGGGCTCCCTTGCCCTCCCATCTCAGCCGGATGTCGACCTGTTCAAACGCTTTTTCGCAAAATGAACGGACGGTGCTGGTTTGTCCTGTGGCAAGTACGAAATCTTCCGGTTCATCCTGCTGCATGATACGCCACATCCCCTCCACATAATCTCTGGCATGGCCCCAGTCGCGTTTGGCATCCAGGTTACCAAGGAACAGTTTCTCCTGCAGGCCTCGCGCAATCCGGACCGCCGCCCGGGTAATTTTCCTTGTGACAAAGGTTTCACCGCGCAGAGGTGATTCGTGATTGAACAATACGCCGTTTACCGCAAACAGGTTATAAGCTTCCCGGTAATTGACGGTAATCCAGTAGGCGTAAAGTTTGGCAACGCCGTAGGGAGAGCGGGGATAAAAAGGAGTGTTCTCATTTTGAGGGACCTGTTGTACACGTCCATACAGCTCGGAAGTGGATGCCTGGTAGAACCTGGTTTTCTGAGACAAACCGAGAATGCGTATCGCCTCAAGCAGCCGGAGCGTTCCCAGTGCGTCGCTGTTGGCTGTGTATTCCGGAGTTTCAAATGAGACTTTCACGTGGCTCTGTGCCGCCAGATTATAAATCTCGTCAGGCTGGACATCCTGAACAATACGGATGAGATTTGTGGAGTCCGTCAGGTCGCCGTAATGCAGATAAAACGGGAGGCCTTTAAAATGCGGATCGTGGTACAACCCGTCAATGCGGCCGGTATTGAACGAACTGGATCTTCTCTTAATACCATGTACGACATATCCCTTGTCTAACAGCAACCGGGCAAGATAAGCGCCGTCCTGTCCGGTGATACCGGTGATGAGTGCAACTTTATTGTCCATGTGAAGGTCTTTGAAATAATAGATTATGATTTAAAAAGAGGACGAATACCTCATAGATATTCCGTTCCAATGTCTTATCGGTAGTAAAACCCTGCATTCAAAAATAGATGCCGGATTACGATTCGATATGCACTTCTTTGATCGATTCCTGATGGTCAAGAAACCAGTGATAGGTCATGTGGACGCCCTCTTCCAGGCCGATTTCCGCCTTCCAGCCTTTTCCATTTAGCAACGAGACATCCAGCAGCTTGCGGGGGGTTCCGTCAGGCTTGGCTGCATCCCATTCTACGGTTCCCCGATGTCCTACCACATTTTGGATCAACCCTGCCAGTTCTCTGATCGTCAGATCCCTGCCGGTTCCGGCGTTATAGAGGGATCCCTGGATATCTTCTTCCAAAACAAAACGGACGGCGCGGGCCAGGTCGTCGACATGCAGAAATTCGCGCATCGGTGAGCCGCTTCCCCAGAGTATGACCGGACGGTCGCCATCCAGATGTGCTTCATGAAATTTACGGATCATCGCCGGCAACACGTGGCTTGTCTTCAGATCAAAATTATCACCGGGACCATACAGGTTGGTTGGCATCAGCGAGGTATAGGAACGTCCGTATTGTTTACGAAGGGCGTCGCAGAGCCGGATACCTGCAATTTTGGCAAGGGCATACCACTGGTTGGTGGGCTCCAGGGGACCTGTCAGCAGGTAGTCTTCTCTGAGCGGCTGCGGTGCCAGCTTTGGATAGATGCAGGAACTGCCCAGAAAAACGAGCCGCTCCGCATCATTGTGATGAGCGGCATTAATGAGATTTGCCTCAATCATCAGATTGTCGTACAGAAAAGGGTAAGGATAGGTGTCGTTGGCAAGGATTCCTCCCACGCGGGCTGCAGCAATGATCACACAATCCGGCTTCTCCTGTGCCATAAACCGATTAACGGCCTCCTGGCTTCGCAGATCAAGCTCTTTGCTGGTGCGAAAAACGAGATTCTCGTAGCCATGTCTTCGAAGATCCCGCACGATGGCCGATCCAACCATTCCCCGATGACCGGCTATATAAATTTTTGATGATTTTTGCATGAATAAACAAACGCCTTATGTATCTGAAACCGGCAGCTAAATTGCATCTTTTACTGAAACAATCCAAGTTAGCGGTATTTAATGATAAGATAAGGGATCAACATCCGTTTTTTCCGGGAAGCAGGGCCCGGAAGTCTTTTTTTCGCACAGCACTTGCCGGTGAGTTAGCGGGATAAGAAGCCGCCGCCTCAGTTCACCCGTGCCTTGTGGATGCCGTTCTTGTTTACGTGGCCGATATATTTGCCGATGATCCTGACTTCCTCGAAAATATCCGGCTGAATGATGATATCCTCGTACTCGTCGTTAGCCGGCTCCAGCCGTAGTCCGTCGCTTCCGAAATAAATTCGTTTCAGGCTGGTTTCACCGTTATACAGGACGGCACCGATATCCCCGTCTCTCAGTTCGGAATCCATCAAAAGTACGAAATCCCCATCGCTGATTCCTGCATCCCGCATGCTCATCCCCGATACCCGTAGGGCAAAGGTATGGTCAAGATAAGGGAAAAGGCTTCGCAGGGTGATCTGTCCCAGATTCGTCTCCACGGCTTCCTGAAGGTATCCCGCGGCAATAATGCCTCTGATCGGGATTCCTTCATCTTCCGGCTCGCTCAGCAGTCCCTTTTTTTTGAGTTCCGGGTTCAGATCATATTCTTCATCGTCGGTCTTGACAAGATATCCCTTTCTCAACAAGGCTTTGATGTTCTGTGTTACGCTGTTCGGGGATTTATAATCAAAAGCCTCTGCGATTTCGGCATAGGTAGGCCACATCTGGTGTTCATTCCGGAATTCGACGATGTAATGAAAAAAAACCTGTTGCTTGCGGGTGAGTTGCGCGTGATCCATGAGTCTGCCGTTTATGTATGATATATGTGTATAGGTAAGCAATCGCCCGGAAAATTGCAACTATTGTCCTGTCGAACCGGGATCATTCTCCTGTGAAGCAGGGAAAAGGAACCCGCAGGAAGCTTTTCGGCCCGGAACACTTGCGGCGGAGTAAGCCCGCCGGCTGTACAGGAACGTAATTGCTTTTCCCTTTATTTATAAGAATAACTTTTCATGACCCGGAAAGCGGCATAAAAACAAGATATCGACATGGAAGAATTGAAACCCGGAGAACTCTACACCGCCAGCCCGCGGGAAATTCTTGATTTCGAAACTACCGATGAACTCGAAGGCATCAGGGATGTGATCGGCCAGAAACGAGCCATATCAGCTATTCGTTTCGGAGTGAACATGCCCCGCGACGGATACAACATCTTCGCCCTTGGTCCGGATGAATCAGGTAAGCGAACGTGGATCAAAGACCTCCTGAAGGGACAGGCCGAGACAAAGGAAATACCTGAAGACTTATGCTATGTAAACAACTTTAAGAACCATTATAAACCCAAAGTACTGCGGCTCCCGACCGGAAAAGGAGCAGAGCTTCATAAACGGATGGAGTTGTTTATCGAGGAGGTACGGGTAGCATTGACGGCCGCTTTTGAGAGTGAGGAATATCAAAATCGCAGCCAAAGCCTGGAAGAAGAGTTCAAGGAAGAACAGGGACAGGGATTCAACGAGTTGAATCAGAAGGCCCAGGAGCAGGGATTAACGCTTTTGCGCACCCCGGCGGGATTCACATTTGTGCCGACTAAAGACGGTGAGATTATGTCGCCGGAAGATGTTCAGCAGATGAATGAGGAGGAGCGGAAGAAACTGGAGGATAAAATCGGGGGATTTCAGGGAGAATTGCAGCGAATCCTGCGCCAGATTCCCGCGCGTCAGCGCAAACTGAGAGAGAGGAAAAAGGAGCTTGACCGGGAAATGGCCGAGTATGCCATCAGAGATCTGATCGATGAGGTTCGCCGGTTGTTTGAGGACATTCGGCCGGTGCAGCAATTCCTGGATGAGGTCCGGCAGGACATTGTTGAGCATGTGCAGGAGATAATCGGGCAGCAACAGAGTCAGCCCGGGATTATGGGGATACTGCAGGGGAAGGGTGGTGGTTCACCGGATAAGCCTTCCAGCGATCCCGCCCTGCGGGCTTATCGCGTGAATCTGATGGTCGACAACAGCGGGCAAAAGGAGGCCCCCATTATCTATGAGGATAATCCCACCTACACCAATCTGATGGGACGCGTGGAATATCAGGCCCGCATGGGCGCTCTGACAACCGACTTTATGTTGATAAGAACCGGCGCCCTGCATAAAGCAAATGGCGGATACCTGATCCTGGATGCCCGTAAGGTGTTGATGCAGCCTTTTGTCTGGGAAGCTCTCAAACGGGTGCTCAAGTCGCACCGGCTGCGCATCGAATCGCCGGGCGAATATTATGGTTTGATCAGCACAGTCTCTCTGGAGCCCGAACCGGTGGAGCTGGATGTCAAGGTTATCCTGGTCGGTCAGCGGCTGCTGTATTATCTGCTCAGTGCCTATGATCCTGATTTTGCCGAACTTTTCAAGGTGATGGCCGACTTTAATGATGAGATGGATCGAACCGGCGAAAATCAGCAATTATATGCACGTATGATAGCCGGGCTGGTGAAGGATAATAACCTGAAGCCGGTCCATTATGAAGGGGTAGCCAGGCTCCTTGAAGAAAGCTCCCGCTATGTCAGTGACCGGGAAAAGCTATCCGCCCGTTTCAGCCGGATACTGGATTTGCTCCGGGAATCTGATTACTGGGCCAGGCAAAATAGTCACGCTTCCATTGAGCGCGGAGACGTTCAGAAGGCGATCGATCAGAGGTACTGGCGTTCGGGCAGAGTTCGTGAGCGACTCCAGGAAAATATCCTGCGCAATACCATCTATATCGATACCGAAGGCTCAAAGACAGGCCAGATCAACGGGTTGTCTGTCCTCACAATAGGCGACACCATGTTTGGATCCCCAAGTCGTATTACCGCCCGGATTGAATTAGGCCGTGGCGAGGTGATCGACATTGAACGGGAGGTCAGGTTGAGCGGACCTATACACTCAAAGGGAGTTTTAATCCTGAAAGGGTTCATCGGAGAACGGTATGCCGTTGATCGCCCGCTTTCTCTTTCCGCGAGTCTGGTTTTCGAGCAGTCATATGGCGGAGTAGACGGAGACAGTGCTTCCTCAACCGAATTATACGTCCTTCTCTCGGCAATAAGCGGCATCCCGATCCGGCAATCCCTGGCTGTAACCGGGTCGATCAATCAGCACGGAGAAGTTCAGGCTATCGGCGGTGCAAACGAAAAAATTGAAGGATTCTTCGAGATCTGCCGGAAACGGGGTCTGAACGGGGAGCAGGGAGTGCTGATCCCCCGTTCGAACGTAAAAAGCCTCATGCTGAATGAGGAAGTCGTGAAAGCGGTGAAAGAAGGGCGGTTCCATATTTACCCCATCGATCATGTTGATCAGGGACTGGAATTACTAATGGGAATGCCGGTTGGCGAGCGGGATGAAAAGGGCCGCTATCCGGCCGGAACCATCAATTATGAGGTCGAACAAAGACTTGTTTCCATGGCAAAGACCAGGATGCAGTATACCGGCCTGCTGAATACGAAAGGAAAGACGGATAAGGTAGCGGAAGATGATGAGTGAGTCTAAGGACGAGGAAATTGTTTTCCGGCGGATTCTTGTGGCGCTTGATAACTCCCGGGACAGCGTCGCTGCACTCAATATGGCTGCATTTTTCGCCCGGATGTTGCAGGCTGAACTGGAGGGCCTGTTCGTGGAGGAAGACGATTGGTATGAACTGATTGAGCATGGGTTCTTTCTGGAAGTCAGTACCTTTACCGGTACGGTCAGCCGGATGGAGAAAAGCAGGATGCGCATGCAGATCAGGGGCCATTCCGAACGCATTCGCCGTGAGATAGAAAAGGTCTCCAGAAAGTATGAGATATCCCACCGTTTCCGCTCGGTACGCGGCAAGGTGCAGCAGCAGATACTGGAGGCCACCAAAGACGCCGACCTGATCACGATTGGTATGTACGGACGTTCTGTTGTGAGACGGGGTTATCTGGGAAGTACCGCCCGGGCTATCCTCCATTATTCCACAAAACCGGTGCTACTGCTGCAACAGGGGATGTCCGCCGGTGAGCGTATCAGTCTTATTGATGATGGATCGGGATCGCTGAGGCAATATCTGTCCCTGGCACGCGTCTTCTCCGGAAAACTGGGCCTGCCCCTGCTCATCATAAATATCGAAGGGTCTGATAAAACCGCCCCGAAAATCGTTCGGTATGGCAATACGGTCTTCTACAATTTTTTGAATCCGCCGACAAATCATGATTTATCCTCCGTCATTCGCGAATATAAGACCGGCCTCCTGATTGCGGGCCGGGATCATCCGCTTATGCAGAGAGATTCCCTGGAACGGATCCTGGCGGAGGTGAGATGTCCGTTGCTATTGCTGCCATAAAAAAAATGTGACTCAATTTTTGACAAAAGGTTCAAATCTGTGGAAATTATCTGAGGCGGCGGATTATAGAATGGCATGGCCCTGACGGATGATATAACGTTCTTCTGCAGCAAGGGGTTACCTCCGGCGGATATCCACGCTTTTTGAAATTATCAGGAATATGGTGCGTTAATAATAATATGGCATTTCAAAACGGCTTTTGATGACAATTTTCTGGAAGGTTGAATAGCATAGAATCATTTGGCGGCTTAATTAACAAGATTTTCATTTCTGCAAAAAGAAGGTAGTACCCATGTTCGAAAAACTCTCTGAAGTATATGATTATACGTGGAACAGGGGTATTTCCGTCACATTAAACGAATGGAAGGATGCCTGGGAGCGTCCGGGTATTCGTATTCAGCTGGGCTGTCTTGCTGCGCTCACCGTTTTTTATTCGTGGGTTGTACCGGGTTTTTTCCGGTATATTCAGCAGCGGCAGGGAGCCGTGTTGGACGATCCGGTACTTCACTGGCTGCCGGCCATGGATCTCTCCCTTTATTGTTTCAGCATCCTGTATCTCTCCCTGATTTTCACTTTCTTCTATCTCCTCAGGCAGCCCGACAAGCTGATCATTGCGCTGACGGGCTATTTTCTTCTTCTTGCCCTCCGGCTGCTTGCCATTTACCTGGTGCCGCTCAACCCGCCTCCCCGCCTTGTCCCTTTAGACGACCCTTTTATCGATCATTTGTTTTACGTAAATATGCACATCACCAAAGATCTGTTTTTTTCTGGGCATGTTTCCACGCTGTTCATCCTCTATTTGTCCGTTGATCATCAGCGGTTGCGCCGGCTCATCCTGACGGGATGCTGTTTCGTGGCAGTGATGTTGCTCATCCAGCATGTCCACTACACCCTCGACGTTCTTGCCGCTCCGTTTTTCTCGTGGGTTGCCTACAGGCTGGCAGCGGCGATCCACAACAGGCTTCATGTTTCCCCTGAAGCCTCTGTTTCGAATACACACAGAGACTGACACGTACCTTTGCCCTGCATCGGGCGTATTCGCTTCATTCAAAAATCATCCGGAACCGCGCAATAGGATTATTCCGTATGGGCGTGCGGGACAGGTTTACTACCGTTTGCGTTTATATAAGCCTGTCAGACGCGATTCTCCCAGGATATGCCCTTTCATCGCATTGAGGAGTTCTTCCTTGGTAGCGCCGGGTCTCAGATCCAGTTTACTATCGAGGGCGTAAAGAGTAAAGCGGTAGCGGTGCGGCGGCCCTGAAGGCGGACAAGGTCCGCCATAGCCCCATCGGTCAAAATCATTTTTACCCTGGAGCGCACCTCCCTGAAGGCTGTCGGTCGTTGGTACATCCGCCTCCAGGCTTTCGGCAGAGGCATCCAGGTTATACAGTACCCAGTGAACCCATACCTTGGCAGGTGCATCAGGGTCATCCACGATCAGGGCCCACTCCTGCGTGCCTTCGGGAGCACCATTCCAGGATAGCGGCGGCGAGACATCTAACCCGTCACACGTATACTTTTGAGGGATTGCTTCTCCCTCTTCGAAGGCACTGCTTTGCAATGTTAAACTCATATCGGCCTCATGTTTATTTTGTGCATGTGCATGCTGAAGTATGATCAATACCGGGATAAAGATCAAATATATAAATGGTTTCCTGCATTTTCCTTCCCTCATGAAGGATACTCCTGGAGGACAATCATCCCGGGATTTCGGAACTGTACCGCTCGTATTCCACTTTCATGCAACGGTTAGGGATGTAAGCAAAACCGGCTTCTCCGGCCAGTTCTTCCGCTTCCTCGGAAGATACCCCCAGCTGGGTCCATATCACGGGCAGGCGGTTGGTCTGATGCGACCAGTCGATGATCTGCCGCACGATCCCTGCCGTTTCTCCGGAGGGACGAAATATATCCACGACATCGACAGGAATATTGTCGGGGATGGATGAGACTACCGGATAACAGGGCTCATCCAAAACCCGGTTGTGGTTCGGATTGACCGGGATGATGTTATACCCGCATTCCTGCAGGAAGGCCGGAATTTTATGGGCATCTTTGCCGGGATCGCCGGAACAGCCTACCACGGCGATGTTTCCGGTACTTTGGAGGATTTCCAGGATGTTGGGTTGCATGAGCGTTTAATTTCTTTAGCATTCCGCTGCCTGGTCTTACAACACCAAATCCCATCTATTTGATTCCTGAAACCGGATCAGATTTTATTTCCCGACTCCCCAACATTCCGGGTTTCTGAGAGAAATCTTCCTTTCATTCCTGATATTGGAATTCAAAGGATATATGTACCGTTTTCTCATTGACAACCTTCAGCCGGGCTTCCAGTTGGTGTGCCAGGGTCTGAATAAGGGTAAGACCGAGGGTACCCGCCGACTGCAGGTTGAAATCGGAGGGAAGAGGTTCGCCGTCATTTTCTACTCCGATCGTTACCTGATCATCGTTCTTGCGCAGATAAATGTTGATGCACCCCATTTGCCGGTGACGGAATCCGTGCTTATAAGCGTTGGTGAGGATTTCGTTGAGGATCAGCGCACAGGGGATGGCCTGGTTGATAGTCAGTACGACTTCATCGGCATGTATATTGATGCGGATATCTTTCTTTTCATCCTGAAGAGTCTTTGAGATGGTCCGGGCCAGATCAGCGATATATTCGCCGTAATTAATGTTGGAAAGTTCGGCCGACTGATACAGTTTCTCGTGGATCATTGCCATGGAATGGATGCGCATCTGACTCTCATAGAGCAGCTCTCTGAGCCGTTCGTCTTCTACCTCTTCTGCCTGCAATTGTATCAGGCCCGAGATCACCGCCATATTGTTTTTCACACGGTGATGTATTTCTGCCAGCAGGATCTCTTTTTCTTTCAGCGAACTCAGAATTTTTTCCTCGGCCCGTTTGCGCTCGGTAATGTCCTGATAAGTACCGCAGGCGCGTATGGGAATGCCGTCTTCGTCGCACTCAACGATTTTTCCGCGACTCAGTATCCAGCGCCATTCACCCGATTTGCTCAACATCCGCTGTTCGATGTTGGTGAGGGTTTGCTCGCCGTTCAGGAAAACCCGGGTGGAAAGCAGCACGCGTATCCGGTCTTCCGGGTGAAGCCGGTCTTTCCAGCTATCGATAGGCATGGTGGAAGGCTCATCCGTAAATCCCAGGAACTCTTTCCAATGATTGTCGAGCTTGTATTCATTGGTGCGGAAGTTCAGTTCCCACATTCCTATCTCAGCGCCTTTCAGTGCCAGTTCCAGTTGCTCCTGGCTGTGCGACAGCTTTTGTTCGGTCTGATTTCGTTGAACGAATTCTCCCACATTGGTTGCGAAAGTTACCAAAGCAAGCTCCTCCTCTGTGCTCCACGCCTGTCCGGCAGCGTAACGATCAAGACCGAGACCGCCCCAGCAGGAACGGTCTGTCTCAATGGGAATGATCAGCAGGCTCCGCTGAACGGCCGTGTCGGTTGCACCCGTGAGCAGCGAGGCCTCTCCAAAGTCGAGATCCAGGCTGAAAGGCTTTCCGCCGGTTAGCTGCGACTGAATTTCGGCCATCGGGAATTCGTCATGGTAAGCCGGTTGCGCCTCCCTCGACCATTGTTGCCGCAGGGTGATCGCCTCATCGGTCTCATTTCGGGAAAATACGAGGATGCGGTCTGCCTCACTGGCCTCGCCGAGCCTGGCAATGGCGCTTTCCAGGCCGTCCGTCAGGTCCGAGCATTGATGGAGCTGGGTTGTGGCACCGGCGATTCCTTCCATGAGCCTGCTGAACCGCACCAGAGAACGGCCTGCTGAACCGTATTCCATAGCCAGTCCGGCTAGGCGTGCGAAATATTCGGCAATTTCTTTCAGGAGGGGATCCGGCGCCTTAAAATCCTTCATTTCCCCGAGATACCCGATGGTAAGAGCGCCAAGGCTGGTATCTTGTCCCGACGGAATAGGAACCGACCAGCAATGATGGAGCGGATCTTCCGCCAGAATCTCCTCTTTTATCTTTTCAGCAATGGGGATGGCATGCCCGTTATGGCTTTTTCCATTAGCTATTCCGCCGGAATGACCGTTTTTTCTGTCGGGTCGGCTTTCTATATCAGTATCGGGAGTGCCGTAAATACGAGTAAAATTTTCATCGATAGTGGTGATACGCGCCTTTGTTTGCGGGAATAACCGGTTGAGCCCTTCTGCCACCTCATTCAGTACCCGTTCCTTCGCCTGACGTCCGGCGATGAGGGCGTGCAACTTCCGTTGTATCTGCATAAACTCACGACGGATATGGATTTCGGTAACATCTTCGAAGATGATGACCCGATGCGTGCCCGATGGATCAGATTCTATGGTAGAGATCCGGGGATGCAGCCATTTCGAGTTTCCTGCGGATGTCTCCCAATGAACCGCCTCATCCTCTGCATAAGCTGCCTCGCGGGATGTTATTACAGAGCCGATTGCCGCGGGAAGACGGCCAATGAAGCGGCTGTCTGCAGGAATCCCTTCGAGCTCCGGACCAGCGATGCCGAGAGCATCGGCAAAGGCCTGGTTAGCAAAGACAACAAAGGGCAGGTGATTGTCCCGCGATGGCTCGGCGAGCACCAGTACCATTTGTTCAAGATCCAGAAGTACTTTCCGCGCAATGTTTTCCTCAGGATCAGATTGCTCAAGCATGAGAGTAGCCCGCCTGCAACAGGTAACGTCTTCGACCAGGGAGATATATCCTGCAACTTTTTCGTCCTCGTCCAATATAGCCGAGTTATACCAGCGGGTGTAAAACCGGCCTGATTCCGTTTCTCTGGAAACCACTTCAAAGTTGCCGTTTATACCACTCTCCGACCGGAAGCGGTCAATCTGGCTGGTGAGCGTGTCAAGCAAGGCCGGATCGCCCAAAGCGCGAAGCAGGGTTTGGGCAGATCTTCCGGTCAGGGATTTCTCATCCGCACAGAGCAGCTGTTGTCCCTTTTTGGAAACAGACTTCAGATGGAGGTCAGGTGTCCATTCAAGTACTCCGACAGGGCTGTTGTCGGTATACATGCGAAGCTGTTCCTGCGCCATCCGTAATTCTTCTTCCTGGGCAACGAACCCGGAGAGGTCGCGGACGACCAGGATCTTGGCAAGGCAATCGTCATATTCGTAGGGGCGGTCTACCAGTTCCACATGCAGGACCGTGCCGTCTTTAGCCTGGTGCTGCCAAATCCCCGTGTTTTCAAACCCACTCGGGGTCTTGGCCAGGATCTTGAACAACGCGGATTTATGGTGCCCCGACTGAATATCGGCGTAGGTGAGCTCAAGGAATTCCTTATGAGAGTATCCATATAAAGCTATCCCCGCTTCATTGACATCAAGAATCTTCAGCGACTCTATGTCGTAGATGATCATTGGATTCGGGTTTAACTCAAATAAGAGACTCTCCATACGCTGCATGGGTAGACCGTAGAATTTAAGACTGATTAGGTTATCTCTCCGCTGTCGGAACAAACGGAAAGACGGTGGCTTCGACAAAAGTGACTTAAATTCTTATCGGCTTATGGCAGGATCAACTAAATAGCAGTGTTACAGGGAGAAAGAGGGAGGGGGGTCCGGCGCCGGACGAAATATTCCGCCGGGTTTCATCATCGCCGGGTTTTTATCCCCCGGTTGTCTTGCTATATTGTATGTATGAAATATGACTGGAGCGTAAGCGTTTATTAAATAAATGCGTACCTAAAGGAGTATTTATCATGAAATTCAGACCTATCATAGGCAAATTACCGAAACATCGTCAGTTTAATTACACACCGCGGTATTATAAACCGGAAAAAGGCCAACGGCAGCATCGTGAATTTCACTTCAAACGGAAAGCGCGGCGTGGACAAACCCGGTCCGTGTTCTTTTATGCATTATTGCTCTTTTTCGCCTTATGGCTGGTGCTCCAGCTGGCCTGATTGCAGGCAGGGCAGAGGAGATTTAACAGGGAGATTAACGTTTTCAGGACCATTTTTTGAATAGCGAGCTTCAGACAACAGAAGGAATCATACAGGTAATGCCGCCGGAGCTGTCTAACAAAATAGCGGCAGGAGAGGTGGTGCAGCGGCCCGGTTCCGTGCTTAAAGAACTGCTTGACAATGCGGTCGATTCAGGGGCGAATCATATCAAAGTGATCTTACAGAATGCGGGAAGAACGCTCATTCAGGTGGTGGATAATGGATGCGGGATGGCAAAGGCGGACCTTCCGCTGAGCGTCGAGAGACATGCCACCTCAAAAATCAGCCGTGTTGAAGACCTGTTCGGCATCCGTACACTGGGCTTCCGGGGTGAGGCGCTGGCTTCCATCGCTTCTGTTGCACAGGTGACGGTTACCACGCGGCGCGTTGAGGATGAATCGGGCTATGAGATGGAAATATGGGGAGGAGAGGAGCGGCGGTTCGAACCGGCTCCCGCCCAAAACGGTACCTCGGTAGCCGTTCGTAACCTTTTCTACAATGTACCCGCCCGCCGTTCTTTTTTGAAGACGGATGCTACTGAATTTCGTCATCTCCTGCTGGCTTTCCAGCAATCTGCGCTCGCCTATCCCGATATTCATTTTGAGCTGAATGCGGATGCCGACGAAATTTACAATCTCCCGGGGCAGCCCCTGGCCGAACGCATCGTGATGATTTTCGGCCGTTCTTACCGCGCCAGCCTCATCCCGGTCAGCGAAGTAACCGATTATATGGGGCTCAGCGGTTACATCATTGATCCGAAGATGGCCAAGAAGAACAGAGGCGAGCAGTTTTTCTTCGTGAACGGACGTCCGTTTCAGCACCGTTATCTGATGCACATCGTGCTTCAGGTGTACAACCAGTGGATCCAGCCGAATCAGTATCCCTTTTTCGCTCTTTTTTACGACCTGGCCCCCGAGGAAGTGGATGTTAATGTGCATCCTGCCAAGCTGGAAGTGAAATTCGGGGACGAGCGGACGGTCGCCGCACTCACACGATCGGTAATCCGGAGAACGATTAATGAACAGTTCCGGATACCGTCTATCCCGGAAGATGGCGGAGGGAATTCTTTTGACGTGTATACCGCATTTCGTACCGATTTTGCGCCGCCTGAACGAGACGAAGCTTTTCGTAGCCAACAGGAAGATACAGAAAGCCCTATCCGGATTCCTTCCCGCATTAATTATCCCGGTAAGGAACAGCTTCCGTATGATATTACAGAAAGGTTGTACGCACCTTCCGGGCCTGTCGCAGACAGGGTGGCGGGCGCACCTCAGACAAGAATGAATCGTCCGGAATACGATAAGGATCGCGGCTTCTGGCAGTTACACAATCAATACATTCTCTCCCAAACCCGCACCGGACTTTGTCTCGTCGATCAGCATATCGCACATACACGGATCATTTACGAGAAGGTCCTTCAGGCTATGGAATCGGGATTGCCGGGTACACAACAACTGCTTTTCCCCCAGACGCTCGAATTTTCAGCGACTGATTTCTCCCTGTTAAAGGAATTACACCCCACGATTCAAAAGACGGGATTCAATATCCAGATGCTCAGCGGTAATTCGGCAATGGTGACCGGAGTTCCTGCCGATATCCGGATCGGGAATGAGAAGGATGTGCTGGAGTCGATCCTGGAACAGTATCAGTCTCTTTCCGGGAAGGTGAAGCTGCAGGAGCGTGAACGTGTGGCTCTGGCACTGGCTTCCAGGGCGGCCGTCCCCCGCGGGAAAAAGCTTACTATCCTGGAAATGGAAACCATGATCGACCAGCTTTTTTCCTGTGAACAGCCTTATTTCGATCCGCTGAATAACCCCACAATCGTCTATTTTCCACTTGAGGATATCGCCCGGAGATTCCGGTAAGGGAGGTTTCTATGAATGTCCTGATGCTGGAGCCGTTTCTGGGAGGATCTCACAAAGCTTTTCTGGAAGGAATCCGCCGCCACTCACGGCACCATATTCTGCCGGTTACCCTGCCGGGACGTCACTGGCGATGGCGGATGCATGGCGGGGCTCTTTCCCTTGCATTACGCACAGGCGCGACAGCAGAGCAGGTCGACCTGGTCTTTGCCAGCAGCATGACCAATCTTTCGGCTTTTCTCGCCCTGACACGTCCCCGTTTTTCGACGGTTCCCGCCGTCATGTATATGCATGAAAACCAGATCACCCAACCGGTTCCAAAAGGGGAGGAACCCGACAACACTTATGGATATCTCAATTATCTGAATGCACTGGTGGCAGACCGGCTTATTTTTTCCTCGCAGTTCCACCATGACTCGTTTTTGTCGGCGCTCCCGGATTTTCTTGACCGGTTTCCCGATCAGCAGCATCCCGAAACGTTCGAGCGTATCCGCAAAGCAAGCAGCGTATTGCATCCCGGCATCGATTTATCGGTATTTGATCAGCAGCCCGATACACGGCGTGAGAACCGTAATAAAGTTATCGTCTGGAACCAGCGGTGGACATTCGATAAGAATCCCGCCATGTTTTTCCGGGTGATGAACCGGTTGGACGATGCCGGCTATCATTTTGACCTGATTCTGGCCGGAGATAACCGCCACGATAAGCCCGAAGAGTTCGAGAAGGCATGGAAACGGTACGGCAACCGCATCATCCACTATGGCTATGTGGACGATGTTCAGGCGTACAGCCGCCTGCTGCACAAAGCCGATATCGTGGTATCGACCGCAGATCACGAATTTTTCTGCGTATCCATCATGGAAGCCATCTACTGCGGGTGCCATCCCGTCCTGCCCAACCGGCTGACTTATCCTGAACTAATCCCTCCCAATCTTCGTCAGCCATTATTGCATGCTCCTGTTTTTTACGAGGACGAGGATTCCCTGTTCGGTTTGATGCGCCGTTTGCTCGATGATGAGGTACGGCCCCTGCCCGGGACCACCCTCAAAAGTATCAACAGGCATCTCGACTGGCCGCGTATTATCGGGAAGTATGACGACCTCTTTGAAGAACTTTCGGTGGAAGAACCCAAACAGGAACTTCCCCACAATGTTTCCGCCGGAGATTGAGATTGAGATTGAGGTTGGAAAGTCCCTTTCAACTCTAAGTACTCTAAGTATTTTAAGTACTTTAGAACTCTGCATACTTCCCATACTCACAAGTTTGTAACTTGCAACTCAATTGAGCGTTACCGGCGAGGAGTCGGGGGATGTATTTCGAAGCCGGGCAATGATCACTCCCTTAAGGGTTTTTCGGTGCAAAACGTAGGGAAGCAATCCCTGAGGCTCCACTGTAACACCATGGCGCGGATTGGCATGGATGAAAGTGACGGAATCTCCGCTTCTCAACGCCAGAGCCGTATGGGAGACATCGAGCCCCGGTATGGTCGTGACAAAAGCGATGATATCCCCTGAACGGATTTGATCAATGTACCGGGAAAGATGATTTTTGGGGAGATAACGCAGGCCGTCGGATGAAAGGCGAATCTCCTGCTTCCGGATCAGATGGAGCAGAGAATCTGATTGGCGGAGCTGTCGGTATGAGTTCCGGTGAGCGCTCATGAACCAGAGACGTCCCATCGGGACAGATGCCTTCCACTTCTGGCTCGGGATGGAGATGATCCCTTTTTTCTGATTGCTCAGCAGCCAGTCAGAGAAATAGTTCAGCCGGCTGGCATATCCGTTTATCTTCCCGTAGCGGTAGCGAAGCAGCCTCAGGTTTTTGCAGAACCGGAGGCTTGTGTTGTCATGTTCAAGAGCTGTACGGGCCAATGCCAGGGTATTTTCAACAAAGGTAACACAATCTTCCCCATGCAGGTCTACAACCAATTGTTCATTAGGAGTGCGGTCGAGCGTATTGGCCACATAAGGGATGCCCAGTTGCTTGCGGGCGAAAAAGATAATCAGATCAGACCTGAGCGAATCTGTTGTTCTGAATGACAATCCCTGCTGCAGCCATAGTGATATGACCGAATCGACCTCCGGCGGATGCAACGGTTGCGTCACTGCTGCCTGAACATTGAACAGGCAGAGTGCCGCCATAAATGGGGTAAAAAGAAGAGCCGTCTTCAAAAAATGTAAGTGAGCCTGTTAAAGTTGAAGGTTGAAAGTTTGACCCGTCCTGAATAAGGTTGGTAAGAATTATTC
>CAZNHE010000010.1:0-24053 GCA_964572735.1 uncultured Chitinophagales bacterium | reverse complement strand
AAAGTTGAAGGTTGAAAGTTTGACCCGTCCTGAATAAGGTTGGTAAGAATTATTCTAAGAGAGTTGACAAACGATTATACAGGAAACGGCCTTGTCCGCTGACGACCAGCCACTAAAAAGGTGCTTCCGGATCGTCGGGGTTGTCATTAATATCGTCGTGACGGTTTTTGGACCGCTTGGGGCGCGCCGGTTTCTGCTCCGGCAGGTACTCGTCGGACGAGGGAATGGCGCCGCTGAGGGAGTTATCGTACGCAGTGGTAAGATTTTCAAAACGTGCATAATCTTTTATGAACTGAAGGCGCACCGTGCCAACCGGACCATTACGCTGTTTGCCGACGATAACCTCTGCCATTCCGGCCGTTGAATGGCCCTCCTCATCTGTGGTGATTCCGTAATATTCGGGCCGGTACAGGAAGCAGACCACGTCGGCATCCTGCTCGATGGATCCTGATTCCCTCAGATCACTCAGTTGCGGGCGTTTGTTCCCTCCGCGTTGTTCAACCGCGCGACTGAGCTGGGAAAGTGCGATAACGGGAACGTTCAACTCCTTGGCGAGCGCTTTGAGTCCGCGCGAGATGTAGGCAATCTCCTGTTCACGGTTCCGGTCGCCGGCACTTCCCGACATCAGCTGGAGGTAGTCGACGATGATCAGATCGATATTGTGCTCATTTTTCAGCCGCCGGCATTTTGAGCGGAGTTCAATGACGCTGATGCCCGGGGTATCATCAATAAAAATGTTGGCCTGAACCAGTCGCCCCGCCGCTTCCACCAGGTGTTCAAAATCTTTGTCATTCAGCCGGCCCGAGCGTGCCAGTTGCGCATTGATACGTGCCTCCATGGTCAGCAGACGCTGAACCAGAGACTGATCCGACATCTCCAGGCTGAAGATAGCCACACTGGCTTTTCGCTCTTTGGAAGGATGAAGTGCCGCATTACGTGCGGCCGTCAGTACGAAGGCCGTCTTTCCCATGGAAGGCCGCGCAGCGATGATGATAAGGTCGCCCGGTTGCCACCCTGCCGTCAGCCGGTCGATGTCCAGCGAGCTGGGAATCCCGGTCAGGCCATCCGCCTTACCGCGGATATCCACCAGGTGGTCGATTGTGTGTTTCAGAATATCACTGATGGCGCGCGCGGGAATGCGGGTCTTGGTATTCGAGAGGTCGAAAATATGCTGCTCGGCACGATCAAGCAGATCATAGGGATCACTGACCGAATCATAACCGTCTTTGATGATTTCCGTACACGTAAGGATCAGATTCCGCTTGATCGCCTTTTCAACAATGATCTGCGCGTGATATTCGATATTTGCCGCTGAACTTACGGCGCGGGTCAGTTCGGCGAGATAGCCGGGGCCTCCGCAGGAGTCGAGCAGGTTTTGATCCTTCAGTTCATTTTCAACCGTTAAAATATCAAGAGGATTATTACGCTCGTACAGGTGTTGTATCGTCTCGAAAATATTTTGATTGGCCGGTTTGTAAAAATCATCGGGTTTCAGGATTTGCAGGGCGATGGAAGCGGCATCATGATCAATCAGCATGCCTCCGAGCACGGCATCTTCCATGTCGGGTGCCTGCGGGGGCATCCGGCCGCCATCCTCAAGAATCTGGCTGGCTGAGACCGCCTGCCGGCGATATTGACTACCGGATTGATCGTTGGCCATAAAAATTATCCTGTCATTTCATGTTCAGGGCTTTCCACCCAGTTCATCATAACGCGTGCGCAGCTTTTGTACATCTTCCCACGCCGCCCGTTTCCACTGCGGGTTACGGAGCAGGGCCGCCGGATGATAGGTCACCATCAGTTCATACTTTTCCCGGTAAGGGTGAAAACGCCCGCGCAGATTTCCCATCGATTCGTTCGTATCAAGCAGGGTCTGGGCGGAAATGCGCCCCAGACACAGAATCAGCTTTGGATTAATCAGGTCGATCTGCTTTTCCAGAAAAGGAAGACTTTGCCTGCGTTCCTCGGTCAGCGGATCCCGGTTATTGGGCGGCCGGTGTTTCAGAATGTTGGCAATATATACATCCTCCCGCTTAAAATGGATAGCTTCCAGGATCTTATTAAGCAGCTGACCCGCCTTCCCGACAAAAGGTTCCCCCTGTTTATCTTCATGAAATCCGGGCGCTTCGCCGACCAGCATGAGATCTGCATGGGGATTCCCTGTACCAAACACAAGGTTTGTATCTTTCAGGTCAGTATGCAGGATTTCGGCCTTTGCACATAAAGCTTTTAACTCCTCCAGCGAGCGGCATTTTTCTATTTCCCCGGAAAGGTCTTTTTGAGTCATTTTTTCATGTTTATTATGGATGAATGAATCGGGGGCATCCGCCTGTTCTGCGAATTGTTCCGCCACGGGAGGGAGATAGAAAGAGCCGTAAACTTCCTTCTGATTTTCCAGAAAATGCAATACACGCGTTTGGAGATCCTTTTGCCTGTTCATATCTGTTCACACGATATCATCTCTTCCACAGAATCCGGTTCCCCCTCAAAGTAGCCGTTTGTGTGATAATCCCCCAGCCGGCAGAGAACAATCTCATTCTCCAGTGACGATTGCCAGGGCAGAGAGACCCGCAGGTAGTTATCAGTCCATCCGAACATGCGATCCTCCTGATTTTCCGCCTCAAAAAGTACGGGGCGAATCTGCCTGGCGAACGCGGTATCGAATTCGAATCTCTTTTTCCGGGAAAGCCGCCGGAGCCTGTGAGTGCGCTCCTTTCGGACCTTCTGCGGGATCACCTCGTTCATTGTCACTGCATGCGTATTCGGCCGCTCGGAGTAGGTGAATACATGCAGGTAGCTCACAGGCAGGTTGTCAATAAAATCGAATGATTCCCGGAACAGTTCATCGGTTTCGCCGGGATGTCCCGTGATCACATCCACTCCAATACAGGCGTCGGGCATCAGCTTTTTGATGAGATCCACACGCTGCCGGTACAGGTCCGATTGGTACCGCCGGCGCATCAGCCGGAGCATCCTATCACTTCCCGATTGCAGCGGGATATGAAAATGCGGTTGTATACACCGGGATTCTGCTGCGAAGCGGAGGATATCCTCGTGCAAAAGGTTGGGTTCTACTGAAGAAATACGAATACGCCGCATGCCTTCAAGACGATCCAGTTCCTGCAGCAGTTCAAAGAAGCTCTCGCCATGTTGCCTGCCGAAATCTCCGGCATTGACTCCGGTAAGGACAATCTCCTTGTATCCCTGGCTGATCACGGTGCGGGCGTTCTCAAGGATCTGCGAAATACGCGGACTGCGGCTTTTGCCCCGTGCAAGCGGTATAGTACAAAAGGCACATTTGTAGTCGCATCCATCCTGTATCTTCAGGAATACGCGTGTACGGTCGTTAGTGGAAAAAGCATGATGAAAATCAGCCGCCCGGTTGACGTCCGTATGATGAATGACCGTTTCATCGACCTTTTCAAACCGCTCAACCAGCTCAAAAATGTTAAACTTGTCTTTAGCTCCCAGCACAACATCCACGCCGTTGATGGCCGCAATCTCTTCGGGTTCGAGTTGGGCATAACAGCCGGTAACGGCCACAAAAGCTTCAGGGTTGGTGGCCAGTGCACGGCGGACGATCTTACGGCAGTCACGGTTGGCATCGCGGGTGACCGAGCACGTGTTGATCACATACACATCCGCCTGACTATTGAAAGGAATGACTTCGAACGCATGATCCTCAAACTGGCGTTTAATTGTGGAGGTCTCGGAAAAATTAAGTTTGCAGCCCAGCGTATAGAAAGCAACCTTCTTCATGAGCAATAAAAAGCTTCAAATTAGTGTCAGAGGGTGGGTTATCCCTGTAGATCGAAAAAATAAGAAAACGGGTCGTTAATAGACAGGAAAAGAAGGCGGATCCGGCAGGGGATGATCTTACGTTTTTGCCCGACCCTGTCCGTCGCCTGAAGAATATCCGGCGAAAAAAGCGGTTCGGTTTATCCGGTTTTCTTAAATTTGGGCGTCCGGTAATCAAGGTTTCATGAAACGGCCTGTGGTCCGCCCTCCCGCGTTTTTACAGGATCGGAATCTTCCTCCGGAAAAAATAGGTCCGGCTCATTTCGACCCCGTTATGGCCTTGTATGCCGTTTTTTTTGGACCCGGAGTAAGCACAGGTTTCTTTATAACAACTTTGTCCAGGCATGAGAAGTTATTAGGAAACATGGTGAAAGAAGGACCTAAAAGAGATTACCGGCATTATATAATTGTATAAAGAAGGGAGGCGATGGAATCATATAGTCATTGTATAAAGTATGAATCATTCTCTGGTAACAGACGCACCTGCCCGATCGGGAGAGATCGCCGGCAAAACGGTTTTTTCCATTCTCTTTTCACTCAGCTTTGCGCATTTCCTCAACGATGCCATGCAATCGCTGATCCCTTCCATCTATCCGGTGATCAAGGAGAACTATCAGCTCAGTTTTTCACAAATAGGTCTCATCACCCTGACTTACCAGATGGTGGCTTCCATTCTTCAGCCGGTCGTGGGATCTTTTACCGATCGCAGACCACAGCCTTATTCACTGGCGGTAGGCATGTGTTTTACACTTGCCGGACTGGCGTGCCTGTCGGCAGCAGGCAGTTTTCTGACGATACTTATATCCGTGGGTTTGGTGGGGATGGGTTCCTCGGTCTTTCATCCGGAGTCTTCCCGTATGGCTCATTTGGCATCCGGGGGAAAGCGTGGTTTGGCACAATCCGTCTTTCAGGTAGGAGGAAATACGGGCAGCGCCATAGGTCCGTTGCTGGCGGCAGCCATCGTGGTTCCGTTGGGGCAGCCGTACGTGGCCTGGTTTTGCCTGCTGGCGATGGCCGGGATCGTTGTTTTATGGAGAGTAGGGAGATGGTACCGGCACTACCGTTCCCGGGGGATAAAGAAACAGGTTGCTTCCGCAGTAACCACGGGGTCCGTCTCCCATAAAAGAACAATCTTGTCGCTGGGCATTCTGCTGACCCTGGTTTTCTCCAAATATTTTTATCTCGCCAGCATGACCAGTTATTATACTTTTTACCTTATCGGCAAATTTCATGTTTCCGTACAAGGCTCACAGGTGTACCTTTTTCTCTTCCTGTTTGCCGTGGCTGCCGGCACCATGATCGGCGGCCCGCTGGGCGACCGGTTCGGCAGGAAATACGTAATTTGGTTCTCGATCCTGGGCGTGGCGCCTTTCACCCTGTTGCTGCCTTATACGAGTTTACTGTGGACCGTGGTACTGAGCGTGGTAATCGGCGTCATCCTGACTTCCGCTTTTTCTGCTATCATCGTATATGCCCAGGAACTGGTTCCCGGTAAAGTGGGCATGATATCGGGTATGTTCTATGGGTTTGCTTTCGGCATGGGCGGCATTGGCTCCGCCGTATTGGGCGAACTGGCAGACGACACCAGTATTTTTTACGTATATCACGTCTGCTCATTCCTTCCGCTGATAGGACTTCTGGCAGGTTTTCTGCCTAATATCGAGGGCAGAAGATCAGGCAGAGAAGGAAGCTGAAAGGCTCAGTTTTTCTTTTTCCCAGGATGGAAATTGTGGCGATGCGGCTACCTGGCCGGCTTTTGCGGACTTTCTCCGTTCCCGCCGGCTGTTTGTCCCGGTCGTTCCGCGTTGTAAAGATGGGAAATAAACTCTGCCCTTGTTGCTTCATTTTGGAATTTACCCGAATAGCTTGCCGTAATGGTACTGCTGTTGGTATCTTCGATCCCCCGCGAAGCGACGCAAAGATGAACAGCATCAACAACTACCGCTACATCCTCTGATTGCAAGGCCTCCTTCAGCCCTTCGGCGATTTGGTTTGTCAGCCTTTCCTGCACTTGCGGCCGCCTTGCGTAGTACCGGACCAAACGGTTGATCTTTGACAAACCGATTACCTTGCCGTTGGCGATGTAGGCTACGTGTACCTTACCGATAATCGGCACGAAATGATGCTCACAGTAGGAAAAGAGAGTAATATCCTTCTCGATCAGCATTTCGTTGTACCTGTACTTGTTCTCGAACAACGTTGTTGCGGGTTTGTTTTCGGGATTCAGACCGCTGAAGATCTCTTTTACGTACATTTTTGCAACCCTGTACGGGGTCCCCTTCAGGCTGTCGTCCGTCAGATCGAGACCCAGGATATGCATTATCTCTCTGAAATGATTCTGGATGAGTTCGATTTTAGTACGGTCGTCTAAAGTAAAAGCATCTTTTACAAAAGATGTTTCCGTTTCCGTGCCGATATGACCATCGTCGATCATGTCGGAGATCTCTCTGCTATGATTCATTATTCAATTCAGCTCTTTTAATTTGCTCATTACCCTGCTTACCATGGTATCGCAGTAAATGAGGTTAAATTCAAAAATATCTTCTGCGGTGTAAGATTTCTCCACCTCTTTTCGCAGCATTGCCCGGGCCCTGTTGAGACGAACCTTTACGTTGGATTGGCTGATATCCAGTGCCTCAGCCGTTTCTTCCACACTCAGGCCGCTTATTTTCCGTAGGGAAAATACCAGCCTGTAATCACGGGGAATGTGCTGCAACGCATTTTCTATCACAGCCCCCAGCTCTTTATTGATAACAGATCCGGCCGTGTCGGAATGTTGTTCTCCCGAGAACGCCGGTATGGACCGGTCGTCGATTTCCGCAGGTATTTCATTTCTGAAACGTAATTTTTGCTGCCTTCTGAAACAGTTATTTAGCATTATCTTTATAATCCATGTTTTGAATGAAGAACGGTTTTCGAAGCCGGACAAATTGGAATAAGCATCAATGAAGGTGTCCTGCATCAGGTCTTGTGTGTCTTCGTGATTATAGTTGTAACTGCGTCCCGTTTTATACAGGAAGGAATTGTTCCTGCGGATCAGTATCTCGAACAACGCAAGCTCTCCGTCGAGTATCCGCTTTATAATTTCTGCGTCTGAATATTGTTCAAATACTTTCATTAAGATTGATTTATGCAATGAAATTAGCCGCCCGGTTCGGCATGTCGCTTTCCATTCTCCGGGTTTCCGAACGTCGGCTCCTGTTATCATAGAGTACCTCAGGACGAAAAAGGTTACAACTCCCGCTTTTCAGGATGTTATCAAAAGGCATCATCATAACCGGTACGGAATTAAAAGCAAAGGTTTCATTCAGGGGAATGCTCGTTGGTGTGCGGTTGTCTGTTGCGTACAAGATTCTTCATAATGAGACTTTCGACATCCCCTTCATTCACTTTCACCGCCTTTGCAATGGCTGATTGGTAGTTAGTACGATTTCCGCATTAATCCGGCTGTCGGCGGGGTAATTATAATCACGAAGCATCAGAAAGGGGCTTGTTCATAGTGCTGGCGAGAAACCAAAGGTAAAATCTGTGGGTTTATCTTCATTTTTTTTGTAAAATACATAGTTTCTTTTAAATCAACAGGGTAAGGTGTGATCATGACCGGGTCTTTCATGGGGGCAATCTTCGGGTGGAACTGTGGAGCCGGGGCGGACGTAAACAGTATTCAATGGATGGTAGAACCATTAAAATCAATTAATTAATTTATAACGGCGCTCTCGGGATGGGGAAGCAGGAAGACCGACGGATAAACGGATCGAAAAATAATTATACCCTGCTTTTGAAGCTTTTAATTATAAGCATTAACAATTGTTTGCGGTTATTTCGCCACTTTTATCCCATAGACAAAAGTGTGTTAAAATGGGATGTGTTTTAGTAAAGTTGATCTGAATTAAATAAATTTGTTCATGAGTGATAAAATGTTCACTTTTAGTTTAGTTTCACCTGCTTCGTTGTTGCAGGGCGGGTTTTCAAAAAAACGGATGTATTGACATGTTTCCTGAATATCGGGGATACCCGGTATCCCGATAAGCATATGATTTATGGATTGTTTTAAGCTGTATAAATCTGAAAGGATGTCGTGCTGCCTGAGTTAAAGTCGCAGATTGATCGGTAGATTTGGAGAATGAATCTCTCTTATTGAGAGACTGCTTCATGTTACGGCGTCAGGACGGCGGAGATGCAGAATTGGCTGTAAAGATGTAATAGAAATAGATTATTATGAATATTCATTGTACAATCACTCAGGTAAAGGCGGGCTGTCATTCAGATAAACCGATTAGTTAGGGGGGGTGTCTTTCAACTGTATTAATATACGATAGATGTCATTTAGATAAATCTCCTGGTTAGGTATTGCATGGATTCCAGAGAACCTTTTTTTAAGAGAATAAACCGGCGGCTCGATACGATCGACGAATATGAGCGTGAGCGGGTTCCGCAATCAAAGCTAAAAGGGTGGAAGAGCTTTATTGGTATGTATGTCGGTGAGAATACCGCCGGTACGGAGTTCGTGATCGGTACCCTGTTTGTCGCCCACGGAGTGTCGGCCTCAGATCTTGTTCTGGGGCTTCTCGTGGGCAATACCCTGGCGGTGTTGAGCTGGGCGTTTTTGTGTGCGCCGGTAGCCGTCAGAGTGCGACTCACGCTGTACTGGCAGATGAGGAAAATCTGTGGTCCCAGGCTGGCTCTTATTTATAATATAGTTAACGCTATCATGTTTTGCTTTTTGGCGGGATCCATGATTGCGGTGTCGGCGACGGCGGTGGGACTGCCTTTTAACATAGCCATGCCCACGTTAAACGACTGGCTTCCGACGGGCATCGGCTGGGTTATCGCCGTGCTTGCCGTTGGTATCGTCATTACCGTAGTTGCCATCCTGGGGTACGATGAGGTATCCCGCTTTGCCAATTTCTGCTCTCCGTGGATGATTCTCGTCTTTTTTGCCGCAGGACTTGCAGTGCTTCCCGAACTGGGCGTCCATTCCATAGGGGATTTCTGGGGTGTGGCCAAACATAAAATATGGAACGGCGTTCCGGCACCAGGGCAAATCAAGTTTACGTTCTGGCACGTCATGTTCTTTGCGTGGTTTACCAACCTGGCGATGAATGCGGGGATGTCCGATTTGTCTATCATGCGGTATGCAAAAAAATGGTACCAGGGGTTTTCACCCGCCCCGGGCATCTTCCTCGGCCATATGATGGCCTGGATGGCTTCAGGTATCCTTACCGCCGCGGCGGCCGGCGCTATTGCACCGGGTATCATCGCTTTCCACAGTGCCGGAGTCGCCGGAGCCATTTGTGTGATCATCGCCGGCTGGACGACGGCTAACCCCACCATCTACCGTGCCGGTCTGGCTTTTCAGTCCGTCACCCCCAACTGGAAACGCTGGAAAGTAACGCTGCTCACAGGGCTGATTACCACAATTGCCGCATTATTCCCGGCCCTGGTGATGAAACTGCTCGATTTCGTGGCATTATACGGGCTGATCCTGATGCCGATGGGAGTGGTCATTCTCCTGGATGTGCTTCTTTTCCCAAAGCTCGGCTTGCAGAGCAACCTGGCCGAATTGGCTCATTTGAGGTTCAACTGGGCCGCCGGACTAACCTGGTTTATTACCCTGACGCTCTGCCTGCTGATCAATCTTTTCGGCGGGATAGAAATCTTTTTTCTGGCGCTTCCGGGCTGGTTCATTGCCGCCATCCTGTACGTGGGGTTGAGCTATCTCTTCCAAAAGGTATTTTCAGGTGCCATAAAGACCGCAACACAGATATCGGCCGGCTGACGATGTGAAAGGAAAAGGAAAAACTTACTTATAACCGTTAAAACCGTAGATAGATTACAATGTATTTTAGAAAAGTAGAAAGCAAGTGGGATGATGCCAAAGTCAAGAGTCTCGACCCGCTCGGCCGGCTGGTGTACCGGTCGAATCTGGTTGGCAGCGACTCCTATATCAATAATACCGGCGGCGGCAATACTTCCTGCAAGATTATAGAGAAGGATCCCATTACCGGTGAAGAAGTACAGGTGCTTTGGGTGAAGGGTTCCGGCGGAGATCTGCGGACGGCCGGACGTACCAATTTCACGTCTCTTTATCAGGAGCGGCTTTTGAAGCTGCGTGAGGTGTATAACGATTTTGACCAAAAAGGGGTGAAATCGCTCGCCGAGGACAAAATGGTGTCTTTCTATCCTCATTGTACCTTTAATCTGAACAGACGCGCGCCTTCCATTGATACCCCGCTGCATAGTTTCATCCCGTATCCGTTTGTCGATCATACTCATCCCGTGCCGTGTATTGCCATTGCAACAGCCGATAATGGAAAGGAATTAACGAAAAAGATTTATGGAGATGAGGTCGTCTGGGTCGACTGGCTGCGGCCGGGTTTTGAACTTGGCCTGAAGCTGCAGGAGGAAGTGCGGAAACATCCCGGTATTCGCGGCATTGTTCTCGGAGGCCATGGCCTGATCAACTGGGCGGACGGCGATAAGGAATGTTATCTGACCACTCTCGAGCTGATCAACAAAGCGGCGGAGTACCTGGCCCGGCATGAAAAAGGAGACAAAACGTTTGGCGGCGCCAGGTATCGGTCGCTTCCGGAAGAAGAGAGAGAGGAAGTGCTCATGGAGATCATGCCCTGCATCCGCGGGCAGATCAGTAATGATAAGCCTCTTATCGGAACGGTTGATTATAATGAGGCGGCCCTGCAGTTTATTAACTCCGAAGATGCACCCCGGCTCGCCGAACTGGGCACTTCGTGCCCCGATCATTTTCTGCGGACCAAGATTAAACCGTTGTATGTCGACTGGAATCCTCAGAAGGAGGATATTACGGCCCTGAAGGAGAAAGTATCGAAAGGATTGGATTGTTACCGCAAGGATTATAAAGCTTATTATGAAGATCACAAACGGGAATATTCTCCGGCCATGCGGAATCCGAATCCTACCGTAATTCTTATACCCGGTGTCGGGATGATCACCTGGGGCAAAAACAAGAGCGAATCGCGCGTGACAGCGGAATTTTATAATGCGGCCATCGGGGTGATGCGCGGGGCGGAATCGGTGGCCGAATACACGGCCTTGTCGAAACAGGAAGCATTCGATATTGAATACTGGGCACTGGAAGAGGCTAAGCTGCAGCGGATGCCTCCTGAAAAGGAACTTTCCCGCACGATTGTCGCTATCTTCGGGGCAGGCAGCGGAATCGGCAAGGCGGCTATTGCCCGTTTTGTCGGAGAAGGGGCAATTGTGGCAGCGCTGGATCTGGATGAAGCTGCCGCAAAGAAGGCCGCTGAGGAAGTGATAGAGGATATCGGCATGGGTATCGGAGTTGCCGGTTCGGGCATCAGCGGATCGGGAGATGTGATCGGGTTGCAATGCGATATTACGAGCAGGGAATCCATCAGGAAAGCCCTGAAGTCCATCGTGCTGGCATACGGCGGACTGGACAGTATCGTCGTCACCGCCGGGATCTACGCCACCCCGGATGGAAACGGCAAGGTTGCAGATCACGACTGGGACCGAAGTTTTGCCGTCAATGTGAAGGGCAGTTATCTGCTGGCCGATGAAGCCCAAAGGATCTGGAAAAACCAGGGCCTTCATGGAAGTATGGTTATCACCACCAGCGTGAATAGTGTGGTCGCCAAGAAAGGCAGCCTGGCTTACGACACCAGCAAAGCTGCCGCCAACCACCTGATCCGGGAAATGGCAATCGAATATGCCCCCCTCATTCGTGTAAACGGTGTGGCTCCGGCTACCGTCGTCGAGGGAAGTGGAATGTTTCCGCGCGACCGGGTGATTGCTTCTCTCAAAAAATACGGCCTGGAATTCAAATCGAATGAAGATACCGAAGCACTCCGCGATCATCTGATGGATTTTTATGCCAGTCGAACGCTCACACAGAGGCCCATTACCCTGCAACAACAGGTGGAGGCGATTTATCTGTTACTGGGCTCCCGTCTTAGCAATACCACAGGGCATATCGTCCCTGTAGACGGTGGGATTGTCGAAGCTTTCATGAGGTAATCCATGAAAGCCTCGTCCCGGCATATGTTAACAACTTTCAATTGCTTATTTTAGTCTCTCCGAAAGAATAAGGAATGAAGAAATCTTTTAAAGTCATATTGATCATTCTCTCTTTTATCGCCTTGGCGATGACCGTGGTCCCGGCATTTCTGGTGTTTGCGAATGTGATTTCCCTGCAGGAACACAAGCATTATATGTTTGCGGGAACCATCATCTGGTTTGCCACGGCTCCTTTCTGGATGGGGAAGAAAAAAGATAAAACCGAACCCAAACAATCTGAATAGCTATTTTGTGCGCCCGGGGTTTCCTTACTTTTTTTGCCGCAATGAAACTTTAGGAAAATAAACCGCGCCGGGTACACTATAAGGAATAGCTTTGCGAATCCATAATGCCCCTTGCGGTAAAAGAATTCAGTCATTACCATTCAAAATTAATAGCTGAAAGCAGACCGCCGAAGGTTAAAAAATGTATAATGAAACTTGAAAAGCAGCAGATTTCCGATCATAACAAGTCATTTGAAAAAAATCATCAGGATGATTTTTCATTCCTTTCCGAAAAATTAGACCGGCGGGGAATCGACGTCAATGGATTAATCCACAAAATAAATGATCTTCAGATAGCGATTCCAAGCTGGGCGCTCGGGGCGGGCGGAACCCGCTTCGGCCGGTTCCCTACAGGCGGGGAACCGGGAACCCTGGATGAAAAGATTGAGGATGTCGGGTTGTTACACGCCCTGAGCGGATCGTGCAACGCCATTTCCCTGCATATCCCATGGGATATCCCCGATGATACAACCAGAATCATGGAACTGGCGAAAGCGTACCATTTGCGTTTTGATGCCGTCAACTCGAACACGTTTCAGGATCAGGAGGATCAGAAGTATTCCTATAAATTCGGATCTCTTTCCCATACCGACCGTAAGATCAGGAAACAGGCGATCGATCATAATAAAGAAGTAATCGATTATGGCATAGCCCTTGGATCGAAAGCCCTGACGGTCTGGCTGGCCGATGGTTCCTGCTTTCCGGGACAAAATCATTTTAAGCGCACTTTTCAACGGACACTGGAATCCTTCCGGGAAATCTATGATCATCTTCCGGCCGACTGGAAGATATTCATCGAATACAAGCCTTATGAACCCAACTTCTATTCGACGGTGATTCAGGATTGGGGAACTTCGTTTCTCCTGGCTGGCAAACTGGGAGACAAAGCATTCACGCTGGTCGACCTGGGGCATCATCTTCCCGGTACCAATATTGAGCAAATTGTGGCAACGCTGATGATGGAAGGCCGCCTGGGCGGATTTCATTTTAACGATTCAAAATATGGGGACGATGACCTGACGACCGGCTCGGCAAAGCCGTGGCAGCTGTTTCTTATTTTCAGCGAACTGGTGGATGGAATGGAAGATCCGCATTCGGAAAACCCGCTGCCGGCCTGGATGATCGATGCCAGCCATAATATCAAGGATCCTCTGGAGGATTTGCTGCAGTC
Organism: uncultured Chitinophagales bacterium; assembly: GCA_964572735.1. Lineage (GTDB taxonomy): Bacteria > Bacteroidota > Rhodothermia > Balneolales > DATFMH01 > DATFNI01. The sequence goes on along the minus strand of CAZNHE010000010.1, from coordinate 10,745 downwards.
GGTGGAAGCCATCAATTGTGCCTATGCGCGGGCGTTACTCGTGAACCGGACGCAGCTGGACGAATATCAGCAGGCCAACGACCCGGTGAAGGCGCAGGAGTTGCTGGAAGATGCCTTTGCAACGGATGTCCGTCCCCTGGTTCGCGAAGCCCGGAGAAGGGCAGGGGCCGCCCTCAGCCCCATCGATGCATACCGCACGCTGCATGTCCGGCAGGAATTGATCAGAAAAAGAGGAACACACACAGTCGCTACCGGCTTGTAAGTGACGGGATATCATGGCGGCAAAGTTCAAAAATCCGGTTCCGGTTACAGCCGTTTTCGATATCGGAAAGACCAATAAGAAGTTCCTGCTTTTTGACTCCTCCTTTGAGGTTATCCATCAGGTACAGGCCACGATTCCTCCTGCAAAAGATGATGAAGGAGATACCTGCGAGGATTTGAACGGGCTGACCCGGTGGATGAAAGCCGTCTTTTCCAGGACACAGGCAGACGAACGTTTCCGGATTGAACGGATTAACTTTTCAGCCTATGGCGCCAGTCTGGTCCACCTGGACGATCAGGGGGAAATCGTTGCTCCGTTGTATGATTATTTCAAGTCTTATCCGGAGAAGTTGTTGCAGGAATTCTATGATCGTTATGGAGGGAAGGAAAATTTCTCCCTGATCACCGCCTCTCCGGCAATGGGGATGCTGAATTCCGGACTGCAGCTTTACTGGCTGAAACACGCCAAACCGGATATCTTTGCCAAAATAGCAACTTCTCTTCATTTCCCTCAGTTTGCCGGCTTTCTTTTTACGCGCCATGCCTGCGCAGAACTAACCAGCATTGGCTGTCACACGGGTTTGTGGAATTTCCGCAAAGGCACTTATCATGAATGGGTGAGAAGAGAAGGTGTCGATCGTTTATTCCCCCCCATAGTTCCCACGCGCCGGCAGAAAATGATTACCTGTGAAGGGCAGGAAATATTGGCAGGTGCAGGCGTTCATGACAGCTCCGCGTCGCTGGTTCCTTATCTGCGCACGTTCAATGATCCCTTTTTACTGGTGTCGACCGGAACCTGGAGCATCGTTTTCAATCCATTCTGTAAGTCTGCGCTGAAATATGATGAACTGAACCGGGATTGCCTGCATTACATAGATGTCCGTGGGAACCAGGTGAAGGCGGCCCGATTTCTGCTGGGCAGAGAGTATGATCATCAGAATGAGAAGCTGAAAAAGCAGTTCGGGATTTCGCCGGATGAGCGGGAGATTTCCCTGAACCTGTCCATCCTGGAGGAATTGATCGGAAACGCCGGTCCGAATCGGTTAAAACTGGAGACCGTCGGCGGCTCAGGCCCCTGGCCGCAGGAGTCGCCTGAAGAGTGGAAGCCGGACTCTTTTGCCTCTTATGAAGAAGCGTTTCATCAGCTGATGCTTGATCTCGCAAGTATTCAGGCCGACTCGATCCGCCTGACGATGGGGGAAACGGACATCCGCAACATTATTGTGACAGGAGGCTTTGGTAACAACGGGATATTCATGCGGCTTCTGGCCTCGAAATTCCCGGATAAATCCGTATTTGCCGCTGATCTCTCTGAAGCCACGTCCCTGGGTGCCGCTTTGTTGGTGAATGATGAGGCCCGCCCCGCCATTCATCTGAAAAGATATGCCCCGGTCCGCAGCAGGCTTCTCCGGGATTATCAGTGGAGACCGCAAAGCGGATAAACGTCTTTCGGCGTTCGGCAAAGCATATTATCTTCCGTGAGACGGGGTGGGCGGAAATGCCTGTGATTTGCAGGATGCCCTGATCTTCAGGGATCAGGAGTTCATCAATTGCTTTGCTGTGATGATGTCGGTTATCAGTACGTCGACATAACCGCCCCTCAGAGCACCCAGGATAGCTTCAACTTTCTGTTTCCCTCCGGCTATGGCGATGACATTATCAATCTGGCTGAGTTGATCCAGATCGATACCAATGAGACGTTCCTCAAGCGGGGTTTTTACGCGGTTGCCGTCCCGATCAAAGAAATGCAGGCTGATATCTCCCACAGCTTTTTTATCAATCAGCTCCTTATGCACATCTTCCGAAATGAGTTCATCTTTTGAGGCCAGAACCTGGTTGGTAATCAGGGAGCCTACTCCGACAAACGCTTTTGTAATTTTCGGGAACAGCTTCATCGCACTTTTCACGTGCTGATCGGTGAGGAGAGCCTTTTTTGCCTCAGCGTTGCTGGCAATGCCCGGCGCAGGCAGGAGCGTAAGGTGGCTGTAAAATAATTGCGCGAGACGCCTGGAAAGGTCGGCGGCGTGAGCCTTCGCCTCCGCCGGTCCCACACCGCCCAATAGTTGAACAATGTGAAGATCCTCGATTGGCTGCGGGCGGATCGATTCCACCATTTCCTGGAGTGTCGTTCCCCAGGTGATCCCCAGAAAATCGCCTTTGGCAATAACACGCTGCAGATAATTGGCGGCTTCCATCCCCATCTGTCGCTTCAATACACGGTTGTTCTCATTGTAAGGAACCGGGTCGATTTCGACAATGACCACTTCCTTTAGATGAAACTTTTCCTCAATCCTGACTTCCAGGTCGACATAATTCTTGTCGGAATAGGTAACGGTTATCCTCACGATCCCTCTCTCTCTCGCCTCCTTCAACAGCCGGGATACCTTGGGCCTGGAAAGATTCAGCTTATTGGCTATTTCCAGTTGATTATAATTTTGATGATAATAGAGAGAACTGACTTTACTGATGAGTCGAAAATCGATCGAATTATTTGTTCTTGGCATCAAATGTACAATTATAAATTGCAACCACTATTTAGTTCCGGGAAAAATGTTCTTCCCGTTTTCCAGGATGAAGAATATCATCTTTAAGCTCATTCTTTTCCAAAAGATAGCGTAAATATCCATTCAAAGAAGGTCGTTCGGAAGCCTTACACCACATCCATTCTCCGGGAATCCTTGTTTCAATGATATATGATTGGCTCAAACACCAGCATAAATAATACGTTATATTTATAATATAACCAATTAATTTGACGGCAAATGATGGGTTTTTATAGAGAAATTCTTTCCGGTTTTCATCAGTATTTATGAGTTATGCGCGGTTCGAAAAAGCCCCGAAATGTTACCGATAATATAAATCAAATAATATTCGTAAAATACACTGTTTACGACAGACCTCCGCTCCGTCCGCTGAGATCCGGTTTTTCGGCATTTATCCTCTGACGATTTGTGAGGGGGGGAACGGGGCAGTCCTCGTTTTTTTACATCATGATCATTGATTGCAAAATCGGTTTGCACCATCTAACTTTTTATAGAAATTGAATAATCGTATAACTATCAGGCAGATAGCCCGTGAGCTGGGTATCTCGGCCATGACCGTATCCCGCGCACTGAACAACCGTTCGAATGTAGACGAAAATACCAAGCAAAAGGTTCTGGAAACGGCTAAGCGAATGGGGTATCGTCCTAATCATATTGCCCGGAGCCTTACCACCAAGAGAACATTCACTATAGGTGTTGTTCTTCCCAAGATGTCACATTCCTTCTTCCCGGATGCTATCCGTGGAATTGAGGAGATCGCCTACCAAAAAGACTACCAGCTTATACTGACACACTCTTCGGAAGATGCCAAGAGGGAGACGAAGGTGGTTGAGTCTCTGATCTCCAAGCGTGTGGATGGCATCCTGATTTCCTCGGCCCAAAATGTGACGGATCTGAAACCTTACCGGGAATTGCTCGATTCGAACTATCCGGTGGTGTTTTTTGACCGGTGGATACCCGGGCTGGCGGCCAGTTCTGTTCGTACCAATGACGAAGAGTGTGCCTGGCTGATCACCAAACATCTGATAGAAGAGCATCATTATAAAAGGATTGCCCACATCAGCGGCCCCGGGAATGTATCTATCGGAGCCGACCGCCTGCGTGGATATAAGAGGGCAATGCATGAACACGGCCTGCTCATCCCCGATAACTGGATTGTCGAGGCGGGGTTTGATGAGAAATCGGGTTACCAGGCCATGAGCGAGTTGCTGAAGCTCCCTCCTGAGGAACGTCCGCGTGCCATTGTATCGGTGAACGATTCCGCCGCATTTGGTATTATGGAAGCTATTTATGAAGAGGAACTGCGTATTCCGGAAGACATTGCCATCGTGGGCTTCGCCGACGACCGGCAGGATAAATTGCTTAATCCGCCTTTAACTACCGTCCATCAGCCTGCCTACGAGGAAGGCAAACGGGCCACCCAGATCCTGATTGATATGATCGAAGGGAAATCGATGGCCATTGAAGATATCATCGTTAAAAGCCATCTGGTGATCCGTAAATCATGCGGGTGTTGAGAGAGAGGTATTGTTAGTTGTTAGTACTCAATCGCTACTGGCTGAATAAAGTTGAAAATCGAGAATTGAAGGTTGAGAATTGAAAATTATCCTGATTTATCTGCTGACTGTTCCGGCAAAATCAGGACTGACTGCTGCTCTTCACCAAAAATCAAAATACCGCCGGGCGTTGTGATGGCAGATATCTGCTATCATAGAACCGGTCAGGTTCAGATCGTCCGGAATCAGTCCTTTTTCGATATCTTCGCCGATCATATTGCATAATACCCGGCGGAAATATTCGTGGCGGGGGTACGACATAAAACTCCTTGAATCGGTGAGCATGCCTACAAAACAACTAAGCAGGCCCATGTTGGCCAGGGCACGGAGCTGCGCCTCAATGCCGTCTTTTTGATCGAGAAACCACCAGGCGCTCCCGAACTGCATCTTTCCGGGCACCGAACCGTCCTGGAAATTGCCGATCATGGTGGCGAATGATGCGTTATCCACCGGGTTCACATTGTAAAGGATTGTCTTTGCCAGCCTGTTGTCCGAGTCCAGCCGGTCCAAAAACCGGGCAAGAGAGCGTGTCTGGCTGAAATCGCCCATTGAATCAAAGCCCGTGTCGGGACCAAGGGTGCGGTACATCCGCGAGTTGGTATTGCGGATGGCACCGAGATGGTACTGCTGAACCCAGCCTTTTGCATGATCCATCCTGCCTAATTCGAGCAACAGGGCCGATTTGAACTTACGTTGTTCCAGGCCGTCTGCAACCTCTCCTCCAAGTATCTTCTGAAAGATACGATTAACCTCTTCGTCCGTATAATCTTCAGCCCAGACGATTTCCACGCCATGGTCTGAGAGCCGGCAGCCGTGCTCATGAAAGAAATCGTGGCGCTGTTGCAATGCGGCAAGAAGGTCGCTGTAATTGTTTATGGAACGGCCTGAGGCAGAAGATAGCCTGCTCAGCCATTCGTGATAAGTCTCCGGGTTCTCAATTGCGAGTGCTTTATCGGGACGAAAGGCGGGCAGGATCTTGACATCAAAAGAAGGATCTTCCGCAATTTGCCGGTGATATTCAAGGCTGTCGGTCGGATCGTCGGTTGTACAAACCACTTCCACCTTCATTCGTTTAATGATTCCCCTGGCCGACATCTCCGCCTCTGCAAGTTTCTCGTTCGCCTGTTCCCAGATCCGTTCGGCGCTTTCCTCATTGAGCAACTCCCGGATTCCAAAATAACGGCGCAGTTCCAGGTGGGTCCAGTGATAGAGCGGGTTTCCCAGCGTTTTGGGGACGACCCCGGCCCAGGCCATGAATTTCTCCTGATCGGAGGCGTTTCCGGTGATTTGCTTCTCATCGACCCCGGCGGTTCTCATCGCACGCCACTTATAATGGTCGCCATACAGCCAAATATGCGTCAGGTTTTTGAACTGTGTGTCGCGTGCAATATCTTCTACAGGAATGTGGCAATGATAATCGATGATGGGAAGATGTTCGGCATGGTCGTGATATAACGACCGGGCTGCCTGGCCGGACAGCAGAAAATCGTCATTAATAAAATCGGACATGATAACAGGACTTTGAACGATACTATAATGTTACTGATCACATAAATCTCTGCTTATAATAAGGGGATGAATCCCTTTTGTAAAGCCGGTTCTTGTTTTATTTTTCTATAAATTCCGATCCGGAACCTCTTGGGGCCGATCATGTTCCTAAGCCGGATATATGGTATATGTTATCGGTAACGTTAAGATTTAGCAGGTTCTGCGATAGGGGGGTACGGAGCAATGATGGTTATTATCTTGGCGGGGATATTTCTGATGTCAAAAATGACCGGATGCCGCAGCAGACGTCATAGGATTATTTCCTCTTTAAATGAAATGTTTTACACTATTACTCACTCACTCTTTCAAAAATAAGGATTGGATACAATGAAGAAAACGCTTGTTATTTTATGTTTGTTGCTGTGCGGCAGTGGTCTGGGAGACCGTGCCCTGGCCCGGGAGCCCGCTTTCGGACATTCTGCCAGGCCCGACTCCATTTATCATGACGGCTGGATTGATCTGAACAAAAACGGGAAGATGGACCCGTATGAAGACCCTTCTCTGCCCATCAGGAAGCGCATCGATGACCTCATCTCCAGGATGAATATCAACGAAAAAACGGCACAGATGGTAACTTTGTACGGTTATGGTCGTGTTTTGAAAGACGAATTGCCAACACCGGAGTGGTCAAAAAAGCCATGGATCGACGGCATCGGCAACATTGACGAACAACTGAACAGCGTGGCTTTTCATCCCGAGGCCCAGACCAGGCTCTCGTGGCCTCCCTCGGTTCATGCAAAAGCGATCAATGAGATTCAGCGTTTCTTCATTGAAAAGACGCGGCTGGGGATTCCGGCGGATTTCACCAACGAGGGAGTGCGCGGCCTGGCCAGTGAAAAGGCTACCAGCTTCCCGGTTGAAATCGGCCTGGGCAGTACCTGGGATCCGGCACTGGTTAACCGGATCGGGCAGGTGATCGGAAAGGAAGCTCATGCCCTTGGATACACCAATATCTATGCCCCCATTCTGGATGTGTCCCGCGATCCGAGGTGGGGCCGGGTGCTGGCAACGTACGGTGAAGATCCGTATCTGGTTTCCCAGTATGGAGTGGCGATGGTTACCGGAATTCAAAGCGAAGGTGTTGCCTCCACGCTCAAGCATTTCGCGGTATACAGTGTGCCCAAAGGAGGCAGAGATGGCGCCAACCGGACCGATCCTCATGCAAGTCCCCGCGAGGTCTATACTATTTTGCTGCCTCCGTTTAAAGCTGCCGTTGAGGCCGGCGCCCTGGGGGTTATGAGCTCATATAATGATTATAATGGGATTCCCGTAACAGGCAGTTATTATTTCCTGACAAAACTTTTACGGCAACAATGGGGATTCAAAGGATATATTGTCACCGATAGCGGAGCCCTTCAATTCATCTATGAGAAACATCATGTGGTGTCTGACTTCAAGGGAGCCGTCAAGAAGGCGGTGGAAGCGGGAGTGAATGTGCGCACAAATTTTCAGCCTCCTTCGGTCTATCTGAAGCCGTTGCGGGAACTGGTGAAGAAGGATGAGATCCCCATGAGTGTCATCAATGAGCGGGTTCGGCAGATTTTATATGTGAAATACAAGCTTGGCCTCTTTGATCATCCCTATGCGAACGTTCAGGCGGCCGACAGCCTGGTACGTACCCGGCAGTCAGTGGCATTGTCGCTTCGGGCTGCTCATGAATCGCTCGTATTGTTGAAAAACCAGAATAACGTCCTGCCACTCAACAAGGGGAAAATCCATTCCGTCCTGGTTGCCGGGGCAAATGCCACAGAAACAGATCACTCGATAGGCCGATATGGCCCTTCTCATATCCACGTCATCTCAATTCTGGACGGGATCAAGAATGAAGTGGGAAAAGGGGTGAAGGTTACCTATGTGAAAGGGCCGGAGGTCACGGACAAAGAATGGCCGGTCAGCGATATTGAACCGACCCCTCTGAGTAAGGAAGAAAAGAGTCAGATTGCCAAAGCCGCTTCCGCAGCCCGTAAGTCGGATGTCGCCATTGTTGTTGTGGGAGGGAATCATAAGACCGTGGGCGAAGCGCATTCACGGGTGAGCCTGAAATTGCCGGGACATCAGTTGGCACTGGTTCAGGCGATATCCCGGACCGGAACGCCGACGGTTGTGGTTCTGATAAACGGCCGGCCGTTGTCCATCAACTGGATTAATGATCATGTGCCGGGAATCCTGGAGGCATGGTTTCCCGGTGAGAAAGAAGGTGAAGCCGTCGCCGATGCCCTGTTTGGCGATTATAACCCGGGCGGAAAGCTTCCGATCACGTTTCCGAAGACCGTCGGGCAGGTGCCGCTTAATTTTCCGTATATGCCGGGCAGCCAGTATACCGGTCCCGCCCGGGCACGCGTCTCCGGCCCGCTTTATCCGTTTGGTTACGGACTGAGTTACACCAAATTTCAGTACAGTGACCTGAAAATTACTCCAACAGAACAGAAAAGCGGCGGAAAGATAGAGGTCAGCCTCACCGTAAAAAACACGGGCCAGCGGAAGGGAGATGAAGTGGTACAGCTTTATCTGCATGAACAAACCACGCCGGTGATTGTTCCTGTCAGTGAGTTGCGGGGCTTTAAACGGGTCACGCTCGAACCGGGACAAGCCAGACAGATTACGTTCGAACTTACTCCTCATGATCTGCAATTGCTGAACCAGCACATGCATTGGGAGGTTGTTCCCGGAACCTTCGAAGTGATGGTGGGCAGTTCTTCCGAAGATATCCGGCTTAAGGGGAAATTCCGGATAACAGGTCCGCCTGCAAATAAGGATTATGGTCTATAGACTCCGGCGATTATTGCCACAAAAATAGTATGAATTATGGATCGTAAAGACTTCATTAAAAAGGCAGGATTTCTGGGCATCGGTGGTCCTGCAGTTCTAAGTTCGACAGCCGGAAAAATCCGGTATGATGCAGGAAAGAACACGCAGCCTGATCGTGATTATTGGACAGGAGTACTACGGAAACTTGCGGATCCCGTTCTTCAGGCTCTTTCTCGGCAGCAGCTGAGAAAGACGATGCCGGTAGAAACCCTGCCCGGATCGAACAGTGACCGCCGGAGGTTCACTCATCTGGAAGCCTTTGGGCGGCTGATGACCGGCATCGCCCCCTGGCTCGAGCTGGGTGAAGATGGCACTGCGGAAGGAAAAATACGGGCGGGTTATATTGAGCTGGCGCGAAAATCTCTGACGGTAGCCGTAGATCCCAAATCGCCGGATTTCCTCAACTTTAACAAGGGCCGCCAGCCCCTGGTCGATGCCGCCTTTCTGGCTCATGCACTGATTAAAGCTCCCACACAATTGTGGGAAAAATTGCCGGATACAACCCGCAATAACCTGATCAAAGCACTGAAATCGAGCCGCAGTATCATTCCCTATCACAGCAACTGGATTCTTTTCAGTGCCATGATTGAGGCGGCCCTGCTCCGTTTTGATGCCGGCGGGGACCTGGTCCGTATGGACCTGGCGGTCCGGCAGATGGATGAATGGTATCTTGGCGACGGTATCTACGGCGACGGTCCTCAATTTCATTGGGATTATTACGACAGTTATGTGATACAGCCTTTCATGCTGGATATTCTGAACATCATGCGAAAGCACGATTCTTCCTATAATCGTTTATATCATAAAACCAGGAAAGTCGCACAGAGATATGCCGAAATATTGCTGAGCATGATTGCTCCTGACGGCACTTATCCTCCCATCGTACGTTCCATCACCTATCGGTTCGGGGCCTTTCAGCTACTGGCACAGGTGGCGTGGGAGCAGTTTCTGCCGGATCGGATCTCACCTCCGCAGGTGCGTTCCGCCCTCACGACAGTGATCAGGAAGATCATAGAAGCCCCGGGCACGTTTGATAAAGGCGGCTGGCTTCAGCTGGGGCTTTATGGTCATCAGCCGCACCTGGCGGAAACTTACATTTCCACGGGAAGCTTGTATATGTGCTCGGCTGTACTGCTGCCGCTGGGGTTAAAACCGGATGATCCTTTTTGGTCTGATGAGGCCTCCGACTGGAGAACGAAAGCGATCTGGGATGGGAAAGATGAAAAGGCTGATCATCATCTTGAAATCTGACAGGTCGTTTATTTTTAGAACCTTTATTGTTCAAAGATGAATTATTTGAAAGCCAATCATTTAGGAAGACACGAAGACAAAAATTGATGTATCGTCCCGGATTCGGTTGACTCCTGTTAAGGGGACGTTCGAAGGTTCCCATCGCTGCCCTTGGTCGATGAGATTGCCACGTCACTTGCTTCGCTGCGTTCCTCGCAATGACACCATGATTGTCATCACGAGGAGCCCGGATGGGCGACGTGGTGATCTCGTTCAACCTTACAACGGGGTGCTGATGAATAGACATAATTTCGCAAAGTTATTTGTGCTAAATTATGAACATGCAGTAAGAAAAAAGCTTTCATGTCTTAACGGAAAACGAATTTCCCACAGACAAAATATAAAAAGATAAAAATAATGAAATTAGCTACATTGAAAGACGGCCGGCTGGTCGCTGTTTTGGATGATTATTTTATCCTGCTTGATAAACTGGGGTTTGAGGGGTCGCTGCTCGACCTGATCCAGGCAGGCTCGGGTAAACTTGGCAGCATTGCTGAAAAACTGGAAGCTGTTGGCGGCAAAGAACCCCTGAATACAAAAGACCTGGATGCGCCGTTCCGGAATCCGTCGAAAATCGTTGCCATCGGGTTGAATTATGTGGATCATGCCTCAGAGACGAAGATGGAACTGCCGGAAAGTCCGCTTGTTTTTACCAAGTTCCCGAGCTCTATCACCTCAGCCACAGATCCGATTGAAATTCCTGCGAAACTGACCCGGGAGGTCGATTATGAAGCGGAAC
>CAZNHE010000009.1:41091-71275 GCA_964572735.1 uncultured Chitinophagales bacterium | reverse complement strand
CTACCATTGACGGCTTTCATATTGATGACAGGGAATATTTTTTTGGATTGAAGCGCGAGGACAGATCCCCCAAACTGCTTTACAGGGTTATTGCCGATCATGGCACAGACGTGAAATCGCTAAAGAAGGAAGCATGGCTGACCGGCAATTCTTTTTTTCCCGCCGGCAGGCAGAAGCCGGTGATGATTACCGGCGGCGCCGGGTTTGTAGGCACCAATGTTGCAGTCCATTACCTGGAACAGGGCCGGCCGGTATTGCTCTTTGATAATCTCACACGGGTTGGCGTCGAAAATAATTTCCGGTGGCTGAAGGAAACTTATGGGGAAGATGTTTATGTCGAGGTGGCCGACATACGAAACCGGTATAAAGTACAGCGCGCCGCAGAAAGGGCGGAACGGATCTTTCATTTTGCAGCACAAGTGGCGGTGACTACCAGCCTGACGGCCCCTCTTCAGGATTTTTCCGTTAATGCCGCAGGAACACTGAACATTCTGGAAGCAATACGTTCGATGGAATCTCCTCCGCCCCTCGTTTTTACTTCCACCAATAAAGTATATGGCAGCCTCGAAGAAATACCGCTTGTCTTACGGAACGACCGTTATTTGCCCGAATCAGAGCACATCCGGGAATTGGGAATTGACGAAAGTGCGAGTCTGGATTTCCATAGCCCCTACGGGTGTTCCAAAGGAACTGCCGACCAGTATATTATTGATTATGCACGAATCTATGGCTTACCTGCCGTCGTTTTCCGGATGAGCTGTATTTACGGCCCTCATCAACATGGGAATGTGAATCAGGGATGGGTCGCCCATCTGATGATTCAGGCATTGCAGGGGAAGCAGATCACCATTTACGGAGACGGAAAACAGGTAAGAGATCTCCTTTTTGTGGAGGATTTAGTCCGGGCGTTCGATCTTGCCATGAAACACATTGACGCAACGGCGGGCAGGGCATTCAACATTGGCGGGGGACCGGGAAACATCATGAGTATGCTCGATGTGCTTGAAAAGATCAGGATATTGAATGGGAATGATATCAGGATCATTTTCGACGAATGGCGTACGGGTGATCAGCGGTATTATGCTTCAAACACGGGAAAATTCAGGAAAGCAACCGGATGGCAGCCGCAGGTTGATGTCAACGAGGGCCTTAGCCGTCTCTACGCATGGCTGGCGGAAAATGAAGTGCCTGCTTTTCCTCTTTATCATTAGCCTGAGCATATGAAATGGAAATTCGGGAAGCAACACGGCCGGCAAAAACCGCTTCTGCTGCACAGACGATGCAGGCAGCCGTTATCACGGCACCCGGAGAAATCAGGATCAGGTCGGTAGCTGTTCCCGAACCCGGTTCCGATGAAGTGCGCATACGACTGGAAGGATGTGGTATTTGCGCATCCAGCCTCCCGGTCTGGGAAGGCCGCGAGTGGTTCGAATATCCATGTGAACCGGGAATGCCGGGTCACGAAGGATGGGGAGTCATAGACAAAACGGGCCCAAGGGTTACCCGTTTTAAAAGAGGAGATAAAGTGGCTGTGCTCAGTTACAGGGCATTCGCCGAATACGATATCGCCCCGGCTGAGGCTGTGATTAAACTGCCCCCCGCCGTTGAGAGTCGGGGGTTCCCGGGTGAACCGCTGGCCTGCGCCATGAATGTCTTCGGCAGGAGCGACATCAGGGAGAATCAACAGATCGCTATTATAGGAGTCGGATTTTTGGGTGCCGTGTTGATACAGATGGCGAAAAATGCAGGTGCAAAGGTCATCGCCGTCTCCAGGCGCCCTTTCGCACTGAAGACAGCCCGAAAAATGGGAGCCGACATCATCATACCCTATCTGAGCGACCATCAGAGAATTGTCGGGAAGATAAAGATGATAACAGGAGGCAACCTGTGCGAGCGGGTTATTGAAGCCACGGGAGAGCAGGGGCCGCTGGATCTGGCAGCAGAACTGACGTCTGTAAGAGGAAAGTTGGTTGTGGCCGGTTATCATCAGGACGGTCTTCGCCGGGTGAATATGCAGTTATGGAATTGGCGCGGACTCGATGTGATTAATGCCCATGAGCGCGATCCTCATCAATATATGCTGGGCATGAAGAAGGCAATTGACGTTGTAGCAGCGAAAAAAATCAATCTATGGCCGTTGCTTACCCACCGGTTCCGGCTGTCAAATCTGGATCGGGGATTCGAGATGCTCCGGGAGCGTCCCGATGGATTTTTAAAGGCTATGGTAACATTATGAGCTATCATCATAAAGAAACTCACCCATTGATTTCTCTTCCGGAAGCAGGTAACACCGGAAAACCGAGGCTGGGTTTTTTGGGGGTGGGATGGATCGGCAAAAATCGCATGGAAAGCCTTCTCAAGTCGAATCTGGCAGAAATCACAGACATAAGCGACATATCCGAAAAGAACATATCAGAGGCAAGCAGAATGGTTTCGGAGGCATCGGTTATCCTCCATCCAGAAGAATTATTTTTACGGGAACTTGATGCCCTGGTTATTGCGACCCCGACGGCACTTCATGCGCGGCACAGCATCGAAGCGCTGGAGCGTGGCATGGCTGTTTTTTGCCAAAAACCTTTAGGGCGCAACGCAGAGGAGGCTGCCCGTATTATCGAGGCCGCCAGAAAAGCCGATCGGCTGTTGGGAGTCGATTTGTCTTACCGGTTCACAAGTTTCAGCATCCTCCACGACCTGATCCACTCCGGCGAACTGGGTGATGTCTATGCCGTTGATCTGGTCTTTCACAATGCTTATGGTCCCGGAAAGAAATGGTTTTATGAGCCGGATCTTTCAGGCGGTGGCTGCGTGATAGATCTGGGCGTTCACCTGATCGATCTGGCGCTCTGGAGCCTGGATTTTCCAGAAATCTCATCCGTCAGGAGTAATCTCTTTTCAAAAGGCAAACCGGTTAAATCCGTGCGGAATCAGGTGGAAGATTTTGCGCTGGCCCGGATCGTCACTATTGGAGGGACCGTCATCAGGCTGGCGTGTTCGTGGAATCTGCCTGCCGGTCAGGATGTCGTCATCCAAACAACTTTCTACGGAACCCGCGGCGGGGCCTGCTTCCGGAATGTGAACGGCTCGTTCTACGACTTCATAGCAGAGCGTTTTCTGGGAACACAGCGGCAGATTCTGGCCGCTCCTCCGGACGACTGGGGCGGTCGTGCAGCCGTCCGCTGGCTTGAGCAGCTCACGGCCGATCCCGGTTTCAGCCCGGAAACAGAGCAATACCTGCAAACAGCCAGGGTGCTGGACCAGATATATCGTCGTAATGAAAGCTGATCATCCCATAAAAATCCTGATGAGCACCGATACGCTGGGAGGGGTGTGGACGTATGCTGTCGAACTCATGGAATCCTTGAAAGATCAGGATGTTTCTTTTACTCTTGCGACAATGGGAAGAGCAACCGACAAGTATCAGCAACAGCAAGTCGCCCGACTCGAAAATGTTGAATTGGTGGAAAGTGAATACAAGCTGGAATGGATGGATCAGCCCTGGGGAGAGGTGGAACGCGCAGGGAACTGGCTTTTGAAGCTGGAAGAACAACATGCCCCGGACGTGATCCATCTCAACGGTTATGCACATGCAGGCTACCCTTTCAGAGCGCCGGAGATCGTCGTGGCTCATTCGGATGTATATAGTTGGTGGCATGCGGTAAAAGGCGGGCAGCCTCCGGAAAAATACGCGGAATATTTCCGGAGGGTCAGTGACGGATTGCGTCGGGCCGATGTCGTCATTGCTCCCACTGCCGATATGTTACGCAGCCTGAGCAGGCACTACCGGGTTCCCAGGCGCCAAATGGTCATTCCGAATGCCAGAAATCCCGCCCGGTTTCATGCGGGCAGAAAGGAGCCGTACATTCTGAGCATCGGGAGGATATGGGATGAAGCTAAAAACATCCGGGTGCTGGAAACGATTGCGGGGAAAACGTTGTGGCCGGTATACATTGCCGGAGAGGACCTGGAGCCGGGTGCCCGCGCAAACCGGAAGTTCAGGGAGTTGCATTTTCTGGGAAAATTACCGGAAGAAGATATTGCAAAATGGCTTTCCCGGGCTTCCATCTATGTGATGCCTGCCCTTTACGAGCCTTTTGGGCTATCTATACTTGAGGCGGCACTTTCGGGGTGTGCACTGGTTTTAGGGGATATTGGAAGCCTCCGCGAGAACTGGGATGAAGCCGCCGTCTTCGTCAATCCCAAAAATCCCGAAGACGTAAAAAAAGGAATCGTAAAACTACAGAATGAACCGGGGTTGAGAGCAGCTCTTTCACGTGCGGCGCGGTCGCGGGCATTGCGGTTTTCCCCACAAAAAATGGCTTCAGAATACGGACGGATTTACAGCCGCCTGATTTCCGGGGCCAGGCAGAATCTTCCCGTTTCATGAGAACTTCTAAAAATGAACATCAAGCTTTTTTATCATTCACTTGTGTCGGACTGGAACCACGGAAATGCCCACTTCCTGCGGGGGATAGCCCGTGAGCTTATCAGAAGAGGGCATCGGGTGGATGTCTATGAACCGGTTGACGCCTGGAGCCGGGTGAACCTGGTGTGGAATGAGGGGGAAAGATATATCGACAGGTTCTATGAACATTATCCGGAGCTGAGGAGCAAACAGTATTATTTCTCCACCTCATCTTTTGAGAAAGTTAAAGACTGGTTCATTCATGTCCCGAACGGATCATCTCCTGCAGCGAAAAATAAGGTCCTCCGGCTAAATCTCGAGTGTGAGCTTTCGGATGCCGACCTGGTAATCGTCCATGAATGGAATGAGCCGGCGCTGGTAAAGGCTATCGGAAAACAACGGCAGAAGAATCCCCGTTTTAAGCTGTTGTTTCATGATACACACCACCGTTCGGTAACGGCCCCGGAAGAAATACGCCGGTTCGATCTTTCTAATTACGATGGAGTTCTGGCGTTTGGTGCCGTTATCAGGGATCTTTATCAGAAGAACGGTTGGACCCAAAAAGCCTGGACCTGGCATGAGGCCGCCGACACCACTGTTTTCTATCCAAGGAACGACCCTGCCAGGAAAGGAGACGTCATCTGGATTGGGAACTGGGGAGATGATGAGCGTTCGCGGGAATTGCGGCAGTTCCTCATTCATCCTGTCCGCGACCTTGGGATCAGGGCCCGGATATATGGAGTCCGCTATCCTCAAAGAGTGATAGCGGAACTGAAAAAAGCAGGCATAACCTATGGAGGATGGCTTCCGAATTATAATGTTCCGGAGATGTTTTCCAAATATAAGGTTACCGTCCATGTGCCGCGCGCACCGTATGCCCGGGTATTGAGAGGAATTCCTACCATCCGGCCCTTTGAGGCGCTGGCTTGCGGAATCCCGTTGTTATCCGCACCATGGACCGATTGTGAAGAATTATTTCGTCCGGGGAAGGATATTTTGTTCGCATCCGACGGCAGGACGATGAAAAAGATGATAAAGCAGCTCCTGAACGACGCGGCGATGCGCCGGGAGATGGCAGACAATGGGCTGGAAACCATCAGGAAAAGGCACAGCTGCATCCATCGGGTTGATGACCTGATGCGCATCTGCAAAGAGCTGGAAATTCCGGAAGAACGGTGGCTGACGGCATGAATCAGGGGTTGCATATTGCTTTTTGGGGATCCAGCCTTGTCTCATCCTACTGGAATGGGGCAGCCACGTACTATCGGGGCATCATCAGGGCCATGGCGGCAAGAGGACATCACGTCACTTTCCTCGAACCTGATATCATGGGCCGGCAGCAAAACAGGGATATGGAAAATCCCGAATGGGCGGAAGTGGTCGTCTATGATCCTGCCGAGGAAGTGGTGTTTCGTCTTTTGGAAGAAATGGGTGGGGCGGACCTGGTTGTCAAGGCGAGTGGGGTGGGCATCTTCGATGAATTGCTGGAGAGGGAGATTGCAAGCCTGAAAAAACCGGACCGGATGGTCGTGTTTTGGGATGTCGACGCTCCGGCTACGCTTGATCGGATTCATTCCAATAGTGAAGATCCGTTCAAATCACTTATCCCTCAATATGATCTGATTCTCACGTACGGCGGAGGAGATCCGGTGGTTCAGGCGTATAAGGCACTGGGTGCCCGGGATTGCCTGCCTGTTTACAACGCACTGGATCCGGAGACGCATCACCGCGTGCAGCCACGTCAGGAATATATCTGCGATCTTGCGTTTCTGGGGAACCGTCTGCCCGACCGGGAGGCACGGGTAGATGAATTTTTCTTCAAAACGGCCCGTCTTCTTCCTGAACGTACGTTTATTCTCGGAGGCAATGGATGGGAGGACAAAACCAGGCCCGGCAATGTCAGGTATATGGGGCATGTCCCCACGGCTCATCATAATGCTTTTAACAGTACCGCCGGCGCCGTATTGAACATCAATCGTGAGAGTATGGCCCGGTACGGGTTTTCGCCGGCGACGAGGATCTTTGAGGCAGCAGGGGCCGGAGCATGCCTGATCACCGATTCCTGGGAAGGGATCGAATTGTTCCTGGAGCCGGGAGAAGAAATCCTGGTTGCCGGAAACGGGAAGGGGCTTGCTGCGATTCTCAAGGATCTGACTCCGGAGAGATCGTCTAAAATAGGAGCATCTGCGCGAAAGAGGATCCTTTCGGAACATACCTACATCCATCGTGCAGCTCAGCTTGAGAGCATCCTCGGAATCAGCCAGACCATTTGAATATGGAAAATCGTCCACTGGAAATCGTGATAATTGGGCTTTCCATCACATCCTCATGGGGAAACGGTCACGCTACAACATACCGGGGACTTGTCAGGGAACTGGACCGGATCGGGCATCATGTCCTGTTCCTCGAGAGGGATGCCCCCTGGTATGCCCAAAACCGGGATCTGCCGGATCCGCCCTGGTGCAAACTTGGTTTATATCATTCGACAGAAGAGCTGAAGGAAAAATTCACCCGTCCTATAAAAAAAGCGGATTTTGTGATAACCGGCTCTTATGTACCTGAAGGAGTCGCCGTAGGCAACTGGGTAAACAGGACGGCAGGCGGAGCTACTGCTTTTTACGATATCGACACGCCGGTCACTCTCGCCAGACTCGCCCGCGGGGATTGCGGGTATCTTTCCCCGCAGCTCATCCCCGAATACGATCTTTATCTTTCCTTCACCGGCGGCCCTATACTCGATTATATCGAGCGGAAATATTGTTCGCCGGCGGCACGTCCGTTGTATTGTTCGGTGGATCCTTCTTTTTATTTTCCGGAAGAGACCGATTTCGAATGGGACCTGGGATACCTCGGCACCTACAGCGCAGATCGTCAGCCCTCTGTAGGCGAACTTCTTATTAGTCCGGCAAAAAAATGGGAACAGGGGCGGTTCATAGTAGCAGGGCCCATGTATCCGAAGTCGCTTTGGTGGCCTGCCAACGTGAAACGCGTGGATCACCTGCCTGCAAGATCACATCGGCGATTTTACAACGGCCAGCGCTTCACCCTTAACCTGACGCGCAAAGACATGATCGCCCATGGATATTCTCCCAGCATTCGCCTGTTTGAAGCGGCGGCCTGCGGAACCCCGGTCATCAGTGACTTCTGGGAAGGTCTGGATTCCTTCTTTAAACCGGGAGAAGATATCCTGGTTGCCCGGACCTCAAATGAGGTATTGAAATATCTTACCTCCCTGCCGGAACCGGATCGAAGAGAGATCGGCAGGAATGCGATGAACAGGGTACTTGAGAAACATACGGCCCGCCACCGTGTGAACGAATTGCTTGAGTATATGAATGAAATTAAAGCGATATCAACATGAACGATCGGGCGGAAATTCTGGAAGAGATTCGGGAGATGGATCCCTGGTTTCATAATCTCCATCTTCCCGGGGGTATTCAAACGGCTCCCGGTCATTTTCTGGGAGATTTTCCCAATTTCAAATGGCAGCAACTGAAAGCTCATATTCCCCGTGATCTTGCCGGCTGCCGTGTTCTGGATATCGGGTGCAACGCCGGATTCTATACATTTGAATTGGCCCGGAGAGGCGCGACGGTAACCGGCATTGATCTGGACCCGCACTATCTTCGCCAGGCGGAATGGGCGGCAGAGAAATACGGACTAAAAGACAGGGTATCTTTTAAGAACATGCAGGTTTATGATTTGGCCGGCATCTCCGGGAAATTCGATATCGTCTGGTTCATGGGGCTCCTTTATCATCTGAGATATTTCATGCTGGCTCTCGATATCGTCACACAAAAAGCGGGGAAATTGCTGGTTCTCCAGACGCTCACCATGCCCGGTAAAGATATCCGTCAGGTACCGGCGGATATCCCTCTGGATGACCGGTCGGAGATGCTTGAGCCGGGGTGGCCCAGGGCGGCCTTCATTGAGCACAGGCTGGCTGGCGACCCGACCAATTGGTGGGCACTTGATCATGCCTGTGTGGAGGCGGTACTGCGTTCGTGCGGGATGAAGATTACAGCCACGCCCTCCGATGAAATCTACCTTGCCGAGCCGGACCCGGTGCATCCGGCGGCCATCGATACATGGAACCGCTCCGAATACCTCTCTGCAACCGGGAAAGGCTGGAAAGAAGCAATGACCCGTAAATTATCCTGAATTACAGGCTTGGCAGGTTTATGGATTGCACAGGCCTTTCGTGCTCTCCTCGAAATATCGTCCTGAATCTGGTGCAGATCTATCCGGCATGATAACCAGACCTGGTGACCCCGATATGGGGCGTTTATTATGTCACAGAATGTTTTCCTGGATCGCGGGCAGAGGTGCTTTTCTCCGTTTTGACAAATTCATTTCCTCATTGACTTTCTTAACCCTTCTCTGTTCATTATTTTAGCGCTTGTTCCGCAAACAACGTGCTATTATAGCATACAATCCATTACCCGGCGGATTATGAAAGCGGTTCCCATTTCGCCGGAAAGTATGAGGAAGTCTGTCTGTCCTTAATGTTACCGGTAGAGCCAATAGCCGGATATTTTATCCCTTAATTATATTTCATATGGAAAGAATAAAAAGATCATGGGCATTTCTGATGCTTGCCCTGGCTCCGTTCTGTAGTGCGTGTGCCCAACATCAATTAAGCGTGGAAACGGTCAATACGTTGCCGTTTGCCCGTAATAATCAGACAATCGAATTGTCGGAGGCTCAACTGTCGCCGCTCGGGAAAGACAACCTGTCAAACATCCACATCAGGGATGCCGGCGGCAGGGAGGTGCTTTGCCAGGCAATAGATAACGATGGCGATTATCATCCGGATGCCGTGATTTTCCAGTCGGATTTCGCGCCGGGACAGACGAAGACTTTCACGGCATATGTAGGAAAGAAACACTGGTACACGAAAGATCAGTTCAGGGCATATGGCCGGTTTAACCGTGAACGTTTCGGTGATTTTGCCTGGGAGAACGATCGGATTGCTCATCGTGCTTATGGCAAGGCCCTGGAAACCTGGAAAGAGGAGCCGCTGACCAGCAGCACCATCGATGTCTGGTGCAAGAAGACCCCGAAACTGGTCATTAACGACTGGTATATGATGGATCATTACCACGCCGATACCGGAGAAGGTGCCGATTTGTATTCCGCAGGCACAAGCCGGGGAGTAGGAGGCAACGGCCTCTGGGCGGACGGAAAGCTGTGGGTATCGAAGAATTTTGTGAATTCGCGTGTGCTGGCCGACGGTCCCATCCGCGTGATGTTCCAACTGACTTACGAGGCCTTCGATGTGAATGGAAACAAGGTGAAGGAGATAAAACGCGTCACCCTGGATGCGGGACAAAATCTGGATCATTTTCAGAGTTTCTATACGCCGGAGAATCCGGAGGATCTGGTCACGGGTATAGGAATTGAAAAAACAGACCTGACCGCGGCAGAGGTCAGGAAAGGCATCAAACCGGGCAGTATGGCGGAGCGTCATCCCGGTATTATGTCGGAGAAGGATCTTGATGCGGCCCACGGATGGCTGACCACAGAGCAGCCGTTAAGTGAAGGAAGCCTGAATGCCGCCATTATCGTGAATCCCGCCAACTTCATCAAAGCTACGCACGACAAACAAAATGTCCTGATTTTAGCCAAAGTGCCGGAGAATAATGTTGCCTCGTACTGGGCGGGCTTCTCCTGGAGCGAAAGCGGACAGTTTAAGAGCTATAGCGATTGGAAAACCTATATTAACCATTTTGCCCGGGGGTTGGAATCTCCGATACAGGTGACGGTTTCAAAACAGTAGGAACCCGTTTGGTAACTTCCCAAAAGTTTTAAACTTTTGGGAAGTTTATCATCAGTTGTCCCGAATTTCAATGGGAGTGGACAACCGGTATTTGGTGAGATTCCGCCTGTTGCGGCTCTTCCAGGGTTCCGGAGGCCGGAGAAAGGCTCTCTGTTTCGGAGGTTTCCGTTGCCTCTGATTCGGCAGTCAGCTTGTTAATCGCCTCCTCCAGTTTTGCGTCCCACTTGGACTGATTCTTCTTCCCGTCCTGTATGTAAGGCGAGAGGCTGATCAGGTAAATGATAAACCTGTTTAACACAGATAGCGGAAAGGGAAGAGGACGAATGAAATCGACAAAAAGTACCACCCGCTGTTTCTTTGAATCATTCCATACCTCATGGTTGTGTGTATCGTCGAAGATCATGCTCTTTCCTTCGTACCAGTGGGCATAACCCTTACCCACCCGGATCCTGCATTTGTCGGGTTCGGGCACGATAAGCCCCATGTGGTAACGCAAAACTCCTTTGAAAGGCCCCCGGTGGGCAGGAATGTGTTTCCCCCCGTCAAGAATGGAAAACATAGCCGTTTTCATTCCGGGAATCTTCTGCAGCAGGGCGGCAGTCCTGGGGCACATCATCACGTTTTGATTGGACTGAAATCCATAACCGTACAGAAAAAAGGTCTTCCATTTGTCGTCGGTGGTCAGAGATTTCTGATCCTCCGATATATCCTGGAAATTCGGAATATGATCCCTGTGCTTCAGTACTTCATCCAGCTCGGACCGGATGTCCATCCAGTGTTCCTCCAGCACCCGGGTCCACGGAAATTCGCTTGCCGGAATAAAAGTGGCATTTTTGTGCGGCGAATACCGGACAATCAGGCGTTCGAATTGTTGTAACAATTTAAAGCCCGCTTTTAAGAGTTGCTTTCTCATAGTTATATCTCATTTAATTTAATAATACTGTCGTTAGGTAGGAAAAGATGTAATAATCCAGTTAATTTCACTCTCAACAACTTGCTAAGATGTACAATGATGTCCTTTTTACAGGAGTCCGTTTATATACTTTTCAAGAGTGATAAAGTTTCAATCCTCCAGCCGGCAGGAAACAGCATGTTCTTGTCGTGTTGGCGGTTAAAACAGTTATACAACTTCATTAGGTTCAAAAATCATTCCCGCAGACAGCAATTTTTTTACACTATTTTCTGCTTTGATCCGGCCATCCTGTTTTTTTAAAATCTTGGAAATATGTAATCAGACTTATGGATTTTCGATGACTTCCATAAATTAGGGGCGCAGGCTCATTTCGCAGGAGGATGAAATGCAGGAAAATGCTCTCTGACACAGGATGTAATCGTAAAAACAGGACCGGAACGGTATCTCATTTTCGGGAGGGGATGGTTTCTCCCGTAGGAAAGCAAAATAGCGGTTCGGGATTTTATTTCTTTCAGAGCAGAATAATGTATATTGCCGCTAGCGGCAATTTCCTTCAGGAGAATACAGCGGCGGTTATGGCTTCACCATGGATATCGAACCCCGTCCGATTGGCGCCGGTGATTTTTTTTACAAAAAAAGTTTAATCCATTAGCCGAAATTTTGTTTATTACTCCATGCATGAATCTTTTTTAACGAATGCCTTTTTATGATTGATACTATTTACGGAAAACCTGTTTTACCCGAAGTCAAAATCAATATTTGTCGCCCGAAAGCTCCGGTTGAGGTACCCGTGGTAGAAAACCGGATCGCCACGCTGGGCACCAGCCCCAATTTTGTGCGTCACATCACATTTGATGTTTCGGGAACGATGCTTGAGAATAACATCATTGCAGGACAAAGCTTTGGGATTATTCCGCCGGGCCTCCAGGAAAACGGGAAGCCTCATAAGCTCCGGCTCTATTCGACCAGCTCACCTTCCAATGGAGAAAACGGAGAGGGCAAGCTGGTTTCCACGATCGTGAAACGTGTCATCGAAGAGCCGCAGGAGCACCATAAATTGTTCCTGGGCGTGTGTTCTAATTATCTGTGCGATTTGCAGGTCGGGGATATCGTAAAGATGACCGGACCGAGCGGGAAGCGTTTCCTGCTGCCCGTCAATCCTGCCGAATACAATTATGTTTTCTGGGCAACAGGAACGGGTATCGCTCCTTTCCGGGGAATGGTTACGGATCTGATGGCCGCGGGAGTACCCTCCGAAACGGCACTGGTATTCGGGAGTCCGTATCGGACCGATTTTCTTTATTCTGATTTTTTTGAACCTCTTTCCGGAAAAGTCCCGAATTTTCATTATCTGAAGTCGGTATCGAGGGAAGGGCGCCGTACAGACGGATCGAAAAACTATGTGCAGCATCAGATCGAGGACTCCGAATGGTTGCGGACCCTACTGTCCCGCGAGAACACCCTGATTTATATCTGTGGACTCAAAGGGATGGAATCGGGCATTTATCAACAATTACTCAGATTCAATATTCCAGGCTATGTGGCCGTTTCAGACGAGCTTGCCGGAAAGGATCCGTCCGACTTTACTTATGAAGATTTGCGGCTTGGCGTGAAACCTACCGACCGGGTTTTCCTGGAGGTCTATTAACAATGCAATGGTCCGCTTCCGTTTCTCCTGAGGCGGCGGAGGGTACCATAAAAAAAGGGCACATCGTTCAGGATGTACCCTTTGTGGAGGATTTATGAGGGTATATGTTTGATGTTGGTGTAACGCATGTATATCCGATCTATTATATGAATTTTTGGTGCGATCGTATTTTTTGCATTTAATGTTGCTAACACTTCTTTTCTAAGGATAGTTTGCATTAACCATTATTTTTTATCGATGAGGGAAGGCTGATCTTTGAGGAGATCCGGCCGTCACGACAGGGCATCCTTATCGACATCAGGCCCTTCGTCGGGATACTGAAAGAACATGGCATGTTTTGACAGGTGGATTTGATGCTCATAATGACGCATGATGGAATGGGTCAGTTCGGCTCCGAGATAAATAACCAGGGCATTATAATAAACCCATACCAGAAAAATGATGATGCTGCCCGCCGCCCCGTAAGCGACGTTGATGGTGCTGAAGGAAAGATAAATTCCGATCAGATATTTCCCGATTACGAACAATACAGTTGACAGCACCGAACCGATCCAGGCAATCCACCAGGGGATTTTGACATCGGGCAACACTTTAAGGATGATGGCGAAGAGGATCACCGTGATCAGAATCGTGAAGGCCAGGTTCACATCATTCCAGAAGTGAACACCCAGGGGGAGTGTCTCATTGATTACTTTCCTCAGCAAAGCCAGGATGGCCTCAAACAGGAGGGAAATAATCATCAGCAAAGCCAGAAAAAGTACTGTGCCTAAAGCCATCAGGCGGTCCAGGATTAAAGTGCGGATTGTTTCTCCGGGCTTGGGTATTACATTCCATATTCGGTTGAGGGTATTTTTTAGCTGTGTGAAAACAGTGGTAGCCCCGAAAAGCAATACAATTGCACTGATGATGGTAGCGATCACGCCCCTTCCGTGTTGCGTGGCATGAGCCAGCAGATCCATCAGGGTGGAAGCCGTATTGGGTCCCACCAGTCCTTCCAGATAGACTTGCAGCTGCTGGCGGGATACCTCGGCATTAAAAATGAAACCGGAGGCAGCTACAACAATGATCAGCAGTGGAGCCAGGGAAAATATCGTATAAAAAGCCAGGGCCGCACTGTGAAGAAACATATCATCATTGAAATAATCATTCAGGGTATTGATGAGGATTTCTTTGATATCCTTTAGAATCTTCATAAGTGTTGATTATCGCAAATCCTGCCGGCGAATAATATCCTCAAGAAAGGAGATGCAGCGGCTGACTTCATCTTCCGTATTATAAAAATGCGGAGATAACCGTAGCTTTCCGTTCCGCGCAGCTACCACGATATCCGCCTCATACAGCTTTCTCCTGAGATACTCGGGATCAGCATTTCCTGACAGGCTGAGCGTAACGATCCCGCCCCTTTTTTCAGGATCGGCCGGTGTAAGAAGATGGATGTCATCCCTGCCTCCGAAAGCACTCATGATGTGATCTGTCAGTTCCTGTATTCTTTTCTGGATGCACAGAATGCCTGTCTCATTGATAACCTGCAACGCGGCTCGGTACCCGATGATTCCATTTGCGTTCGGGGTACCTGCCTCAAACCGCAGGGCGGTGGGCAGCAACTCCAGATGGTAAGGATGCAGACGAAACGGCTCGGTGACCGAAAGCCAGCCTACCTCCGATGGATGTATAGCCTGCTGGAGACGTTCATTCAGGTACAGAAATCCAATCCCCTGAGGACCCATCTGCCATTTATGTGCCCCGGCCGCCATGGCATCGATACCGCAGGAAACCACATCAACGTCTGTGGCACCCACCGCCTGGACCCCGTCGACGACAAACCAAATGTTATTTGCCCGGCACCAGCTTCCGATTTCCTTCAGATCGGTTTTATATCCGCTGAGGAACTGGACGGCACTGACCGACACCAGGCGTGTCTGCGGAGTGGCTGCTTCCCGGATCATCTCTGCAGTGATCATTCCGTCTTTGTTGTGGATAAAAGTAACCTTCACCCCGCGGCGCTCCAGATTCAGGAACGGATACACGTTGGCCGGAAATTCGACATCCCCGACCAGAATTTCGTCTCCCTTTTCCCAGCAAAGGCCGGAGGCAACAATGTTAAGTCCCGAAGAGGTGTTTTGAACAAAAGCGATTCGCTCATGTGATTCTGCATGAATGAGCCGGGCAATTTGCCGGCGGCAGTCGGTGATCAGGGGCTCGTCATACGAAAAGGCTTCTACCGAATCTCCTGAACGAATCGCCATGCGGCTCTTAATAGCATCGATTACCCTGCCCGAAAGCGGACCAATAGCGGCATGATTCAGGTAGCAGGTTCCCTTCTTCAGGTAAGGGAATAACTTCCGGATTTCTTCTATGGAGGATTTGGGAATCGACCCGGCAGGAGAAGCAGGCATAGCAGTTCGGATAGCGTTGTGGTTTTGCATCATCAAAAGGTGTCTCACAAAAGATAGGGATTCATCCCATATATAATAAGTGTGTATGGCCTCCGTGGCCGGCAAAAGGTACACGGCAATCCACAACAAGAAGCCGGCAGCCGGCCGTTGCCGGACAATAACCGGGGAATTAAATCGCTAATTTGTTATCTTCACCCACTTTGAATCCGTGGAGACTCTGAACAACAACTTTATCTATATGCCCAATCCCACATCGGATCAGATCAGACAACAGTTTCTGGATTTTTTCAGGCGCAAGAACCACCTGGTTGTGGAGAGTGCTCCGGTTGTGCCGGCTGGAGATCCGACATTGTTGTTTACGAATGCCGGGATGAATCAGTTCAAGCCCATCTTCCTCGGAGAGCAGGTGGGATATCATCATAAAGGGGAAATATGGCATCGTGCGACCGATACTCAGCGATGCATCCGGGTGAGCGGCAAGCACAACGATCTGGAAGAAGTAGGTCTGGATACCTATCATCATACGTTGTTTGAGATGCTCGGCAACTGGTCGTTCGGCGATTATTTTAAGAAAGAGGCCGTTCAATGGGCCTGGGAACTGCTGGTGGATGTATGGGGATTAGAGCCGGATCGTTTATATGCCACCGTTTTTGGAGGAGACACGGACGATCATCTTCCCGCTGACGAGGAGGCGTTTGATTTCTGGGCCTCGGAAACCGGTATTGATAAGAAGCACATTCTTCGTTTCGGTAAGAAGGACAATTTTTGGGAGATGGGTGAAACGGGTCCCTGCGGTCCGTGCTCTGAAATACATATCGATCTGAGGCCGGAGGAAGAACGCCGCCAAACCGGGGGCAACAGACTCGTCAATCAGAATGATCCGCGGGTAATGGAGATCTGGAACCTGGTGTTTATCCAATACAACCGGCAGAACGACGGCAGCCTGAAGCCGCTGCCCGCCCGGCATGTGGACACCGGTATGGGCTTTGAGCGGATGGTGGCAGTGCTTCAGGGTAAATCATCAAACTATGATACCGACGTGTTTCAGCCGCTCCTGTTGCGGGTCGGGGAACTTTCAGGTGTTGCCTACGGCACGGATCCGCGCACCGATGTGGCGATGCGGGTCATTGCAGATCATATCCGTGCCGTGAGTTTTTCTATTGCCGACGGCGCTTCGCCGGGCAACGAAGGCCGCGGATTTGTGGTACGGCGCATCCTCCGGCGCGCGATCCGCTACGGCTGGGAACGGCTGAACCTTAAGGAACCCTTTATGTACAAGCTGGTAAAACCGCTGGCGGATCAGTTCGCGCAGGTTTTCCCGGTTCTTGAGGCCCAATGTGGATATGTGGAAAATGTTGTCAGGGCCGAAGAACATCATTTCCTGCGGACTCTCGGCCAGGGCATCGGGCTCTTCGAGTCAATGATCAAGGGGAAGAAAATGCTTTCGGGAGAAGATGCCTTCCGTCTGCACGATACCTATGGATTTCCGATCGATCTCACCCGTTTGATGGCCCGGGAGAAAGGTGTGGATGTCGACGAACCGGGTTTCAACCGGCGGATGAAGGAGCAGAGGCAGCGGGCGCGGGCTTCCGGCAAATTTAACCTCGACATGAGTAACACCGGCGAATGGACGACTATCAGTAAAGGAGATGATTCTTTATTTACGGGTTACGATCAGCTTTCCGACAAGGCTTATATCCGTTCCGTCAGGGTGGAGGGTAAACGGAATATGCTGATTTTCGACCGGACACCGTTTTATGCCGAGAGCGGCGGACAGACGGCTGATCAGGGTGTGATCTCCAATGGCAAGGAACACCTCAGGGTACTGGATGTACAGAAGAACCAGGGCCACATCATTCATTATGTGGATCATCTCCCCGAAAATCCCGATGGTGAATGGCAGATGACGGTTGACCGCGAACGCCGGACAGAGTCGGGCAAGCATCATTCGGCTACCCATTTGGTTCATGCCGCTTTACGGAAAATACTGGGCAGCCATGTAGCCCAGAAAGGCTCTCTGGTCACCCCCGACCGGCTGCGTTTTGATTTCTCCCATTATAAAGCTCTGTCCGGCCGTGAACTGGATGAGGTTGAACACCTGGTGAACCTGAAGATCCAGGAAAATATCCGGAAGGTTGAGGAACGGAATGTGCCGATTGATGAGGCAAGGAAGCGCGGAGCCATGATGCTTTTCGGTGAGAAATACGGGCAGGAAGTGCGTGTAATCACGTTTGACTCCGGTTATTCCATTGAATTGTGTGGGGGAACACACGTCGGTGCCACCGGTGAAATCGGCTATTTTCGCTTTGTTGCAGAGACGGCTGTTGCTTCCGGAGTTCGTCGAATCGAGGCGGTAACAGGCCTTGCAGCCGACCGCTTCCTGCGGGAAGAAAAGAATCTGATCTACGACCTTCATCAGGCAATGGGTTCTTCCGAACATCTGGCCGGGGATGTCAGCCGGCTGATCGATGAAAAAAAATCTGCGGAAAAGGAACTGGAACGTCTCCGCTTTCAGATTGCGTTGGGAAAACTGGATGAGCTGATCAACAATGCTCTGCCACTGGATAACGGGATCAGGCTGGTAGCCGGCGAGATCGAACACAGCAGTGCCGCTCCGCTCAAACAACTTGGATATGAAGCATTGAATAAATCGGAGAAAGGAACAATCGCCGTTTTGGCAACCCGCGACACCGATGCCGATAAAGTATACCTGGTTGCAACGGTAACTGAAGATCTGATTAAAGAACGGTCGATCAGAGCCGGTGATTTGATCGGCCGTATCGCCCGGCAATTGGGCGGAGGCGGGGGCGGACAACCGAACCTTGCAACCGCAGGCGGGCGAAATCCCGGTAAACTGGCCTCGGTCCTGAAACAGCTTCCCGAACTCATTTCCGAAACGCTCACCCATACCAAATGACTTCAATATTCCCCGATTTTTGGTATATTCGACGATCATCAAAAAAGGGTTTTGCGAGATCGTATTTTTACAGTGATTTTAACAAAACGAGCTAACAATAAAGACGAAGATTCATGGCAATTTTCTTTCAATCCAATGGGAGTAATTTATGGCTGAAGTAAAACAGGTTAGTGGTTTTACTCCGACAGGCGTAATTTATAAAGCTACTGAACTGCCACAGGCTACCAATAAGTCCCACAAAGACTTAGGCCTATCTAAGCAACAGCTTCTCGATATGTATCATTCAATGTATCTGCAGCGCCGGTTCGAGGAGCGCTCCGTTCAGATGTATCAAAAAGGGAAGTTTGGAGGGTTTCTGCATCTGTACATGGGGCAGGAAGCTATTTCCACAGCAGCAGTGAACGTGTTGAATGATGATGACGACGTGATCACCTCCTACCGCGATCATGGAATGGGATTGGCACGGGGAATCACCGCCCGGGAAGGCATGGCAGAGTTATTCGGAAGAAAAGGAGGCTGCAGCAATGGCAAGGGCGGTTCCATGCACTTCTTTGATGTGAAAAATCATTTCTGGGGCGGCCATGCCATTGTCGGTGCTCATATCCCGCTGGGGACCGGGATTGCATTTGCCAATAAATACCGCAATGAAAATAAAGTAACCGTGACGATGTTCGGCGACGGTGCCATAGATCAGGGGTCGTTTCATGAATCCGCCAACCTGGCCAAGTTGTGGAAATTGCCGGTCATCTATCTGGTTGAAAACAACGGCTATTCCATGGGAACGGCCGTTAACCGGCACACGGCTACCGAGATCTACAAACGTGCCTGGGGATATGAAATGGAAAGCGATGTCGTAAACGGAATGGATCTGTTCACGATGATAGAAAAGCTCCGGGAGGTGGTCGATTATGTCCGGGAGAATTCGCTGCCTTATTTACTGGAAGTCCGCACCTACCGTTATCGGGGGCACTCTATGAGCGATCCGGCCAATTATCGCACAAAAGAAGAATTGGAAGAGTTCCATCGCATCGACCCGATCGAACGCCTTAAAAGTTATCTGACCTCTCATCATGTAGCCGGGAAAAAAGAAATCCAGGAAATTGAGGATGAGGTAGAGGAGACAATCCGTGACGCAGTCGATTTTGCCGATAAAAGCGACTTCCCGGATCCGGAAGAACTTTTCGATCATGTCTATGCAGAGGACAGAAATTTTGAGTTCATGCGATAATCATCCGGCGGAATGCCGGTTCTGTGAATATATTTTTATGAGAATTTAGAAAAAGGAGATTTCCAATATGGCCGAGTTACAATTCAGAGAAGCGCTAAGGGCGGCGCTAAATGAAGAAATGATCCGCGACGATCGTGTTTTTGTGATGGGCGAAGAAGTGGCTGAATACAATGGTGCGTATAAGGTTACACAAGGGTTCCTCGACAAATTCGGAGGGGAGCGGGTAATAGATACCCCGATCTCCGAGCTGGGGTTTGCAGGTATCGGTGTGGGAGCGGCAATGAACGGCCTTCGCCCCGTCATTGAATTTATGACCTTCAACTTCGCCGTTGTCGGGATGGACCAGATCATCAACAATGCCGCCAAAATCCGGTATATGAGCGGCGGACAGGTTACGATCCCGATCGTGTTTCGTGGTCCCAATGCGTCGGCAGGACAATTGTCGGCGACTCATTCGGTGGCATACGAGAGTCTCTATGCCCATTATCCGGGGCTGAAGGTAATTTATCCTTCCCAGCCTGCGGATGCCAAAGGGCTTCTGAAATCGGCTATTCGCGACGACGACCCTGTTATTTTCCTGGAGTCGGAACAAATGTACGGGATGAAGCAGGAGGTGCCCGATGAGGATGACTATCTGATTCCGATCGGAAAGGGTATCGTAAAACGCGAAGGCAGCGACGTAACTGTTGTCGCCCATGGAAAGATGTACCACGTTGCCATGCAGGCGGCAAATCAGCTTGCAAAAGACGGTGTGGAAGTAGAAATCGTTGATCCGCGAACCATCAAGCCGTTCGATTTCGAGACGGTGATAAAATCGGTGCAGAAGACCAACCGCTGTGTTATTGTTGACGAATCTCATCCGTTTGGCGGCATCGCTGCGGAAGTCGGATTTCAGATTCAGCGCGAGGCGTTCGATTATCTGGATGCACCGGTTCAGCGGGTAACCCTTCCCGACACTCCGGCGCCGTATGCCCGTAACCTGTTCGACGCCTGGTTCCCAAGTCCGGAGCAGGTCATCAGGGCCGTTAACATTGTAACTTATCGTAATTAATTATTCAGAACCCGAAATAAGCAGGAATTAACCATGGCAGTAACAGTCGATATGCCAAAACTCAGTGACACGATGGAGGAAGGTGTCATTGCAAAATGGAAAGTAAAAGAAGGGGATAAAGTCAAGTCGGGTGATATTATTGCCGAGGTGGAGACCGATAAGGCTACCATGGATGTGGAAGTTTTTGATTCGGGTACCATCCTCAAGATCCTTGCCGCCGAAGGTGAAGCCATCCCGCTTGGAAAGAAAATAGCCGTCATCGGAGAAGAGGGAGAAGATATCAGCGGTCTCCTTTCTGAAGAGGAAGAATCCGGGGAAAAAGGTGGAAAGGAGCCGGAGGAGCCAAAAGAGGAGAAAGCGGAACCTGAAGAAGAAAAGAAACAGGAAGAACCGGCTGAGAAAAACGGCAAGAAGAAGGGAAAATCATTTGATCCGCTCTTTGGCGGCCTTAATAAACAAAAGGAAGAAGGCTCTGAAGAACCTGAAGCTAAAGGAGAACGGGTGAAAGCCTCCCCGCTTGCCCGGAAGATGGCTGAAGATCAGGGAATTGATCTCTCCGGTGTCAAAGGATCCGGACCGGGCGGCAGGATCGTGAAGCGGGATATTGAAGGATATGAAGAAAAGCCTTCGGTACGTGCGGAAGAAACCCTACGGGAGGAAGAAATACGGATCTCACAAATGCGCAAAACCATTGCACGGCGCCTGGCCGAAAGCAAATTTACAAGTCCGCATTTTTACGAGACGATCGACATCAACATGAAGAACGCGATCACCGCACGGGAGCGGCTGAATGAGGTAAGTGACGTCAAGATCAGTTATAATGACCTGGTCATGAAAGCCTGTGCAGTGGCATTGCACCGCCATCCGGAGGTTAACAGTTCATGGAAGGAAGACGTCATCCTGAGGCACGGCTCTGTTCACATTGCCATGGCTGTTGCGGTTGAGGAAGGCCTTATCACCCCGGTTGTTCGCAACGTAGACAGGAAAGGTCTGAGAGAGATTGCCGTGGAAACGAAACAACTCGCCCAGAAGGCCCGGGACCGCAAGCTTCAACCCGAGGAATGGGAGGGGAGTACCTTTTCTGTGAGCAACCTCGGCATGTTCGGTATCGAAGAGTTTACCGCAATCATCAATCCTCCAAATGCCTGTATTCTTGCCATCGGGGCCATACGCGATGTGCCGGTCGTCGAAAGCGGCGCCGTGGTGCCCGGTAAAAAGATGAAAGTAACCCTGTCGAGTGACCACCGGATTGTCGACGGCGCCCTGGCCGCCGAGTTCCTGACCACGCTGAGGAAATTGCTCGAAGACCCCGTGAGCATGATGCTTTGAGGGTAATCCTGAATCAGCGACTTGATTAACTAACGGATTTGACAAATCTTTCCGTGCGCGGGCTGCCGTAACCATTTTTCCGGCAGGCGTGGACTTTTGTTCTTTTACCACAGTGAGCACAAAGCAGGCACAAAATTCAACGCTTAGTTGTAATCGTCTTTACCGGCCCTTGTGTATTCCATTGGGACCTTTGTAGTTCCTTCTTTTTTAGCGTCAGGATCCGCAAAGCTTTTCTCTGGTATATGCTTTATGGCCGGCTTTTCAGAATGTCATAGTTTATTGCCGGATTTTCTCGCACTCCCCTAAGAAAGAGAAAAAAGGCGTACCAGTCATCTCTTATATGATGAATAACGGTATATGCAAATATTAGTGGTGGTAAACAATCCAAGGGAATGGCCGCTGGATATTCCCGATGTCACCCTTGTTTCCGGCCGGGCATATCTGACTGATCCGTCCTATATCCATCTCAAGAATGCCAAGGTTTTCAATCTCTGCAAATCGTATCGTTATCAGAGCCTGGGGTATTACGTATCATTACTGGCTGCTGCACGCGGGCATAAGCCGCTTCCCAGCGTAGTTACCATTCAGGATCTCAAGTCACCGACCATGGTGCGGTTTGTTTCAGGAGAACTGGATGAATTAATACAGAAAAGCCTGAAACACATACAATCGAACCAGTTCACCCTGAGCATTTATTTTGGCAGAAACGTAGCCCGGCGTTATGACCGTCTGAGCCAGCAATTGTACCGGCAGTTCCAGTCGCCGTTGCTGCGGGCTTACTTCGTGAAAAACCATAAATGGACTCTGCAGAATATCGGTACTATCTCGCTTAGCGAAATCCCGGAAGATCATAATGCCGTGCTTGTGGATATGGCACGGGAGTATTTCGCCCGCCGGCCGGCCGCCGCCATCCGGAAGAAGAGCAGTCGTTTTGATCTGGCTATCCTTTATAATCCCGGGGAGGAAACGCCTCCTTCGGATGAAAAGGCCCTTCAGCGGTTTGCCAAAGCAGCAGAAAAGGTGGATTTTTCCGCGGAATTTATCCAACGGGAAGATTACGGGCGACTCGCCGAATTCGATGCCCTGTTCATCCGGGAAACTACCAGTGTGAACCACCACACCTACCGCTTTGCCCGAAAAGCGGCGATGGAAGGACTGGTTGTGATTGATGATCCTGAGTCTATCCTCAAGTGTACCAATAAAGTCTATCTGAGTGAACTGCTTACCCGCCGCAACATCAAAACTCCAAAAACGGTCGTCGTTCATAAGGATAACGCACGAAATGTGACTTCCTGCCTGGGGTTTCCCATCATCCTGAAACAGCCCGACGGCTCGTTCTCGCAGGGTGTGGTCAAGGTTGAAAATGAGGAAGAACTGACCAGGAATCTGGAAGAACTCCTGAACAGATCCGAGCTGGTAATTGCCCAGGAGTTTCTGCCGACTCCGTTTGACTGGCGGATCGGTATTATGGATCAACAGCCTTTGTATGCGTGTAAATATTACATGGCAAGGAATCACTGGCAGATTTATGACCGCACCCGGCCCGGAAAGACGTATGCCGGTAAAGTGGATACTCTGGCGGTAGAGGAGGTTCCGGATAAAGTTGTTAAAACGGCGCTGAAGGCTGCCAACCTCATCGGAGACGGCCTGTACGGCGTTGACCTGAAGATGGTGGGCGACGAATGTTATGTTATTGAAATCAATGACAACCCGAGCATTGAATCCGGCTGTGAAGACCTGGCAATCAGGGATGCCCTGTACAACCGGATCATGGAGGTATTTATCCGGCGGGTGGAACAAAAAAAGGAGAGGAGCTGATCATCGGGAAGGCGACCGGAAGCCGAAAGTCGCTTCATTTGTTTGAAGGCTTCGGGATAGAACTGGAATATATGATCGTTGACCGGCAAAGCCTGGATGTGCGTCCGCTTTGTGATGAGCTTCTGAAGATGATAGCCGGTGAATATGTATCAGAGGTTGGGCAGGGAGATATTTCCTGGTCGAATGAACTGGCATTGCATGTGGTGGAATTGAAAACCGGCGCTCCGGTGCACTCGCTTTCCCCTCTTCCGGAAATCTTCCACACTCATATCCGTGAGATCAACCGGCGTCTTGAACCTCTCAACGCCCAATTGATGCCCACGGCCATGCATCCGTGGATGGATCCTGCAAAGGAAGTCCGCCTCTGGCCTCACGAATACAATCCGATTTATCATGCTTATGATCGCATTTTTGATTGCAGGGGACATGGCTGGGGCAACCTCCAGAGCATGCACATCAATCTTCCATTTGATGGAGATGAGGAGTTCGGCCGTCTGCATGCTGCTATCCGGCTGATTTTGCCGCTCATTCCGGCTCTGGCGGCCAGTTCACCGATAACCGATGGCACCCTTTCTGGCTGCGCGGATCGCCGCCTGGAAGTTTATCGGACCAATGCCGCACGGATTCCCTCCATCACCGGCTGGACGATTCCTGAGCGGATATATACAGAATCCGGCTACAGGCACGAGATTTTGCAACGTATGTATAAAGATATAGCCCCGTTTGATCCGGATAATATTCTGCAGGAGGAATGGCTGAATTCCCGGGGGGCTATTGCTCGTTTTGACCGTAATACCATTGAAATCCGGCTGCCGGATGTGCAGGAATGCCCCGCGGCCGACCTGGCCATTGCCGGTCTCGTGACCGGTGTGGTAGAAGCCCTTACAAAAGAAAGATGGAGTCGTTATGAGGATCAAAAGGAAGTCGATGAAAAACGGCTTTACTATATCCTGACCAAAACCATAAAATCTGCCGAAGAGGCCCTGATTGATGATGTGTCGTTCCTGAAGCTGTTCGGATTTAATGAAACCGGACCGGTTACGGCAGGCGGACTGTGGCGGCATATTGTGCAGGAGGCGTATTCCGGTTCCGGGATATCACCGGCATTGAATGTGATACTGGAGGAAGGCACCCTGTCGACGCGCATCCGGAAACGACTGCCGGAAAGACCGGACAGACATCATTTAAAGCAGCTTTATAACGGGTTATGTTATTGCCTCGCAATGAATATAATGCTCTTTCCGCGAGAAAATCCAGGTGATGGTTAACCATTGTTCGGTCAGGTAATAAGGGTTCATTTTCATGCCTGCTCAAAAAACGGTAATATCCTGATGGGGAATTATTAACGACTAGTTTGCGAAATAATGAAAGGAATTGTTCTTGCCGGAGGTACCGGATCCCGGCTGTTTCCGTTGACAAAGGTAACCAACAAGCATTTGCTGCCGATCGGGGAAAAACCCATGATCTATTATCCGATCGATCGTCTGCTTGAAAGCGGCATCGAAGAAATATTAATCGTTACAGGCACCGAACATATGGGAAATGTGGTGAGCCTGCTCGGTTCCGGGAAGGATTTCGGTTGCCGGTTTACCTATAAAGTCCAGGATGAGGCCGGGGGAATTGCCCAGGCACTCGGACTCGCAGAAAATTTTGTAGGAAATGATTCGATGGTGGTCATTCTCGGTGATAATATTTTCAAATCTTCCTTACGGCCTGCAGTGGAGGCATATAGCGGCGAAGGATCACAGATTCTGATTAAGCAGGTACCCGATCCGGGCCGGTATGGAGTCCCCGAGCTCAATGGCGACCGAATCGTCGGCATTGAGGAAAAACCGAAGCATCCCAAATCGGACTATTGTGTCACAGGTATTTATTTCTATGATCCGACGGTATTTGATGTGATCAGGACACTGAAGCCGTCCCGCCGGGGAGAACTTGAAATCACGGATGTAAATAACGAATACATCCGTCGCGGAGCCATGTGCTATTCCGTACTTGAGGGATGGTGGACCGATGCCGGGACGCTTTCTTCCTACCATTTCGCCAATCAACTGGTCATGAAGGATAATGAACCGGAATGATGGATGCTCCTGAGACGACGCTTATCGGTGCAAACGGACAACTCGGGAATGAATGGCTCCGTTTTTTGCAATCGGAGAAGATTCCTTTCACATCATACAACTCGAAAGAATTGGATATTACCTGCTTCGAGGATGTCCGGAGCGTACTGGATCGGGACAAGCCCCGTTTCGTCATCAATGCTTCGGCCTACACGAAAGTTGACCTGGCCGAGAAGGAGCGGGAGCGTGCTTTTGCGGTGAATGCCGGTGCCGTTGCTAATCTGGCCCGATTGTGTGCAGAACGGGATATCCGTCTGGTTCATTATTCTACCGATTATGTCTTCGCAGGTCGGGCTACGGACCGTCAGTGCTATCCGGAAGGTTATCCCGAACACGCCCGGGCCGAACCGGTAAATACCTATGGATGTTCCAAATGGGAAGGAGAGAAATCTATCCGCGATGCCGGAGACAATCACCTGATTATACGGGTCGCCTGGTTGTGTGGGGCATGGGGCGGCAATTTCGTAAAGACGATGCTCCGTCTCGGAAAGGAGAACCGGGAATTGAGAGTAGTAGATGACCAGGTCGGGTCACCTTCTTTTACCCCAAACGTGGTATTCAACAGCTGGCAGCTCATCCGGAAGGAAAGAACAGGCACCTGGCACATCACTTCAGAAGGAATGCTGAGCTGGTTCGAGTTTGCCCGGGAAATCTTCAGAGTGAGGAATATGGATGTATCTCTCATTCCGATTCCTGCAGAAAATTTCCCCACGCCCGCAGAGAGACCCTTTTTCTCAAAGCTCAGTACGGAAAAGCTGAAAACAATAAAAGAAGCCGTTACAGAAGACTGGCGGGAAGGATTACGTAATCTTTTGAATCAACTCGATTAACATAGTAATGGAATTTGTCAAAACAGAGATACCAGGAGTAATTCTTATTAAACCCAGGGTTTTTGGAGATCAGCGCGGGTTTTTCATGGAAACCTATCGTACAGCTTTGTTCTCGGGACAGGGGTTTCCGCCGTTCGTGCAGGATAACCTTTCGAAATCACAAAAAGGCACCATCCGCGGCCTTCATTTCCAGATAGGAAAGCCCCAGGCCAAACTGGTAACCGTACCTTTCGGCAAGATAATCGATGTGGCCGTGGATGTACGTCGCGATTCGCCGACATTCGGCCGCCATATCGCCATTGAATTATCGGACGAAAACCATTACTTGCTTTATATTCCGGCGGGGTTTGCCCATGGATTCCAGGTGCTCTCACAGGAGGCACTTTTTCAATATAAATGCAGTGATTATTATTACCCGGAAGGAGAACGCGGAATCAACTGGCAGGATCCTCAATTGAAAATTGCCTGGGCCAGAGAAGAACATCCTGTGGTCTCCGAAAAAGATCAGAAATTGCCTTTTTTAAACGAAACCGAACTCTCGGATTTACCCTTTTATTAATTGAATCCACTCTCAGAAAGCCGATAACCGCGCCGAAACGCAAGGAATATAGGGTATCAATGTGCAACAATTCATACCTCATATTTCTTTACATTTTTGTGGCGAAAATCGCTTTTGGGGATGGATTCCTAATTCAATGAAGACGCTTAATGAACCTAGTTATCACCGGCGGTGCAGGATTTATCGGGTCTAATCTCATTCTTTATCTGATTGAAAAATACCCCGATTACAAGATCTTGAACATCGACAAACTGACCTATGCCTCAAACCCGGCCTATCTGAACAAGGTCAGGGATCATAATAATTATACCTTCCGGAAGATCGACATTACCGATCGCATGGCCGTGCGCGAGGTTTGGCGGCGTTTCAGACCGGACGGCGTCATTCACCTGGCCGCTGAATCGCATGTGGATAACTCTATTGCCGGTCCGGAGCCTTTCGTACTTTCGAATCTGGTAGGCACATTTAACGTCCTGGAAGAATCCCGGCAAAACCTGTTGGATACCAAACGGTCTTTTGAAGAATTCCGCTTTCATCATGTCTCAACGGACGAAGTTTACGGCACACTCGGGAAGAAGGGATATTTTACAGAAACAACTCCATATGCCCCCAATTCTCCATATTCGGCGACAAAAGCAGGCAGTGATTTTCTGGTACGTGCCTATTTCCATACCTATGGGATGAATGTGGTGACCACCAACTGTTCGAATAACTTTGGTCCGAATCAGCATGATGAAAAACTGATTCCGACGGTTATTCGTACCGCCCTGGCCGGCGATCCGATACCGGTCTATGGCAAGGGCGAAAACGTACGCGATTGGCTCTTTGTGCGTGACCATTGCAAGGCGATGGATCTGGTATTCCACAAGGGGAGATCCGGAGAGACGTATAACGTCGGAGGCCACAATGAGTGGATGAATATTGAATTAGTGCGGAAAATCGCCGATCAATTAAACGATCTGGTCGGGAAAGGTCCTGACGGCGATTACAAAAACCTGATCACGTTCGTAACCGACCGGCTGGGACATGATTTGCGTTATGCCATCGATCCTGCTAAAATCGAGGAGGAATTGGGATGGGGAGCCGAACAGGATTTTGATGCCAACCTGCGCGAAACCGTTGCCTGGTTTGTACAAAAGTATCGGGGGTAGAGGTGTAATATCTTACGCCTATTATCCCGCAAGTTTGCAACTTGTGAGATAAACTCACGGTGCCGGGGGAGCCTCATCTTCCGGTGCCACTGCCGGCTCGCCAAGATGTTCTACCACCTGTTCGGTTGGGAGCCGCATGCCGACAGCAATCCACATTACTATCGCCGAGAATACAGCGAGCACGGCAATCGATCCGCCAAGGTCCAACAGACCGAGATTTCCTGCATTTTCGGAAGGATCGGGATAGGAACCGAACCAGCTGATGAATCCAAGTCCGATCAGCCAGATGATTACCCAACTGCCGGAGCGGAATTCGAGGCGGGGTGTGGTCTCACGGTTTCTCCATTCATGTAAGGCCAGCACTACATATCCGAGCAACACAGCGACCAGCAGTTTCCAGTTAGTTTCCCATCCGGACCAATAGACGATCAGGTTTGATGAGAGGAAAGCGAGGTAGGCGATAATATGGGCGCCCGGCAGGCGGAAAGGCCGCCTCTGTCGTGGAATCTGCCGCCGCATTGCCAGGAGTGTCAGGGGACCGGCCCCAAACGAGAGTACCGTGGCGGAGGTGACAAATCCGACCAGTTTCTGCCAGCCCGGAAAGGGAAGGAAGAAAATCATTCCGACAATAAAAGTAAGGATCACGCTCACCCATGGTACCCCGCGTTCATTTACCAGGGCCAGCAGGCCGGGAGCATTCCCATTGCGCCCCATTGCATAAGAGATGCGTGCTGTGACCGTGGTATAAATCAGACCCGTGTCGGCAGGGGAGACAATGGCGTCAATATAGAGCAGAATGGCCAGCCAGGCCAGGCCCATGGCGCCCGCCAGTGCCGCCAGAGGTCCGTATGCAGCCGCGATATTTCCCAGTCCGCCGGTGAAGCTGGTACCGATGTTTGTCCAGCCGTTATCCAGAGCGCCGGCGGGCAGGGCGCCGATAAAGGCTACCTGTAATGCCACATACAGCACGGCTGTGATCAGTACGGAGCCGATGATCGCGATCGGTACGTTACGTTGCGGGTTCCGCGTCTCGCCCGCCAACTCCACTCCCTGCCGGAATCCCAGATAAGAGAAGACGATTCCGGCTGTTGCGATAGACGAGAATATCCCGCTCCAGCCAAACGGCATAAATCCGCCTGCAAGTTCGTGACTGAAGTTGACGCCATGGAAAACGGTGACCAGAAAGGCGATGATAACCACGGTAATAATGAGCAGTTTCCACCAGACAAGCACGTTATTGAGACGGGCGAACCAGCGGATCCCGATGACGTTGATCAGGCTGAAGATAGCCAGCATCGCTGTTGCAACAAAAAAGCCGGCAGTGGTTAATACCGGCACTCCGTCTTCAAGATGCTGCAGCCAGGGGATGTAATTGGTTGCATACTGTAAAGCCGCCTCGACTTCGATCGACGTCGTTGAAGCGGCTGCTATCCAGGTAATCCAGCCGAGGGTGTAGCTGGCAAAGGACCCGAAGCTGTAATGAGGGAAACGAACCACTCCCCCTGATATCGGGAACATGGTTCCCAGTTCGGCATAACACAGGCCGATCAGGGTAATCATCACTCCTCCAATGGCCCAGGCAATGATAGAAGCCGGGCCGGCAATTTCTGCTGCGTTCAGTGCGCCGAATAACCACCCGGACCCAATGATCGATCCGACAGCGGTGAATAACAGGCCGATGATTCCGATATCGCGACGTAAGTGTTTGTCGTCAGCGGCAGAACGGTGGATAGGACCGGCAGGGTTTTTCATGATTCTCTAGCCTTTTAGTGTACAAAATGATAATAAATGTAACGCTAAGCGCTGGTTTCGGCTCCGTTTGCGGGATTGCCGAAGTCTTGCTGGTTTTTACAGACATAACCGGACCGAAGATCACACTCGCTCTTCCCGGCAGGAATGTCGCTCGTGTCAGATATCTTCCCTCATCAAATTGTGCAGCCGCCTAACTGGTATAATGCAGCGGAATATCCGTATAACATTATAAATACGCAAGGGAAATCTACGCAGATCTTCTGAAAGAAATGAGCCGTCAACAATAAAAAA
>CAZNHE010000009.1:11047-40991 GCA_964572735.1 uncultured Chitinophagales bacterium | reverse complement strand
TTATCTTTGTTGCCTGATAGTAACGTTTGTCAAACACCCCTGTGGTCCCCTCAAGGGGACGTATCTGCTTGCTTGGCAATGGGCTGCCATCTTCCCTCCCTTGAGGGAGGTGCAGGTGGGTGTTGCCGCGCGTCCCAACCTCTTGCAAGCTTGTAACTCGTGTGATCCCGGACGTTCTGCGGTGTCGCAAGTTTCGAACTTGCGACATGGTTTTGAAGGCTGGTAGCTGAAAGTTTTTTGTCTGAAACCTACGGAGGAAGCACACGGAAAATCCGGCACAATTCCTTATTTTTAGCCGGAGCAGATTTCAATGAAAAATAGCAGGCGGAATGAAGCGAAATTACTGGCTGATGAAATCGGAGCCGTATGAATTCAGCATAGACGATTTGAGGAATTCGGCAAAACAGACGACTCCGTGGGACGGCATCCGTAATTATGAGGCGCGCAATTTTATGCGGGACCGGATGAAACCGGGGGATGGTGTGCTTTTTTATCATTCCAATACAAA
Source organism: uncultured Chitinophagales bacterium (assembly GCA_964572735.1). Classification (GTDB taxonomy): domain Bacteria; phylum Bacteroidota; class Rhodothermia; order Balneolales; family DATFMH01; genus DATFNI01. Next base: position 40,483 of record CAZNHE010000009.1, on the reverse strand, counting down.
GCCGCCTGAAATCGTCGGAACGATGAACGTCTCTTCCGCTCCCTATCCTGATCCGACTCAATTCGATCCGGATGACAAACATTTTGATCCGAACAGCCCCGGGGATAATCCGCGATGGATACTGGTTGATGTCACTTTCACCCAAAAATTCGACAAACCGGTTACAAGGGATCAGATCAAACAGGATCCGGCGCTTGCAGACATGGTGCTGCTCAAACGCATCCGCCTGTCCGTCACCCCGGTGACTGAGAAGGAATGGAATCATATTCATAAGCTGGCCGGCGCCGTGCCTAAATAACCGTAACATGCCGACAGAAACCCTTTCACCGGCACGATCCGGCATCCTCCCCGTACAAACCCTGCGCGCCCTGATCCGGGAGTCGGTCATCTCCGCACCGGATGATTATCCCATTGAAGAGGATCAGCTACAGCCTAATTCGATTGATCTGCGCCTGGGGGAGACGGTTTACCGCGTCCGTTCGAGTTTTCTCCCTGAAAACGAATCTGTGGAAGACAAACTGGGCCGGCTCACGCAGCATTCCTTTTCGCTCATCAAAGGGGCTGTGCTCGAGCCTAATTGCACCTATATTATCCCGCTCCTGGAACGAATCAGCCTGCCTGAACCCGGAAAGTTCAAAACAACGCTTCATTATACCGGGCCCCTTAGTGCGCGCACCAACCCAAAAAGCTCAACCGGCCGTCTTGATATTTTCACACGGGTGATTACCGATTACTCGCACCGGTTTGAAGAAATCACACCGGGATATTCGGGGAAGCTGTACCTTGAGGTCGTTCCCAAAACATTTTCCATTCGTGTCCGCACCGGGCAGCGCTTGAACCAGTTGAGGATCAGGCACGGCTCAGTGAAATTGAGTGACCGGGAAATCGCTGAAGTTCATCAATCCGATCCGATCCTGTTCGACGCGCAGGGGCGGCCGCTCGCTGATCACGAACTAAAGCTTCAGGACGGGCTATTTATGAGCGTCTGTCTTCAGTCCGGCAAAAACCAGGTTGTGGGATACAAAGCGCGTAAAAACCGGGATCTGATAGATATGAATCTCATCAACCATTATCATATTACCGACTTTTGGGAGCCCATCTATGGCGGCCACAGAGACGATATGATCCTGGAACCGGAGGCGTTTTATATTTTTTCATCAAAAGAGAGATGCCGTATTCCAGCTCACCTGGCTGCTGAAATGGTTCCCTACGATACCGGTTCGGGTGAGTTGCGAACACATTATGCCGGTTTTTTTGATTCGGGATTCGGCGGGTCCGTGGAGGCCGGAGGGGCGCGTGCCGTGCTGGAGGTTCGCTCCCACGATGTGCCTTTTTTGATAGAAGACGGGCAAACGTTCTTTCGCATGGTTTTTGAGCCCAACACGGAAACGCCTGAGTTTATTTACGGAGAAGATATCCACAGCAATTATCAGGGACAGGACCTGAAATTAGGGAAGCATTTTAAGTCGTGACACCTGTATGAATCTTTTTTATGCCCCGCCGGAGCAGCGGGACGATGACATGCTCTATCTAAAAGATGGCGAGGCCCATCATGCTACGCACGTCCTGCGCTACAAGGCGGGCGACCCGATTTCGGTAGTCGACGGGAAGGGAGGATGGTTCGATGGCGAGATCGTCAGGCAATCGAGGGGGGAAGTGGCGGTTGCCATTCAAAAAGCCTGCCGGCTTGCGAAGAAGCAAGACGTGAAGCCGCGCGTTCTGGCACTTGGACTCATCAAAAACAGACAGCGGCTGGAGTTTGCCGTGGAAAAAGCCGTTGAGCTGGGCGCTACGGATATCATACTATTCCAGAGCCACAACTCCGAGCGGGAGAAGGTACGCGTGGATCGCCTGGAACTGATCGCCAAAACAGCCATGAAACAATCGCTCAGAGCCTGGCTTCCCGGAGTTCGCTTTGCAGGTTCCGTCTCAGATTTGGTCAGCGGCCACAGTGACCATCATATGTTATTAGCTCACGAAAAACATGACGGCAGAGTAGAAGTTAAGGATGAATGGCTGAAGAAAGAGCGCCTGATGGTCCTGGTTGGACCTGAAGGAGGATTTTCGGATGAGGAAGTTACCCTGCTGACAGATGCAGGCGCTGAACTTGTTTCCCTGGGAAGTTTCCGTCTCCGCGCTGAAACGGCTGCCATCACTCTCCTGGCCCGGTTGATCGGCTGAACGGTAACCACGGGAAATCAGCGGAAACAGGCATCTGTATCGACGCCCGGTTTCCGTTGATATATGGCGCAGATTGATTTTATAGCCACCGGCATTGCCGGCGATGTGCATGTCCTTATCTCCATCCCAGGGCAATGCGTCCGTCTTCGCTGATCATGTCGATCGACCATGGCGGCTCCCAAACTAGTTGGATTTCCACCTTTTTCCCCGGGAACTCCGCTTCCAGCACTTCCGTCACATTTTGCATGATCATAGGACCCATCGGGCAGCCACGGGAGGTAAGTGTCATCACGATCACAATGGTGTTCTCACTTTCATCATATTTGATCTCGAAGACCAGCCCCATGGTCATGATGTCCAGACCTACTTCAGGATCATACACTCCGTAAAGCAGTTCACCGGATCTTGCTATCAGAGATGCGTGGGAATCCGGGGGGGTACTGTCATTGTTTTCCATGTGATGTCTCCTTTTTTACTTTATGAGCCAGTACTGAAAACACGTTTATGTTATAACAAACCGCCGTAAGCACCAGGCCGAAACATCCTGCGATAATCAACGGAAGGAAATGAAATGCCACTCCGATGATAGTGAGGATTATCCCCGGCAGATAAAAATAGAACTGCCAGCTCACCCAGCGGTCGTCGTATAACTCGCGGGGCAAGGGTGTTTTTGTTTTTCCGATAAGCTTTTTATAGCGCTTCATCCATACAATGAAAGGCAGAGTCTTAAAAGTCTGGCCCAATATGATAGCTGTGATGAATCCACCGAAAATACTGATGCCATAAGCCAGGCTTAATGCAACCACCTGCCTGCCGGAGGAACCCGGCTGAAAGGCCAGCAGGGCCAACAGGACAAAAGGCAGTATCATCAGAGAAACAGCGGCCAGCGTTATGGTCATTGGCACATCCGTCTTTTTGCGAGCCGCCACCCGATACGTACGGCGAACAAACAAGAGATAGGAAACCACGGCAATAAGCACCAGCAGGGCAAAAACGGGCCAGTATTTTTCGGTATTGAAGAGAAACGCCATCACCAGGAAGCCCAGCAGGGCAATGTTGATGCAATAATAAGCTGTCTTTACCAGCCGGCCCGGTTCGTGATGAGAAAGCAGAAATAAGGGAATCAGGCGTGAGGAAACTCCCATGATCAGCAGTAAAAACCAGCCTGCAATACCGAGATGAGCGTGTATCTTCAGATAGTAGAGGTGATTATTCGGGAAAAAGGCATAGTGCAGGTTGAACACCAGCAATGTGCCCAATACAGCCGTCAAAATCAGCCACCACGACGCCGTAATGATGCATTTGGCGGTAATCGTCCACTTTTTGTTCTGGCGCGCCGTGCCATAGACATTGACGGCATAAATGATGATGGATGAAAGGATCAGCAACGCGCCTGCTTCCATGGGCCATCCGGGATGGAAGCTCCAGAAGGAACCCACGAGCAAAATCATCCCCGGGAGTAATAATGCATAGCACCATTTGCCCAGTGCTTCACTGAATAAAGGTACTTCCAGTACTACGGGAAGTAACTGATGGGAGGCGCCGAAAATGATCATTGTGCCCCAGCCTATGGTCGCTAGATGAGTGATCGCCAGGATGTGCGGCTGAAAGTAATGCCCCGTGAAATCAACGGCCGATAACAGCATCAGGATTGTGAGGATGAGAAACACGATTGCCGCCGTCGTGTAGTAAGGCAAAACGATGGAAGGGGAAGGGGCTCTTTGGGTTCCAAAAGGCATCATGGGATGTTCCCCGGCTTACGGGCTGGATTCCCGGGTATATTATCGATAGATGAGTAACCTGACATCCTTCTCTCCGCCCTGGTAAAGCAGGTAATTGAAATTCCTTTCACGCAACTCATTAAACAAAAATACCGGAATCCGCCTGTGCTGTACCACCAGAACGTGTTCCCCGGGGAGATTTTCCAAAGCTTCCAGAATCGTGACCATGGGCATCGGCATTTCCAGGTCACTCACGTTAACGTGTTCTGCCTTTTCACCAAACTCATTCAGCCTGGACGCGAAGACCTCCTCGGTTACGGTTTCGGGCGCTTCGTCATTCGGTTCCTCTCCCTTGACCGAAGCCTTTAACCGGAACCATGTGCGGATCTCATCCGGACCGGCTTTCTGTACGTAGCTTTCGTAGCCTTTTTTTTCCAGCATTGTAATCAGCGGAGTAGGCTCAAATGTGTTGATCAACTCCAGCACGTGGCCTGCAGGCAGTTTTTGGGTCGCCGCCATAATCTTTTTCAGGGGGTCTTTTCCTTCAGCCAGATCCTGGCGCACATCCAGCACTTCTTTGGGATATTTTTCCAGGTTCCTCACAAAGTCCGGTGGCGCATCGGAAGCCGCCTTTTCCGGGTTGCCGTCCGGTGCAAAGACAAAACCCAATGGTTTCAGAGCCTCTGCCAATTCCCTGATATCACAACCGCCGATCTTTGCCGCCTGTTTCAGAGTGGTACGGCCGGCCAGCGCCTTCCGGAGAACCGGGTTGCGAAGCTTTCCAAGAGGTCCGGCGACCTTTGCAAGAACATCAATGCTGCCCTTGTTTTCCCTGATGATGCGGGAAATCTTTGTATCTCCGTTTATGGTCATCGCGGCTTTATCAAATTTATGGACAGTCCGGCAGTATTCCGAAGCCGTTGCCGGGCTTAGTCCTGATTTATCCCATGCCCGATTGCCTTCGTTGCGTATTCAATGGTGGCATCTCCTCCGAGTACGATATAGGCCTCAAACGTTTTCGTGATATGCAGCGTGTGCGGCTTTTTTTCGGGAATCAGGAAGACAGAGCCTTCCACCAGTTGTTGTCTGCTGTCGGCAAAAATGATTTCGGCCTCTCCTTTAAATACCATGACAAATGCCTCGGATGTGGCATAATGCGTCGGCATTCTTTTGCCTGCCGGAATCGTTGCCTTTAATACCTTGCGTCCTGCGCTCACATAGACCTGTTCAATACCCATCTTTATGCCTCCTGGCCTGACAACGTTTTCTCCAGTTCGACAGACTTTGGGAAGAGGATATTATTTTCCAGATGGATGTGCTGATGCAGATCGTCATCGAATTCCTGCAGCTTGTGATAATACAAACGGTAACTCTCGCAGCCATCCGGCGGAAACAGGTAATTCTGTGAGAGCTGTTCTATAGCATAGAGATGCCTGCCGGATTCGTCATGATCATCCATCATCATCTGTACGGGAGTCCCGACAGAATTGAAATCAGAAGAGGGCAGAGGTGTGCCATCCCGCTTAGATTGCACCATTTGCCGGATGAACGGGAATAAGACGTTTTCTTCTTTGGTCCCATGCTCCTGAATTCCGCTGAGGAGGGCATCCACATGTTCCTTTATCTCATATAACTCAGGATGCGCTGCCCCGTGATGAGCGGCTATCTTCTCGGATAAATCCCTGAGCATGGGAATTGAAGACTTTACATACCGGTGATGAATATTCACGATATAATCGGCCAGGAAATCCAGATCCCAGTGGTTGAAGTCCCGGTCGGGAGCCACGCGGTCCGGTGGAAGATTTGCCAGCTCCCGGGAAACCGTATCTATGGATACCCCGGCATCCCGGCAGGCCTCCTTCAGCGGCTTTTTACCGTCACAGCAGAATTCCAGTCCGTATTTTCTGAATATCTCCGCATTTCGCGGGTCCTTTGCGGCGATGTCGCCGATGGTTTCTTCCTGTGCGGAAAGAACCTTTTTTGCGATCTTCACCTTCCACCACTGCGGACCTTCTTCCAGGTATTCCCAGGTAAATATGTCGCCGTTTTCACTCAGCAACTGATAATACAAAGGCTTGGGATCATGATCATTATGGATCACAAAAGCTTCACCTTCCTGCAAAGCTTCGAAGTGTTCGAAAATCGTCGGATGCTTGAGGCGGGGCTCAATTTGGGTGACATCCAGCACATTGATTTCTGACATGACGGATCGATTTATGAGATTAAGATTCTTCCTTATAGATATAGCAGGAAAATGAATTAAAGATGAATTTGTCTTTTTTTATGATTCATTTTCCTGCATCCTTGTGGGAAAACTACTTCTTCCCGATTTTCACATCCCACCATTCCGGTCCCTCACTCAAATATTCCCAGGTGAGGATATCACCGTGTTCACTTGCCAGCTGATAGTACAACGGTTTGGGGTCGTGATCGTTATGAATCTGGAAAGCTTCCCCATTTTTCAACGCGGCAAAGTGCTCCAGGATAGTTGAATGCTTGAGGCGGGGTTCGATTTTGGTGACATCTAAAATAATAATTTCCGACATGATCGGTCTCCTTTAAAGGGTGATAACTAACGGAAAACAAGATACAACATCTCAATAAAAGATAAAATTGTCTTTTATCTTTTATTGACCATTGGAATGACGACAAAAATAAGCAGGGGATCACCGGATATGAGGGATCGCCAAGTCGCCTATCCGGGCTTCATGGTGCCTGGCATCTGCGGAAAATCCTTTTAACCCTTCTCAGAACAGGTCCGAGTATTGATATATTCAACATATTTGATTAAATATGAACGGAATAATAGCTCATGAGATCGATGAAAGTATTTCGCGAGCGTCCTTGTCGGAGATCTGAATCTGTCGTGTGATTTATAAAAGGGGATAGTATGAATAAAGTTACCATAGCACATTATTTCAGGGTGAGTATGATTTTCGTGACGATCCTCACGGGTGTCTGGGCATTAGTGCCGGCGGGAGCAATCGCGCAAAACCTCACCGGGTTTGTCGACACCTTCGATAATGGATCGCTTGATACGCTGTGGAGCGGGTCGCGTGTGCCCCTGTGGGTTGCCGATTTTACACATACTTTTAGTTTGGAGGAAAGCGGGGGAGTGCTGAATATCCAATATACAAGAGACGCCCAAAGTGATCAGTGGGATCAGTTTTATTTTCAGCCGCCTGATTCGATTGATGTGTCCCAGAACCCCACAATCACCGTCGACGTGAAATCAAATGTAACTACGCTGATTGCCCTCAAGCCCATTTATTCGAACGGTAAGAGCGACGACGCGCTGCCTTTGCGCCACAATATACCCAACGACGATCAGTGGCATTCTTATTCATTCACAATGAATAAATCTCTCTATTCGGGAGCCTTCTTAACGCGAATCTACGTCTACCTGGATCCCGGAACCACTGCGCCGAAATCAGGGATGCTTCAGTTTGATAATTTTAAAATCGCGGGGTTTTCCATCAAAATCACTGATTTGAAGGCTACTCTCGTCGATAGTTCACATGTCGATTTGAACTGGTCGGCGGATAAGCCTGCTGCGGCCAATTCGTTTCGCATTTATCGCGGTACCGTCAGCGGGTTTTCGGCCAATGCATCCACCCTGGTTGGCGATACGACCGCTGAGATGTACCACGACCGCGGGCTGATGAATAACACCACCTATTATTACAAAGTGGCCGCGGTTGACACGAACGGCATTGAATCGACGCCATCCGGCGAGGTGAGCGTGAGAACCTACGTTCCGGGATTGCCGCCTGCCGTTGAAATAACAGGAACAAATTCCAATGAGATTGATGAATATCAGAAATTCGAGGTGACGCTGAACCTGGAAAACGCGGCGTATCAAAACCCGTATGATCCGGATCAAATCGATGTTCATGCCTGGTTCAAATCTCCCAAAGGAGATACCACCCGCGTTAACGGGTTTTATGATGATTATCAGAATGTTCACTCCTGGAAAATACGTTTTGCACCGGATGAAACCGGTACCTGGAAATACCAAATCATGGCAACCGATGCGGGCGGAACGGGTGAAAGTTCTGTGCAAACCTTTACGGCGGACTCATCCGGGCGGCATGGCTGGCTCACTATTTCGGACCGAAATACCAACTACCTGGCTTATACAGACAGTACTGCATTTTACGGGCTGGCGGCCTACTATCCCTGGAGTGTCACGGAAAGCGGTCTGGATGAATTAAAGCAGCACGGCGTAAATATTATCGGGTACTGGAACGGCACTTACGATAATGCGGGAAACGGCGGGGGAAACCGCCTCATCGAATCCATGCAATCGGGTCTGGGGCACTATGATCAGCTGAAATGCGGACGAATCGACCAGATATTGGGCTGGTTGCAGGAGCGGCATATGAAGATGATGTTCGCGCTCTGGCCGCACGACTATCTGAACATCGGCACCGGTGCAACGGGAGGATGGCCTCATCAATATGATGCCGCTAATCCATACAGTACCATCGTCGATGCCGCCGATTTTTACGGAGACAGCCTGGCATGGGTTTATCAGCAGAAGTTGTACCGGTACATCATTGCCCGCTGGGGTTACAGCACATCGCTGGGGATATGGGAAATCGTCAACGAAATACATGGCACAACCGGCTGGACCGCACATCAGGATCAGGCGAAAGCATGGGTAAATAAAGTTAATGCCTATTTGAAAGAGCATGATCCCCATAAACGGCCGACCACGGCATCTTACGGAAGCTCGAGCATCTGGCAAAGCAGTTCCATTAAACCGGATATTGCCAATCGCCACTATTATGAAGCTCAGGGTTATCCGCAGCCGTATGGCTCTACTCAGCCAATCAGAAATGGGTTACACGATGCGGTCAATGAAATGCGGACACTGAAAAAGGCAGGAGATCGTCCGGCTATTTTCGGGGAAGCCGGAGCAACGGCTTTATTCTCTCCAGTAAACAGTTCAGGATATACCTCGGAGATGCACGATATCTTTTGGGCCGGATTAACCAACGGTATGGCATCCACGCCTTTTTGGTGGGATTTCACGACCCATACGGTGTTCACTTCCGCGCGCCTGGATTTATATGACAAATTTAAGCCTTTTGCAGATTCCCTGGCTCTGGCAGAGAGTCCCGATACAGCCATGACGGTAACGGCGAAGGGATCGTACGGCTATGGCATGAAAAACGCACAAGGAGCTTTTGGCTGGCTGTATAGTTATCCTCCGACAAAGGATATCTCCGGTACATCCGTACAAATATCCGGCCTCGACAACGGAACCTACGCGCTCGCATGGTACGACACCTGGGCAGGTGATTATTTGGAAACGGATACCCTTGTTTCCGCGGACAATTTCATGATGGATGATGTTGCAAAACTGGATTCCGCCAATACCGATGTAGCCTTTAAGATCCGGAAAGTGGCAAATGGCACGAAAGGAACGAAGCTGAATATCTTTTCGAAGCAATCTGATCTTATTTCCAAAACAGGTGCTGTGTATGATATCGTAGTGTACGTTTCAGATGACCAGGGTCGCCTGGTGACGAACCAGAGTCCGACGGTAACTCTGGAACTTGACGGACCGGGCAGCCTGAGCGTAACGTCTGTAAAGACCGAAGGCGGCGTAGCTGTGGTACAATACACGCCTCCCCCTGATCTTACCTCAGATTCACCGATCGATATTGCTGCGCGGGCAGAAGGGCTGGCTTCCGCTCAGTTTAGCAAAGTGGTTACCGACATCGGGCCGGACAATCCGTCTTCATCATTACCCGATAGATTCGAGCTTGGCGATAATTATCCGAATCCGTTCAACCCGACTACGAATATCAGCTATTCGGTTTCCAGGCCGGTTCACGTACGACTGCAGGTTTACAACATACTGGGACAGCTCGTGGCCACGCTGGTTAATCGCAAACAAAACGCCGGGAAATATCAGGTATCTTTCGATGCGAGCCGGTTCTCAAGCGGGGTATACATTTACCGCCTGCAGGCCGGAGATTTTATCCAGACGAAAAAGATGACTCTGCTGAAATAGGTCTACATCCACAGCATCGGTACGATTCGGATATTTCCATCATCCCGATAAAATCCAAATTCAGATTATGTTTAGAAGATACCTGGTTCTTTGCCTCTTTTTATCAGCATTGCCTGCCGCTGGATTCTGCCAGAACGATTTGACGTTATGGTATCAAAAGCCGGCATCCACCTGGACCGAGGCTCTTCCATTGGGCAATGGCCGGCTTGGCGCCATGGTATGGGGCGGGGTACAAAACGACCTGATCCAGCTCAATGAGTCCACCCTGTGGTCGGGCGGACCGGTGCATGAGAATGTTAATCCTGATGCTCCCAAATACCTGCCCCTGGTGCGAGAGGCCCTTTTTAAAGGGAAGTACCAAAAGGCGGAACGGCTTACGAAAAAGATGCAGGGATTATATTCGGAGAGCTACCTGCCTATGGGAGATCTGATCATTCATCAGATACTGAAAGATTCCGCAGTGCAGTCATATCGCCGCAGCCTGAATATCGGAGATGCCCTGCTGACAACCGTCTATCAGGCTGATGGCGTCAGGTACAAACGCGAGGTGTTCATTTCTGCGCCGGACCAGGTACTTGCGGTTCGTATTACCTCTGATAAGCCTGGGAAACTGAATCTCAGGATCAGTACCCGGAGTAAACTGCGTTATTCTCGTTTAGTGTGGAATAACAATGAATTACTGCTCCGGGGTAAAGCTCCGGCGCACGTGGACCCCAACTATGTGAATTATAACAAACACCCGGTGATTTACGAAGATTCTTCGGGCTGCCGGGGGATGCGCTTCGAATTTGGCGTGAAAGCCATTACCCCGGACGGAACGGTTCATGCGGATACGAGCGGTCTTTCCATTCAAAAGGCTTCGAAAGTATTGTTGCTGATTTCAGGAGCAACAAGTTACAATGGATTCGATAAATGCCCCGACAAAGATGGCAGGAATGAACGCCTGATCACGAGGCGCAGGATGAAGACTGCTTCCGGGAAGTCCTGGAGTACGCTGCTCAGGCGCCATCTGAAAGATTATCATAAATACTTTAACCGGGTCTCTCTTACACTGAACGGCGATCATGGCAGGAGATCGAACCTGCCGACCGGCCGGCGGCTTCTGGATTATACCAACGGAGCCGGAGATCCTGCGTTGGAGGCGTTGTACTTTCAGTACGGCCGTTACCTGCTCATTTCAAGTTCCCGCACCCCAGGGGTTCCGGCAAACCTGCAGGGGATATGGAGCAAGGACGTACGGCCTCCCTGGAGTTCCAACTATACAATCAACATCAATACCGAGATGAACTATTGGCCTGCCGAAGAAACGAATCTTCCGGAAATGGCAGAACCGTTGTTTGGTCTCATCAAAAAGCTGTCGGTCACCGGGAGGGTTACTGCGCAGCAATTTTATCACGCTCACGGATGGGTGGCTCATCATAATTCGGACATCTGGGGGCTTTCAAATCCCGTCGGCGATAGGGGAAAAGGTGATCCCAAATGGGCCAACTGGCCAATGGGAGGCGATTGGTTGTGCCGGCACCTTTGGGAATATTACGAATTCACCGGCGATAAGAAATTCCTTCGTAACACCGCCTGGCCGCTGATGAAAGGAGCGGCGGAGTTCACCCTCGACTGGCTGATACCCGACAGTACCGGACATCTGGTCACCGCACCGTCGGTTTCCCCGGAGAACGAGTTTTTGCTGGCGCCGGGCAAGAGTGCCAGTGTCTCCATCGCTTCCACAATGGATATGTCGATCATTTGGGATCTGTTCACCAACCTGATCCAGGCTTCACGCGTGCTGGACATCGACCCGGCTTTCAGAGATACATTGATTACCAAAAGAGCCAAATTATATCCATTGCACATCGGTCATCGCGGAAACCTGCAGGAATGGTACAAAGACTGGCGCGGAGTTGATCTGCACCATCGCCATCTGTCCAACTTGTACGGCTTGTACCCCGGACATGAAATTTCTCCGTTCACCACACCGAAACTTGCCGCAGCAGCGAAAAAGTCATTGGAGATACGCGGAGATATCTCCACCGGCTGGAGCCAGGCCTGGAAGATCAATTTATGGGCACGCCTGCTGGACGGGAATCATGCTTATAAGCTATTTCGGGATTTATTACGATATACCAGCGATTCGGAGGCAAAGTACCATAATGGCGGAGGTACTTATCCCAACCTGTTCGATGCGCATCCTCCGTTTCAGATCGACGGTAATTTCGGGGGAACGGCCGGCGTCACCGAGATGCTGGTGCAAAGCCAGATGGACTGCATCTACCTGCTGCCGGCGCTTCCCGATGCGTGGAACAAGGGCGAGGTGAAAGGGCTGCGCGCCCGGGGCGGGTTCATCATCACCGACATGCAATGGGAAAACGGCAAATTAACAAAGCTGGTCGTCAGGTCGACATTGGGCGGCAATATGAGGTTACGGGTGAACAACCGGTTGCGTTCAGCCGACAATAAGCCGCTGAAACGGGCAAAGGGGAAGAATCCCAATCCCTTTTTTGTTATGGGACCGGCTCCGCACCCCGTGATATCCCCGGAAGCGCCGCAGGAACAGCTCGTCATTCCCAAAAATTATACTTACGATATCCCGACGGAGGAAGGGGAGGAATACAGATTCGTAGGGATGTAACGGAAGCCTGCTGCGTATAGAAAATTGCAGGTTTCACATTACAAATCCTGCCGTCTTTCATTTTCCTCAAGATCCCGAGTCATCCGGCCCGGGTTTTCATTTACAGCGGATCGCAGAGACCGACGATTTGAATATTAGACTGTTAGGGATTTAGGATGATCTTTTTGGAAAGAGGGTCTGCCGTATCTGTGGTCTGTGTATCTTCCGCCGGCTGCTTTTTTAAGTTTTGATAATATACTTCCGAAACGATAACAGAGAAGTTATATTAGGCCGCTATCCGGACGGCGGATTGACAAGCCGGAAATAAGTGCGATAATATTACCTGCCTTACGGCTTTTTTGGGAGTTTTAATTATCTGGAGTTATGAAGAAAGAATTATTGGATAAAATAGAGAGCCGGACCTATAAAGTCGGGATTGTAGGGTTGGGATATGTCGGGCTGCCGCTGGCGATCACCTTTGCAGCCAGAGGTTTCCCGATCATCGGTTTTGATATCGATCCCCGAAAAATAGGGCATCTCAATGAAGGGAAAACCTATATCCGGCATATCGGTTCGGATCGGGTTAAAGCAATGCATGACTCCGGAAAAGCCGAATTTACCAGCGATTTCACGCGTATCGCCGAGGTAGATGCGATCATTATGTGCGTGCCCACGCCTCTTGACGACCATCGTGAACCTGACATGACCTACGTGATCGAGACTACAAAATCTGTGGCGCCTCATATGAGGGAAGGGCAGCTTATTGTCCTTGAATCAACTACCTATCCCGGCACAAGCGAGGAAGTCATCCGGCCCATTTGCGAGCAGGCCACCGGATTGAAATCAGGCGTTGGTTTTTATATTGCCTATAGTCCGGAGCGGGAAGATCCGGGAAATCCGGATTTCGAAACCGGAACGATACCCAAAGTTATCGGCGGGGATGGTCCCGATGCACTTGAGGTCGCCAATGCGCTGTACAGCTCCGTAATTGTGCAGACAGTGCCGGTATCCAATACCCGCACGGCCGAAGCGGTCAAACTCTTCGAAAATATCTTTCGCTCGGTTAATATTGCGCTGGTAAATGAGTTGAAAGTGGTTTTTCAGGCGATGGATATCGATGTGCACGAAGTGATTGATGCTGCTGCCACCAAGCCGTTCGGTTTCATGAAATTCACCCCGGGTCCCGGACTGGGTGGCCATTGTATTCCGATCGATCCGTTTTATCTCACCTGGAAAGCCAGAGAATTCGGTCTGAATACCCGCTTCATAGAGCTGGCAGGGGAAGTGAACACCAACATGCCCGCCTTTGTAATCACACGGACCGTCGAGGCGCTGAACGCCCATCGGAAATCAATGAATGGCAGCAAGATTTTGGTTCTTGGACTGGCTTATAAACCCAATGTTGATGATGTGCGGGAGTCGCCGACCTTCCAGATTATGAATCTTCTGAAGAAATATGGTGCGCAGGTTGATTATTACGATCCCTACGTTCCGGTAATTGGTCCCACGCGAGAGTATCAGCAGTGGGCCGGACATAAATCCGTCGATTGGCGGGAGGAAGTGATTTCATCGTACGATGCCGTTATCGTAGCAACCAACCATAAAGATGTCGATTACAGGCAACTGGGGGATTGGTCGGATTGTATTGTGGATACGCGCAACGCAATGAAGAATAACCCTGCCAGAGACGAAAAACACATCTGGAAGGCATAAACGGAAGACTGAAGCTTAAGTTGATGGCCGACCGTTTGTCAATTCCTGAACAGGTTGACAAGCGGCAATTCCCAAATAATTTTTCGCGACTGCTAACCGCTTCGCCTGCTTGCATTTCACGCCGAAATGATTATTTTTTCGGGCGTCGACTTTAATCATCATTCAGGAGAGAGAAAATGGAGCGTACTTTTTATAAGAGGGTCGTTGTTTTCATCCTAAGAGGTTTTGGGGTATGGTTAGCCTGGTATGTCCTTTATAACCTCTGGCTGGAGCCACAGGAAAACCTGGATCATACTCTGTGCAGCAGTCTTGCATTTCTGGGCGAAAAAATTCTGCAACTGAACGGATTTGCCGCCTTTTTGTCGGATCGTACGGTAGGTCTTTCGGGAATGCCGGGGATTATTCTTATTGATCCGTGTGATGGCCTGGAAGCCATGGGAATATTTTTGGGATTCATCCACGCTTTCCCGGGAGGTTTTTTGCGAAGATGGCTGTTCAGCACAGCCGGCCTGTTAACGATCTACCTGACGAATGTCATGCGGGTAGTCGCTTTGGTGCTTACGCAACGGTACTGGCCTGGCATGTTCGATATTACACATCATTATTCGTCGACAGCGATCTTCTATCTCGTCATCTTCGGGCTTTGGATATTCTGGGCCCGGTGGGGGATCGCACCGGCCGGCAAACAGGTTGTTAAGCCGAAGGAGGGAGCCTTATGAACCGTACTTCTTGGAAGAATGCCGGCCTGCGCCTTCTGCTGATGATTCTGCTGACCGTCCTGTATCTCAAACCCTGGCACCAGCTGCGTTATTACTTTGCAAAGGAATGGCTCCTCCCGGAGGTCGGTCATTTGAAGACGGAACATTATCAAAGGCTTGTTTTAGGAGGATTTGGAACCGGGGTTGGGTTTAAATTGAGCAGTTTTCCGGCAGGAGAGAAAATGACCTGGCGATACAAAACGGCAGGGGGTTGGTTTCTGCTAATCCCTCTGATTTTCGGCATAATAATGGGATTTGGATGGAGGTTTGCCGTTACTCTTTTTCTGTTTCATATCATGATGTCGTTGCTGAATGCGGCATTGTTTTACCTGGGAGCCGGATGGTCGGATTTTTCTCTTGCTCTTGCGGATTTGAGCTGCTGCTACCTGGTGCCCGCCCTGTCGCTGGCAGCAGTTCCCTTCAGGATGGCGGTTTTGAATCGCGGATTTGGTGGATTATGGGGTTACACAGATTAAAGGGTACTGACATGGAAATGCAACAGGCAGAGCCCGAATTCGATCGGGAAATGGAAGAGAAAATTCTTTGTGAAAATTCGCCGGAATCTATTGGCACGTGCAGGGCTGATTTTGTGGTGGAAAATAAAGTTATGATTGATATTATCAGGCAGATAGATGGCATTTGTTTATAAAAAGGCTGAAAATTGAAAATGAGTGTTTCTGATTGAATGACAGGAAGAATGAAGATCTTTTTCCAGCCAAATCAAAACCTCCGGAAAATCAGCAGAATTCTCAATCCGTTTAATTAGCGATTCGGACGATCGCCCTCCAAATGCCCCCGCAATTCATCCATTGTCAGCCCGCGTTTTGCAAGGTAGTGGTCCAGTTTCCTGTTGATTTGTTTTACCAGGCCGGGGCCTTCGTAAATCAACCCGGTAAAGATCTGGATCAAATCTGCGCCCGCCCTGAACTTGTCAAGAGCCGATTCAAAAGAATCGATTCCGCCGACCCCGATAATTATCCGCTCATTCGGCACATTCTGTCGAACAGTTCGGATCAACTGATTTACCATGGGGGATAATGGAGGGCCGCTTAATCCGCCGCGGCCTATCTGCTTGAGCCTGAGGGGGGGGGCTTTCAGATTATCCCGCCGGCAGGAGGTGTTGCCGCACACATATCCGTCCACCCCGTGCTGCTCGCAAATCGCCGCCAGTTTATGGATTTGTGGAGGGGCCGGATCAGGTGAAAGTTTCACAAAAAGGGGAGGATGTTCCCTCGTACGTTCTTTTGAAATGGCTCCAAGCAGATCATCCAGCGCTGCCGGCTCTTCAAAAGTCTTACCTTCACTGGTATTAGGACAGGAAATGTTCAGGGTGATATAATCAGCTACCGGAGCGGCCATCCGGTAACTGATCAGGTAATCTTCTATGGCCCGGTTGCCCATGATTTCCCGATCGTGGGTTTTTGCAATGTTGACGCCAACCGGAATGTCTGTTATCTTCTGCCGGATTTTCTCCGTAATGATCGATGCACCCAGGTTATTAAGTCCCATTCGGTTGATCAGCGCATGATCTTCCGGGAGTCGAAAGGCACGAGGCGCAGGGTTTCCGGGGCTGGGCCGGGCGGTGATACTTCCGATCTCGATATAACCGAAACCAAGCGATTCAAACAATCCGACAGCTTCACCGTTTTTATCGAATCCGGCAGCCAGGCCAACAGGGTTGTCGAAGGAAATACCCAAGCGTTCCTGTCTCAGCCGTTTGCTGTGATAATAGTATAATCGACGTACAAGATAGTTCAGCACAGCGTTACGGCCGGAATAGCGGGCCAGGTTCATCGTTTGATGATGAATATACTCGGCATCGAAGCGAAAAAGCAGGGGGCGGATCAGCCGCTGGTAATACATAGGTCATTTTCCTGCACCGGTCTCCCGGTCGCATGGTGATGGATGGAAACGGATCATTCCAAATATATGGATAAACAATTTTCTTTTAATACAATTGAGGAAGTGACGGCCTGGCTAAACAGGATTCCCCGCTTTCAGGATGTAGGTTCGTCTGCGGCCAATATGGATCTGGGGCAGATTACCGCCCTGCTGGATGAACTGGGGCATCCTCAGAATGAATACCCGTGCATCCACGTAGCCGGCACCAACGGAAAAGGCACTGTTTGCCATATGCTGGCAAGGATCTATCGGGATTACGGGCTGCGAACAGGGTTGTACACCTCTCCCCATCTGCTCCGCCTGAATGAGCGCATCCGTCTGGATGGGATGGAAATACCGGATCATGATATTTTGCGGTTTTTCCGGGAATTTGCACCGGTTCTGAAAGATCGGCCGGCTACTTATTTTGAATTATTGACAGCCCTTGCTTTCTGGTGGTTTGCCCGGGAGCAGGCAGACCTGGTTATCCTGGAAACAGGCTTGGGCGGACGTCTGGATGCCACCAACGTAGTAGATCCGCTGGCCGGTGTGATCACGAGCATCGGAATGGACCACCAGGATGTTTTAGGCAGTACCCCTGAGGAGATAGCTGCTGAAAAGGCGGGCATCATCAAACCGGGGAGACCTGTAATTCTGGGTGCGATTCCGCCCGGTCCCCACCGGGTTATTCGGGAAGCGGCCCGCATCCGGCAGGCAAAAGTAATAGAATCGGGCTCTTTTCACCCCCGGAAAGAAGGAAATAAATATTATTTGACCAATGACGGGAACGACTGTTATCTGGAAAGTGATTATATTAGTGCGGCTGCTCCTGAGAATTTCGCGATCAGTTGGGCAGTGGTCAAACAACTTTCCGCGAGCTATCCCGTTACATGGGGTGAATACTCTGCTTCCCTGCGCCATTTTCCGTATAATGCGGAATTATACGGGCGGTTCGAACCGTTACTGTCGGGCAGAGAGTGGTATTTCGACGCTGCACACAACCCGGAAGCCTGGGCGATACAAAGACAGACGATAAAAGAACGCTTTGGGGATCGAAAGGCCGTGCTTGTATGTAGTTTAATGAAAGACAAACTCACCGATAATGTGGGTGAGTGGTTTTCGGATTTCAAAAAAATCCTTTATTATAATCTCAAGACACCGCGGGCAGCCCGCTATGTTGATGTCGCGTCAATCGATGGGAAGGTTGAACGCTTACCTGACAAAGAGGATGAGGTTGCCCGAACGCTCGACCAGCTCAAAGATAATCTCGTAATTTTCGGCGGTAGTTTTTATTTTTATGCTACCGTCAAGAGTTGGATTCATTCTCTCCAACCCCTTTTGAAACAGTGATTGTGGTGTGGCGCGCGGCGAAGTAATAATGTTTTTCATATACCGATTAGTGTTTATTATATAGTTTTTTCTGAACATGCCTTTGGTTATATACCAATTCAATACAAATCTGATAGACGTAAGCAATGTCTGAGGTCCATTTACTTGAATGGAATCTGAACGATCTGGATTCATTACATCAACAAACTCTGAAAGACCTGCAACAACTGGCCAAATCTCTGGGGATTAAGCCGGTAACAGGTATAAAGAAACAAACCCTTATCGACCGGATTCGCGATTATGCGGATTCCCATTCCCAATTCGAGTTGGAATTTCCGGGCAAGGGTACTGAGAATCACCGGAATGGAGAGCGGGAGAAGCGCCCCATAGAGCCGGAAACAGAATCATCAAATGGTAAGCGGAGTTATGTACACCGTTCTTACCGACACGAAAGCAACGTGAATATGTCAAACGAGAAGCCGCAAGAGCAACAGGCGGTTGATCCTCCGCCTGAAAAGCAGCCGCAGTGGGAACAAGACTCCCGGGATGCACAGGAGCAGGTTGCTTCGGAGAGGCAGGACGCTACCAGACGCCGGGATAATACTCCCCAGCCTGTGCCAAACGGCCGTTCCAACGATAAGCGGAAGGTGAACGAGGCCCTGCCCGAATCAAACGCCGCTACGCTTGAAGAACGGATAAAAGAGGTGGAGCCGCAACTAGGCGGGTACCTTCTCAATGAAGGTACCCTGGAAATTCTACCCGACGGGTACGGATTCCTGCGTTCAGTCAATTATTATTACGCTGCGAGTCCCGACGACATCTACGTTTCTCCCTCCCAAATCAAACGATTCCGGCTGAAGCAGGGGGACACCGTCCTGGGGGTTATCCGGCCCCCGAAAGTGGGCGAGCGATATTTCGCCTTGCTGAGGGTTGAAGGAGTCAACGGGAAAATTCCGAGGGATATGGATACACGGGAAGATTTCGAAGATCTTCTTCCTATCTACCCGGATGAACGATTCAAACTTGAGCATCGCCCGGACAACTATGTAACCCGCATGATTGATCTTTTTGCTCCTGTAGGGAAAGGGCAGCGCGGATTAATCGTGGCCCAGCCTAAAACAGGGAAGACCACTATTCTGCGGGAAATGGCCAATTCTGTGGCGGTCAACAACCCGGAAACCAAGATCATCATTTTGTTGATTGACGAACGGCCGGAAGAAGTTACCGAAATGGAGCGCTCCACAATTAATGCCGAAGTGGTAGCCTCCACATTCGACCAGAAGCCGGAAAACCATGTCGGGCTGGCGGAAATTGTCTTTGAAAAGGTGAAACGCCTGGTTGAAAGCGGTCATGACGTGCTTGTTCTGATGGATTCGCTTACCCGCCTGGCCCGTGCCTATAATATCATTGCCGAGAATACCGGACGTACCATGACCGGCGGGATCGATTCCCAGGCACTCAAGAAGCCACGACAACTGTTCAGTTCAGCCCGCAACATCGAACACGGCGGCAGCCTTACTATCATCGCCACGACACTGGTCGAGACCGGTTCGCGGATGGATGATGTGATTTTCGAGGAGTTCAAGGGCACCGGCAACATGGAACTTGTGCTGGACCGGCGGCTGGCCGAACGCCGTATTTTTCCCGCTATTGACCTGTTTAAAAGCGGCACCCGTAAAGAAGAACTGCTGGTACCCGAAGCCGAGAGAGAAAAAGTAGTGCTTCTTCGCCGTTTCCTGTCTACGATGAACCCAATGGAGGCTATGGAATTCATGCTGGATAAAATCCGCGGAACCAAAAATAATGAGGCATTCCTGGTTTCAATGAATCAGTGAAGAGAGTACCAGAAGTTTGGAATACTTATTAGAGTTAAAGCTGCCATTCAACCTATCTTTGAATTATCCTGCAGAACATAGTTGCGGTACTTGTCTTTGGCGAGCTTTCCCGATTTTCGATAAACCGAATGATAAAAAAGCAGTTCTGCATCTTCCTCCCATGCCCGGCGCAGCCAGGTAAGTTTCATCTGCCGCGTACGGGCTGCATCCTCATCCATCGGCGTGGCGCCTGTGTTTAATAAGAGATCATTGGGAATAAGATCTCCGGGATAGTAAGCAACTTTGGATTCGGAACTCAGGCGTACGATTTGATGACCGGGGGTATGACCGCCGGTCCATATCAGATCAATGTCCTCGCTCAATTTGTAGAAATCCTCATCAATGAAAACGAATCGTCCTTCCGCCACAAGGCGATAAAGCTCGTCAAGTTCATAACCCACTCCTGCCTGGAGGAAGGGCATATCGATCTGCGCCAGTGCATGATTCCATTCCCGCTTCTGCACAAAGTATTGCGCATTAGGTAATGAGGGACGCGTGGCCAGAGAAGCATCGTTATAGGTAATTCCGGCGGTATGGTCGTAATGAAGGTGGGAGAATACGACATGTGTGATGTCTTCCGGCTTCAGGCCGAAAACTTCCAGATTAGTATGAATATTCGATACGGACGTGCTGTGTCCGCGGTTATCGAGTCCGATTCCCAGACCGGTATCAAGAAGAAGCTTCATATCTTCTTTAAGTACCAGCACCGGGTCAATGCCTACGGGCGAAGAGGAAGGAATCCCCAGTTTTTCCGGATTTCTCGGCCTGCTTTTCCGTGGATGGCGCTGATTCGATTTATGAATAGAACCGTCCTGGCCTATTTCAAACAGGCCTTCGCTGAGTTGTTCGATCGTCAGTCTTCCGATTTCCATCCCGGTCAATGAATGTTGATTTTCACCGGTAACAGGGCCTGTACCTGCCGCGGGTTTTCATAAAGATAACGGGCAATCCGGCTGATTTCATGCCTGCCCGGATATAACGATTCTACCAGAACGGAGGCTTCTGTTCCGAATGATTCCGCCAGCCTCTGCAAAAAGCTTTTCGGCCGGGGATACATAATTACCGTGTATTTCCGGATTCCCGCCTTTTTAGCGGCTATGGCGATGGCATCATCCATATCTCCCAGTACATCAACTAAGTGTTCCCGGAGAGCATCACGGCCCGACCATATGCGGCCCTGGGCAACTGAATCGACGAAAGTAGTGGATAGCCCGCGGCCCTGGGCGACGCGCCCGACAAATGTATGGTAGAAATTATCGATGTAATGTTGAAAAGCCTTTGCCTCGGTATTGGTGAAAGGTTTGGTTGGGACAAGCCAGTCTGCATTCTTGCTCGATTTCACCACATCAAAAGTGATGCCCAGCTTGTCGTTGAAGAGCTTTTTTGCATTAAATTTTGTGCCAAATACACCGATCGATCCTGTGATGGTGTTGGGCATGGCTACAATGGTATCGGCTGCTACGGAAATATAATATCCTCCGGAGGCGGCTAATGACCCCATCGACACGATGACCGGCATCTTCTTTTTGGTTTCTTCAAGCATTCTCCAGATCAGGTCGGAAGTACTGCCGCTTCCTCCCGGGCTGTTCACCCGCACAACCAATGCCTTAATATTCCGGTTTTTACTGATCTGATCAAGTTCCCTGCGAAAGTCGTCGGCGGTAATATAGTTCGTCCGCGTAAGGGGAGAAGCCCCGGGATTCACAGGTACGATTTCTCCTTCAGCATAAATCACGGCAATGCGATCGGAAGTATCCGGCACATGGAGTCCCGCGCTGCCCGGACTCACCCGGCTGTAGCGGTCGAAGGATATGGTATGCAGACGGGAGGAATCGATAACTCCGACCCGCTGCGCTATCCGTTCCTTCACCTGACGGGGATACAGGAGGCCGTTGATCAGATGTTTGTTCTCCGCAAATCGGGCGGAAATATGCGGAGCTTCATTCATCCATTGTTTCAGCTCCCCGACCGGATTGCCCGAATATTCGGATACGGCCTGCAGATACGTACGATTTATTCCTGCAAGAAGAGCGGTAAGCTGTTGTCTGTTGGCCGGGGAGTAGTTCTTACGCAGAAAGGGCTCCACGGCCGATTTATATTTCCCTTCCCGGCTGATTTCCGGTTGAATACCGGCTTTATCCATCAGTCCCTTGAAAAAAGTTGTTTGCAGGAAAAAACCGTCAAACTCAAAAAAAGACTCCGGAGGGCAAAAAATGGAATCTGCGGAGGTTGCCACGTAATAACTTTTCTCGTTATAACCGATATCTCCGGTGCTGCAATAAATGAACTTCCCGGAGTTCTTTTTAAACTGAAGAAGCTTATTCCGTACATCCTCCAGTGTGGCCCATGAGGCCGTCAGAAAATTCATCCTCAGCCAGATTCCCCGGATGTGGGGATCGACGGCAGCTTTCTCAAGATCCATCGTGAGGTTTTCCAGCGACACTTCCGACGCCCGCTCATTATGAAACAGCCGGTTGAGAGGGTTTTCGCTGATCCGATCGGGCACATTGCCTGTCATGTCGATCGTTAATACGGAGTTCTCCTGCACATAAGGTTCAGGGTTGGAAGAACGGCTCAGCCCGGCAATAATAAGAACGACAATGATGAAGAGAACGATGATCCCGATAATAAAGCCCAGAAGGCTGGCCAGAACGTTCTTAAGGAATTTCATGCAGGAGAATGATTTTAAAATCAGAAAATAATGAATTTGCTAAAATCATGTATTGATTATTCAAAAACAAGAGCAAACCTGCAGGCGAAACAGGTGCTCCGGAGGCCTTGCAGATGTGCGGCACGACAAACTATCTTGATGATATCCGTTGTTTGCACAATGTGAACAGGGTTCTTCGAGTTATATTAGTAATCTTTTAAATTGCATTTGAGGAACACGCACTTGACTGTTGGCAAGAGAAGTAAAGTAAAAGAAAGGGATATCGGGCACGAGGCTCCGGCGTGGTATAATTTCAGGCTCGCGGGGTTTACCGTGACCGTCGATCCGCTGATGCCGCTTATCGTCGTCCTGGTGGCGTGGTTGCTGAGTGACCGCTACTATCCTCACTTTGTGTATCTGAGGGGCGAAACCGGTTACTGGATTATGGGCGGACTGACGTCATTGCTCCTGACCGCATCCATCCTGGTTCATGAAATGGGACATGCGCTGACGGCCCGGTATTATCATCTGCCAACGGAACGAATTCATCTGTTTTTACTGGGAGGTATGGCGGAACTAAAGCACCGGCCGATACATGCTTCCCACGAATTAATGGTGGCCCTCGCCGGTCCGGTTACCTCGATCCTTTTTGCCTGCCTGTGGTACCTGCTGGCGCTTGTCATGCAACCGGTGAATCATATCTCATCCATCGTAGCGTGGAACGTGGGCCTGGTAAATCTGATGCTGGGCGGCTTCAATCTCATCCCGATATTTCCGCTTGATGGCGGGCGTGCCCTGCGTTCCGTGATCTGGATGAAGAAAAAACGGTTCTATCATGCTTCCCGCATAACCTACCGGATTGGAAAGCAAATGATCGGGGTGTTGTTTATCATAGCCATCCTTTCCTATTTCTTCTTCAGCCGGGATCTTACTCTCTGGCTGGGATTGTTCGGATTATATATGATGTACACGATCTTCAACGGACGCAAGGAGTTAACACACATTCCCACAATAGATGATCTAGTAATGAACATCCAGGATGATTCCCGGCCGGAGTCCATCATCGAATATCTTCGTCAGAAGGACAGGCGATATCTTTCCCGCACAATCATCCCCGTTATGAACGGGAACGGGCTGGAGTATGTGGTTTATGGGAGTGAGCTGGCGTCCGACCCGGCAGAGAACACGATGCTGGCAAGTATCTACCGGCCCGTTGAATTCGGAACTTTTGTGGAGATCAGCGACAGAAATACCTATGATCCGGCATTATTCTACAAAGCCGATTTCGTTCCGGTGTTCCGGCAGGGGGATATGATGGGGCTATGCGATGCTCACGAGATGCGATTCTGGCTGTTGGAACAATACCGGGACTGACGCTGCGGCTCGAACTTCGTATCCTCATACCGGTATATTGGAGTGCCTGCCGTATAATATTTCCCCCGAAGCTCACCAATATGAATTAAAAAAATCTGTGCTATCTTCCGTTGACTTATAACATAATCAATTTCATGGAACCCGAAGATCAGTGCTATAATTCGACGGCTGTTATTTATCTGAACCGGCTCGCGCATAATGTTCATTTCCTCAAACAATATCTGGCAAATGACGTCATGCAGATGGCTGTTATTAAGGCGGATGCTTATGGGCACGGGGCTGTGGAGACAGCCCGCTTTCTGCAGGATAAGGTGGATTGGTTCGCCGTGGCCTCGGTGCAGGAGGCTATCAGGCTGCGTAAGTCGGGAGTCGGAAACAACATCCTGGTGTTTGCGCCTCCTACCGTCCATACAGGGTTTCTGTATCCTCAATATGACATCACGGCCGTGATAAGCAATTTCGGCCAGATGAAATGGCTGGGTGCCGGTGCCGTCTACCATTTGCAGTTTGATACAGGCATGGGGCGGTTCGGCTTCTATGCGGACGAGGTCGAGCAGGTGCTTGCCATGACTAAAAAATATCCCTCACTGCATCTATCGGGCATTATGACTCATTTTGCCAGCGCAGACGATCCGGATAATGAATCGGTCTCCGTACAAATGAAGCTGTTTCATTCTGTGAGAAAGCATTTCGACGACGACCTGTTGTATCATGCCGCTAATTCGGGAGGTGTATTATTTTATCCCGAAACGCATCTTTCAATGGTGCGGCTTGGCATCGGCATGTACGGCTACCAGCCCGGTGATACAAAGGTGGAGGGACTTCAACCCGTAATGAAGTGGGGATCATACCTGATATCGGTGAAGCCCCTCCGGAAAGGAATGACCCTTAGTTATCACTCGCTATGGAAATGTCCGCGGGATGGTTATTTCGGCGTGGTGCCGGTGGGATATGCCGATGGTTACCCACGCAACCTGACCGGAAAGGCACATATGATCGTTGAGGGAAGGAAATATCCGGTTGCGGGCGTCGTCACCATGGATTATTGTATGATTTATCTGGGTAAAGACCGGTATGAGCCGGGCACGCCGGTCACACTTATGGGAGACGGTCCGGTCACGGCAGATGACATCGCCCGGCAGCTCGGCACGATATCCTATGAAATTTTGTGCGGCATCAACCGGAGGAGAGTAAACCGGGTTTACCGCTACGAAGAGTGAGGAGCGATTCTATCCTCCAAAATTTACCACTTCCACGTCGTAGTAGAGAGTGTCGTCAGCCAGAGAAGTGTTTGTAGAACCATACGCCAGGGAAGGCGGAGCGATAATGGTTCGTTTCTCCCCCTTATGCATCCCCAGAACTCCCTCCCGGAATCCTTCGGTGTAAATCTCATTGGTGGAATTAGTCAGGTTAATGGCCAGGCTGTAGATAAAGGGAACACCGTAGCTGCTTTTCTCATAGGAACTGGATAAGATCTTGCCGTTTTTGTCGCGCACGGTGTAGTTTATCTGTACCCCCACCCGCGCATCGTTGGGGACCACCTTGAACGGCCCGGAACCGGGATCAATCGTATAATAAACGAGACCGTCGCTAAGCTCGGTGCGGGGTGCTCCGGTGGTATCATAAGGGGGAGGAACCAGGGAATAGTCGGGGCGAAAAGGGTTATGCCCGCAACCTGTCAACATAATTGTTATCAAAAAAGCCGGGAGAGCGAATCGAAAAAAAGTACTGATCTTCATTGAGTTATATTGTCGAGTTTTTCCTTGAACGCTTTCTTTTCCTGGAAATAGTAGCTGCCTGTGCCAGGGCCGTCGAACCCGACATGAATATACCGGATTTTATGGTCCGCTCCGGCAAAATAATCCGTTGGATAAGAAATAAGCTTCCTGACGAAAGGAAGGCTTTTTTCAACATCTTCTGAGGTAGCCTTTCCACCTATGACCAAAGTCCACGGGATCTGGAAACGTTGCTTATACCGCCGCACCATTTCCGCTTTCTGCTCAAACGTATCGAAATATTCAAAAGCTACCCCTACAATCTGAAGCCCCGTTTTCCGGTATTGAGGATATATCTTTTTCAACATAGCCGTCTCGTCGGCACAGTTGGGACACCAGCTTCCGAAAATATACAGCAGAATCGGCTTGCCTTTGAATTCCGGATCGTCGCTGCTTACCATATGATGGTCCACATCGGGCAGCGAAAACGTGATATCGGGATGTTTCGGGTCAATCGTTGCGATATCGAACGGGTCGGGCAATTTGCTGGTCCCTTTATGTGCCGTCCAGGTCCGGCGGGTTTTATAGGACCAGAAGTTGCCCTGTATCGTGCCGTCAGGCTGCAGATGTGCCCTGAACAGGTAAGCGCTGGCCCCGTCGAAGGAGGAGAGGGTCATGCTGCTGTCTTTGGCAAAACCCTGCAGAAAACGATAATCACCGGTTTCAGTGAGGAATGTCCCGTAAAGTTTCCCGTTTTCACTCGAAAATACACCTGTGGCCGGGTAACCCCGGGTGGTATCGGATGTCTTGTGGAAAACGGCCGGCCATTCGCCTTCAAAGACGGACGAAGCCGGCGTTTTCTGTGAATAGCGATACGTCACGCCTTTTTCGGCATGAAAGGGAAGATTGAGGATGCGTGTGCCGATCGAATGCTTCGTCCACCGCCCCGCCAGACCTCCATCGGACCCGACGGCAGCAATCAGGTGAGAATCATAAAATCCAAAATCAAGAGAAACCGAGTCCTTCCCGACCCGAATTCCGGAAAAGTCCAGCGTATCCATGCCATTGCAGACATAACCGGTGTATCCGCTGTCGGTTTGGATGATAGTTATCGGAAAAGCAAGTTCACCGCCCGGACTTTCAATGACCCCGCGGTATTTCCCTGCGATATCCGGCCGGGACATTGTATGACAGCCGGCAAAGAGTGTGAATGAAGCAGGGATCAGGAAACTGAATAATAATTTTCTCATTGTTGAAGTGATCCATGAATCACCCGGATCGTCATAAAAGTGCTTTGGTGGTCAAAGCGCCCAAGTTACGAAACCTTCCGGTGGGATTCTTCTATTTCACGGATATACTCGTTTATTTCCGTTACCGGCTTTTTACACATAAAATGCTCGCAAAGATAAGCCGCAGTTCGCCCGTTGACCATTTCCTTGCCGGCGAGCAGGGGCAGATCCGATTCAGAGAAACCTTCTCCTTCGATAAATATTGTATGAGGGGCGTAGAGAGAAGACCAGATTTCCCGCCATGGCTTTCGTTCTTCCCCCGGGCCCACAAGGACGACTTCCCGCCCGGGTTCATGCCAATGTATCAGGGCCTGAAGGAAATAACCAAAAGCGGCAGGGTTTTCGACGGCTGTGTCCTGAAGTTTCTCCAGAATTCCCCGGGCAAGCTCGTAATAACGATGTTCCCCGGTCAGATCGCTTAACCGGGTCAAAGCTGTGAGGGCTGAAGACGTTCCTGAGGGTGTCACATTGTCGAAAATATCCCTGAGCTGCCGGACGGGCACATCCCGATAATCCCCGGAAAAATAGAAGGCCCGGTTATCTTCATCATAAAACAGGTGAAGCATTTTTTCAGTCAGTTCCCGGGCTGTTTCCAGGTAGCGTTCCCGGGCCGTTGCCTCAAAGATCCACGTCAGGGCTTCGGAAAAGCTGCCATAATCATCCAGAAAACCCGGCTGCCGGACATTTCCGTCCCGGTAAATGCGGTGCAGGATTCCATCCCTATACAGATTATTGAGAATAAAATCAGCCGTTGTTATTGCCGTTTCGAGCCAGTCCCGGCGGCCGAATGCCCGTGCGGCCTGTACCAGTGATTTGATAAGAAGGCCGTTCCATGCAGTCAGAACTTTATCGTCGGTCTGAGGATGTTCCCGCTTCCGGCGTGTGTTGAGCAACTTATCTCTTAGCCGTGACCAATCCTCATCCTTCTTCTTAAGGGGGGATCTGTCGGGCGGGACCATCCCGGAGGGGTTTTCCCGGCTCAAGATGATGGAGCCTTCCCAGTTCCCTTCTTCATCGAACGAATACCAGCGCCTCAATTCATCCAGCTCCGTCTTATTCAGCAATGCCTGCAGCTCATCATATGCCCAGACGTAATAACGTCCTTCCCGGCCTTCACTGTCGGCGTCGATGGCACTATAAAAGCCACCGTCCGGATCAAGCATTTCCCGTTTCAAAAATTCAACGGTCTCCTCAACCGTTTCCTTAAACAAAACCTGTTTGCTGATCTGCCAGGCGCTGGTCAGGGCGGTAAGTAACAGCGCATTGTCGTATAACATCTTCTCGAAATGGGGAACCAGCCAATATTTGTCGGTGCTGTAGCGATGGAACCCTCCGCCGATCTGGTCGTAGAGCCCCCCGCAGACCATGGCCGACAGCGAATGGATCCCCATAGATTCAGCCGCCTGGTTTCCTGTCCGGCGGGCGTACTGAAGCAGAAATTCAATGCTCATGGCCTGCGGGAACTTCGGAGCCTGTGAGAAACCGCCGTGCACCGCATCATAAAGCGACCGGATACCTGAAAAAGCCTGATCGAGGGCATCCGGATTGAGAGGTGAGGCGTTGATATGCCGATAGAGATCCAATTCCATTGCCTGCTGCATTTGCCGGATATGACCGCTCAGTTGTTCCGGCTCATCCGTAAAAATATGCACAAGCCGCTGAAGGACGCTCATGAAGTCAGGGCGCTGCCATGCAGGAGCGGGGGGGAAATAAGTACCACCGTAAATGGGAATGAGCGCAGGCGTCAGCCATATATTCAGCGGCCAGCCGCCTTGTCCTGTCATGAACTGTACGGCATCCATATACAGCGCGTCCAGATCGGGGCGTTCTTCACGATCGACTTTTATCGGGATGAAGTGCTCGTTCAGATATTCAGCGACCCGTGGATCTTCAAACGATTCTCGTTCCATTACATGGCACCAATGGCAGCTCGAATAGCCGATGCTCAGGAAGATCAGTTTGTTCTCTTTCCGCGACCGCTCCAGCGCCTTCTCACCCCACGGAAACCAGTCGACGGGGTTGTAAGCGTGCTGGAGCAGGTAAGGAGACGATTCGTGGATCAGCCGGTTGGGGGTAGCAGAAGCCATAAACTTTCGGAGGTCGGTGATCAGTTGATAGTTTCTTGTAAGGTTTCGCCTGGATTGGGTTCTTGAAGAGTACAGGTCATATTTATCTTTTGCCGTGTCAGGAAGAATTTCAGGAGATTATGAAGTTTGGAAGAAGGCGCATGATCTGACGTTACCGTTACATCGGGCTGCCGGATTTTCCCCTCTCTAAGAGGTAAAGTCCATGCCGGCATCCTTCATCGTAAAGCTGCCGGC
>CAZNHE010000009.1:7109-10947 GCA_964572735.1 uncultured Chitinophagales bacterium | reverse complement strand
GCCGGCAGCTTCTGTCACTCCGGCCTGCCGGCTTCACCGAATATTTCCCGATCGCGGCGCCGGACAGTAACTTTTGAGATCCATATGGAAAGCTGATATAACAGCATCAACGGAATTGCAACCAGGCATTGGGAGAGTGCGTCGGGCGGCGTGAGAATTGCCCCCATGATAAAACAGACCACGATGGCATGCCTGCGGTATTTCTTAAGGAATTCAGGAGTAACCAGGCCGATCTTGGACAAGAAGTAGATCACCATAGGCATCTGAAAGATCATCCCGCAGACAAGAATCCACATTGTCATGGATTTGAAGTATTCGCTGATATCGAAATAGTTCTGAACCGTGTTGGATAAGGTGAACTGGGTAAAAAACTGAAGGGCAAAGGGAGTCAGTATCAGGTATCCGAAGGAGACTCCCACAATGAACAGAAAGCTGATCACTGCGACAACGCCTTTGGTATTGCTGCGGCTCTTGTCTTCCAGTGCCGGTTCAATGAAGGCGTAAAGCTGATAAAAGAAGTAGGGAGCACCGATGATGCAACCCACAACGGCCAGGGTGCCCCAATACGAGAAAAACTGCCCCGGCAGCTTGCGGCTTAACAAATGAACATTTTGCGCAGAAATATGAAGAAAGCGATAGATGAAAAAATCCTTATGCGTGGGTCCCAGCAATACTTCATCAATCAGAAAATGGGAGAAGATGAATGCAATCACAATCCCCGCCACAACGCCGATTATGCCTTTGATAATACGCCATCTGAATTCCTCCAGATGATCAAGAAAAGGCATGTCATCCACCTTTTTGGCCTGTTTGGCCCTGGGAGACTTGCCATTCATGATTCGGCGCTTTGAGCGGGTTTCTATGTTCATATGTATGCTGAAAAAGCTGGGAATGTACTGATGTTACCGGGGCTCCGCATTTTTGGAGGAGTCCATAATCGGCCGGATGCTACACAGTAACGAAGTCATACAGCGGGAATTGGCTGCACAGATCGGTAACCTCTCTGGCCGTTTCCCGAACGACAGATTCGCTTTCAGGGTTCATCAGCGTCTGATCGATCAATCCGGCAATATAACGAAATTCTTCGGGGCCCAGTCCCCGCGTGGTCATGGCCGGGGTTCCGATACGAATACCTGAGGTAACAAACGGGCTTTCGGTATCAAACGGAACCATATTTTTATTAACGGTTATTTTGGCTTTTCCCAATACTTCTTCCGCCAGTTTGCCGGTAAGTCCCTTGTTCCTCAGGTCGATGAGCATCAAATGGTTATCGGTGCCCCCGCTGACGAGGTTATAGCCCAGTTCAAGGAATTTATCTGCCATTGCTTTCGCGTTTTCAATGATGCGTTGTTGATACTGCTTAAAGTCGTCCTGCAACGCTTCTCCAAAGGAAACGGCCTTGGCGGCAATTACGTGCATCAGCGGACCTCCCTGGGTGCCGGGGAATACGGCCGAATCGAGCAGCTCGCTCCATTTTTTTATACGGCCCGACTTCGGAGCCACCTTACCCAAGGTATTTTCCGTGTCCTTTCCGATCAGCAACATGCCCCCGCGCGGACCGCGCAGGGTTTTGTGCGTGGTGGTGGAGACCACGTGAGTATGAGGCAGAGGGTTGTTCAGCAGTCCTGCCGCAATAAGTCCTGCGGTATGAGCCATATCCATCCACAGGAATGCACCCACTTCATCGGCAATGCTGCGAAACGCTTCATAATCGAGATCGCGGGGATAGGCTGAGGCCCCGATGGAAATCATTTTTGGACGAACCTTCTTTGCTTCGTCGCGGATAGCATCCATATCCAGCCGGCCCGTCTGTTCGTCGACTCCGTAAAACCGGGCTTTATAGACGATTCCCGAAAAATTAACCGGCGATCCGTGGGTGAGGTGTCCGCCATGGGCCAGGTTCAGCCCCAGAAAGGTATCTCCCGGATTCAGAAAAGTAAGATAAACCGCTGCATTTGCCTGAGCTCCCGAATGGGGCTGCACACTCACCCAGTCGGCTCCGAACAACACCTTTGCCCGCTCTCGCGCCAGATTCTCGACGACATCCACAAACTCACAGCCGCCATAATACCTTTTTCCCGGAGTTCCTTCAGCGTATTTATTGGTCAGAACGCTGCCCATTGCTTCGAGTACGGCCTTGGAAACAAAATTTTCAGAAGCAATAAGTTCGAGGTTATTGTTCTGACGATCCGTTTCTTTCTCGATGATCGCATAAACTTCGGGATCCTGGACTTTAAGACTTTTCATGGATTATGAATGGAGGTTAATGGTGAGTCAATTCGTAAATTTTATGTACACGCCGTTCATGACGACCGCCTTCAAATTCGGTTTGCAGCCACGTCAGCACAATATCCCGGAGGTCTTCGTCCGACAGGTAACGTCCCGGCAGGCATAAGATATTGGCGTTATTGTGTCTCCGGCTTATTTCAGCCATCTCGTGATTCCAGACCAGGGCAGCCCGTATCCGGTCGAATTTATTGGCCGTCATGCATACTCCCTGACCGGAGCCGCAAACCAGGATGCCTTTCTGATAATCCCCGCGATTTACGGCATCAGCCACCTGAACCGCGTAATCGGGATAATCAACCGCCTCTGCTGAATGCGTTCCATAATCAACAGGCATAACCTGATACTTTTCCAGGATGACTTTGACCTTTTCTTTCACCTGGAATCCTGCGTGATCGCTGGCTATTGGGATGATCATAATGAAATTTTCTTATTGAGAGCGACACGGGTTCGTATAACCGGCCTTTGCTTTTCTGTCGAAAGGGTACGGATCAGCAAATTCATTCGCCTTTGCCGCGGGAAGGGACAGGAGGAATCCCTCAGTACAGCAGAAGTTTCGTTGATATGCAATATTCATAGTCAAATATCTGAAAAATACCATCTCAAAAAAAGATCGCCGGAGTCTATGGCTGTGTGAGGGTGTAAACCAACAGATTTACGCCCATTTTGAGGGCTTCGAGTCGTTTCCATTGAGGATCATGGTGCACATCCTGGTTGGTCCATCCATCGGCGAGGTTCGACTCATACGTATAATAAATGACCATGCGGCCGTTTCTAAAGATGGCAAATCCCTGTGGCGGCAACCCCAGATGTTTATGAATCTTAGGAACTCCATGGGGAAACTGGAAAACCTGGTGATAAATCGGATGTGAGAAGGGAAGCTCGACAAATTTCTCGTCGGGATACACTTTCTTGATAGCCTTCCGGATGAAAGAATCGAAGCCGAAATCGTCGTCAATATAGAGAAAGCCGCCATTGTCAAGGTATTCGCGGAGGTTACGGGCTTCGGCATCATTCAGCACGATATCCCCATGCCCGGTGACAAAGGCCCACGGGTAGTTGAACAAATCGTGGCTGCCGATAGCCACATCATCATAATGAATATTCAGATCAATATTCACGTATTTCTTTGTAAAATCGATCAGATTGGTTAGGGCTGAAGGGTCGTTATACCAGTCGCCGCCGCCGCGGTAGGAAAGCCGCGCGATTTTAAACCCATTGAATTGCTGGGCGAATGAATAAGCCGGGAAAATCATCAAAAGAGACAGCAGGACCGATGCGGATAACATGGCTGCCGTATTATGTTTCATACGGCCTGTTCCCGGCAATATGTTTCTGCATGTATCTCTTATAAAACGAAGGAAAACCATTTAACGGGTGAATCCTTTAAACAGGCGGCAGCCGCCCCGGCCTTGCGGTTCTTGGTTATATACAAAGGTAAGGAAATGAAAGCACAATTGGGCACAATCAGGCAGGTGCATTTTCCACAGATGGTTTCTACGAATTTGTGTAACACGACCAGGCTGTTATTATCCATAGGGATTTTCGGGAT
>CAZNHE010000009.1:0-7009 GCA_964572735.1 uncultured Chitinophagales bacterium | reverse complement strand
TGAACACGTACTCGGCCATCTTTATGGTGGTATTTCCCTGTTTTTGAAAGCAGCCAGGCCTGCGAAGGCTGCGTTATCTCCCAATTCTTCTTCGATCCGCAGCAGCCTGTTAAACTTGGCAATACGTTCCCCCCGGCAGCCGCTCCCCGTTTTGATATGTCCGGCTCCGGTGGCCACCGCCAGGTCGGCAATGGTAGTGTCTTCGGTTTCTCCGCTGCGATGGGAAATGAAGTAGTTGTATTTGTTTTCCCTCGCTATCGAGATCGTTCGCAGGGTTTCGGTAATGGTTCCGATCTGGTTTGGTTTAATGAGGATCGAATTGGCGATTCCTTTTTGGATTCCGTGTTCGAAAATTTCGGGGTTGGTGCAGAAGACATCGTCACCCACCAATTCGACCTTATCCCCCAGTTCCCGGGTCATCTTCTCCCAGCCTCTCCAGTCGCCCTGAGCCATACCATCCTCGATCAGCACGATCGGATACTGGGCAACCCATTCTTTCCAGAGACCCAGCAGTTCATCTGAGGAGGAGTGGGCGGGCTGCGAATTGATGTACCGGTACCCTTTTCTCCAGTCGTACAATTCGCTGGCAGCGGGATCGATACAGATGGAGATATCCTTACCGGGCTTATATCCGGCTTTGACGATGGCCTCAACAATCAAATCGAGCGCTTCCCGGTCGGATCCCAGGTCCGGAGCAAATCCTCCTTCGTCGCCCACGCCAGTCGCATAATTTCTGCTTTTCAGAAGTCCTTTAAGGGTATGGAAAGTCTCAATACCCATACGAAGGGCTTCCCGGAATGTGGGTGCATTATGAGGAGCAATCATGAATTCCTGGAAATCCACGTTGTTGTCGGCGTGGCGGCCTCCGTTGATTACGTTCATGCAGGGGACCGGCAGCAGGTAGGTGGTATGCTGTTCGAGCTGCCGGTATAAAGGGATGTGGTTTGCAGCGGCCATGGCTCTGGCATACGCAATGGAAACCGCCAAAATGGCATTGGCACCCAGGCCGGCTTTATTCAGGGTGTCGTCGAGCCGGATGAGCCGCTTGTCCAGGGTTTGCTGATCCGGTATGTTCTCTCCTGTGAAATGTTCGGCAATGGTAGTATTTACATTGTGAACGGCTTTCAGCACTCCCTTGCCGGAGTATCTCTTTTCGTCGCCGTCACGCAGTTCCACGGCTTCCTTTTTACCGGTACTGGCGCCGGAGGGGACTATAGCCGAGCCGTCGAATGTTTCTTCCAGGACGACGCCGGCTTCCACGGTTGGGTTGCCGCGCGAATCCAGTACTTCCCGGGCGTAAATGCTCGTGATTTTCATAAAGAGGTTTGTTCTATCTCCTGAAAATATCTGACGATGGAGTAAGTATAAATAGCATTCCGCTAATTTTTGAATTAATCTTTCGGCAGGGACGGAAAAACAGGGGCCCCGAAAGTGGAATCACCGCTTAATATATACCTCTGCGGTATCGGTAGCCATCGCTCCGAAGATGCCGATGCCGCCTTTGACATGCATGATGGCGTTCTGAATCTGGCCGGGAGGCAGGGTGTTTCCGCCGGTCTGGACGGACTGGGAACGGACGAAATCGTAAATGTTGTCGTCTATGGCATTTATGACCAGCTTGTTTTTCCCGTAATAAGCTATTCCGATCCAGGGCCACTTTATAGTAAGGGTACCATTGCTGTTAGGGGTGAAATTTGCTTCGTTGACGATGGGAGAAGCATTGATGCGGTAATCGCTTAAACTGATCTTATCACCATCATCCTGATCCGATTGTTGGGTAAATATGTCCCGGTAGAAGGGGGTCAGCCGCAGGGTGTCGAGGCCGCCTACGGCAACGGTTGAGAAGATATAGATGTTTTGCCGCCCGGGATAGGCACTTTTTGTGATCGTCAGCGGGATGCCGTCTGCCGACTGATAAATCACCGTATCGGGCGGAGAGCCTGTCAGGTGAAACGACTCCGGCACGATCGCTGACGCTTCAATGGTCGCAGAATCGCCGGGTACCCGGATTAACAGGCGGTATTCCCGCTGGGAACGAACGGTTCCGGTATCTGCAGGAACATAGAATCCCTCCGAATACATTTCATAATCATATGTCTTCTCCGTATTCCCATCATCATTGAGCAACTGGATCTGAACATCGGCGCCGCGTACTGCAATATCCTCGAAATCATATTTCTGTCCGGCCGGAATCGTCGTAAAGAGCTGAACCTGCGGAAGCGGATTACCTGCCACCAAATACGATTCCACAACATACTGCTGATGGTAGGAATCCTGCTTGTAAGGGTTACACCCTCCGGACAGGAACAGAATAACCAGAATGAGGATTGGAAGCGTGGGTTTCATAATTGCTAAAATTTGATCGTATAAGAGACCGAGGGAATGATCGGGAGCATCAGCACTTCTTTTCGTTCGATCGGGTTCTTGTTAAAATCATAATTGTAGAACCAGATGTTACGATGGGAGAGCATATTGATGACCTGTAACTGCAAAGTGGCAGGCCACAACCCCAGGAAAGTTCCGGAACGGGCAAATGCGATATCCATCCGGTGATAGGCGGGAAGGCGGGAAGCATTGACCTTCCCGACGGTCAGCAGATCCAGTCCGCCTGAAGTAAACGGGGCGGTAATAACCGTTCGGCCAAGCGGCCGGGTATAAGCCTGCCCGGTTGAATAAGTAAATACAAAAGTAGCTTTCCAGCGCCTGCTCAACTGGTAATTGGCAACCAGGGTGAGTTCATGCTCCCGATCGTAGCGGGGAGGGAAGAAGCGGTCCTGGTTAAAATCGGGAAAGCGCCGGCGGGTTACGCTGTAGGTATATCCCACATACCCGTTTAAACGCCCCCTGGTCTTCTGCAGCCTTGTTTCGATCCCATAGGCATATCCTTCCCCAAACCGGAATAACCCGGCATAATCCAGGCCGGCGTCGTCAGGAATGAACGGATCGAGTTCGAACAAATCTTCCATGGTACGATAGTAGCCTTCCACGCTGAGGTCGTAGTCGGCCGAGGGCTGCGACTTTACCCCCAGGATCCACTGATCCCCAAAGGCAGGTCCTACTCCCTTTGCAGAAGTGAGCCAGGTATCAAACCCGGAAAAGGCCTGATTGGTAACCAGGGTGAGGAATTGGTAATAACGGCCGTAGGCAGCCTGCAGGCGCAGGGTAGTCGTCGGCCGGTATTCTATGGATAAACGGGGAGAGATACGCAGGTAATTGCCGCGCGAAAAATAGTTCAGACGGGCCCCGTAGATAATCTGCCAGCGAAGAGAAGGCTTCCAGGTATCCTGCAGATAAAGCGAACTGTACCGGCTGTAGATACGGGAATGGAATATCTCTTCATTATTAAAATGATCCTTTAGTCTCATTGTAAGAGTGCCCGACCAAAATCCTGCCTCGAACTGGTGCTGCTGGTTAGGGATATATTGCAGGTCACCTTTCAGGGACAGATCATAAATGGTGTTGCTGCGCCGGAAGGGGGTGTCGGCGATATTAAACTGAGGATAATTGAAATAGTGGGAACCCGTAAGCGTAAGTGTGGAAAATACTTTGTTTGAGAAGAGGTGGGTCCATTTTGTGGTCAGGGTATTATTGCCGTACCGGAGTTTGATAGCCGCATCCTCGGCAAAAGGGAAATCGAGATAATCCTGGCCGGCGTAAAAGGCCAGGGAAAGCTTGTTCAGATCATCCGCATCGTAATTAAACTTCCCGTTGGCATCCCAGAAGTAGAAGCTGCTGGGGATATTATCTATCGTTTTCTTCAGAATGGCCAGCACCGGCTCGAGCGTCGACCGGCGAAATGCCAGCATCCAGGATCCTTTGCTGTAGGGACCCTCAGCCATCGCCCGGGAAGATAATAACCCGAGTGTCAGAGAGCCGTCGGTTTTTTTGCGGTTGCCGTCTTTGTTATAAATAGCCAGCACCGATCCCAGCCGCCCTCCGTATTTAGCCGGATAACCTCCTTTATAGAGTTGCACGTCTTTGATGGCATCAGGATTGAACGTGGAAAAGAACCCGAAAAAATGAGTGGGGTTGTAAACGGTGGTCCCGTCGAGCAGGATGAGTGTCTGATCCGGGCTGCCTCCCCGGATGTACAGGCCGCTTGAGAAATCCGAGGCCGATTTAACTCCCGGAAGTAATTGAATCGAACGGAACACGTCTGCCTGCAGGACGGAGGGCAGATCTTTAATCAGTTTGGTGGAAACTTCGGCCATCCCGATCTTATGCTTTTCTTCTTCCGCCTCCGCATTCGACTGCACGACGACCGACCCGAGCTGAGCCCTCTCGGGCTGAAGTTCGATGTCAAGCCGGAGAGTCTGTCCGGCTTTCAGGGTAATTTCCTTGCTGAAACGTGAATATCCGATGTAAGAACAAAGGATCGTATAAGTACCGGGGGCCAGATCGGTGAGCGTGTAATAGCCGGAGGTGTTGGAACTGGTTCCGACAGTTGTATTTTCGAGCGCAATATTAGCGGAAATCAGCGTTTCACCGGTAGTGGCATCTTTTGTATATCCGTCTACGGCTGCTTTTTGTTGCCCGTGGACCGGCCTCACAGCTGCCAGAAGAATACCTGCTATGATAAATACCTGCTTATAAGAAAACATAGTTGGAAATATGAAGCGTCAGAGCTCTCCGTAGAATCAATCCTGATGAAAAACATGCAGGGATGATGTTATACTATCGGTTATAATGTCAAATTTCGTTTTTTTAATAAAATTTATGGCGAATGAGTACCGATTCTGTATATTGAAACGAGCTTAAGTATACGAAAAAATAGCCGGGAGACGATGAAGATAATTCTGTTTTGCGGTACGATTATTTTGGGGCTGTGGCTGCCGGAGCAATCCGGCCTGGCGCAGATGCACACCTCCCCTGGCTATCTTGCCAATCCTATAGTCAGCGGCCTCCTGATCCTGCTGATACTGGGTGGCTTATTTTTTGAGTTGCATACGCCCGGCACTATCATTCCGGGCTTGATTGCTGCTGTTTCGGCCTTGTTATTTTTTGCTCCATTGTACGTAGCAGGCCTGGCCGAAGGGTGGGAAATTCTGTTATTTTTCGTCGGCGTCGCTCTTGTTATACTGGAAGTCTATGTAATTCCGGGTGTTGGAATCGCGGGTATTCTCGGCGTCCTGCTTATCATTTCGGGACTTGGCACCTCGCTGATTGGCAATGTCGGCCTGGATTTTCCATCCCTGGATCATTTTGGCACGGCCATATGGACTCTGGCCGTCTCTCTTCTACTCTCGATCCTCCTGATTATATCGCTGGCCCGTTATCTCCCTCAAAGTCCACGGTTTTCCCGATTGATTCTGAAAGACTGGTCCGCCGGAGAAGGAGAATATATCGAAGCATCTACGGAAGAACGGTTGCTGGGAAAGGAGGGAGAAACCATAACAACCCTCCGGCCGTCGGGTACGGTACGGATCGGCGGGAACCAGCTGAACGTAATCTCCCGTGGAGAGTATATACCCAAAGGTGAACGGGTGCGGGTTACAGAAGTCGCGGGAAATAAAATAGTGGTGATACGAATATCACCCGAAAATGACACGGACGATCACACATAACACAACAGCTAAGGTAGACGAATATGGCACCAGCATGGGGATTAATCCTGATCATACTGATCATCATCGCACTTATCATCTTTTTTTATTTCATCCCTGTCGGGCTCTGGATCACGGCGACTTTTTCAGGGGTCAGGGTTTCAATATTCCGGGATCTGGTGGGGATGCGTCTTCGGAAAGTGCCTCCGGCTCCGATTATCAGGGCTCAAATCACGGCCACCAAAGCAGGCATTAAGCTGGAATTAGGCAAGGTTGAAGCTCATTTTCTGGCGGGCGGTAATATCCATAAGGTCGTTCAGGCGCTGATATCCGCCGATAAGGCAAATCTCGGCCTGACATTCGAACGTGCCGCAGCAATCGATCTGGCCGGACGTGATGTGTTTGAGGCCGTACAGATCTCGGTTAATCCAAGGGTTATTGAAACCCCACCCATTACGGCAATGGCGAAAGACGGCATTCAGGTGCGCGCAGTTGCGCGGGTGACGGTTCGTGCTAATCTGGCCCAGTTAGTCGGCGGAGCTACCGAGGAAACGATACTTGCCCGGGTAGGTGAAGGCGTTGTGACTACGGTCGGATCGTCGGAAACTCACAAAATGGTACTCGAAAACCCCGATAATATATCAAAAACGGTATTGAATAAAGGCCTGGACAGCGGTACGGCTTTTGAAATTCTTTCGATCGATATTGCCGATGTGGATGTGGGGGATAATATAGGAGCAAAATTACAGGCGGATCAGGCGGGCGCCGATTTAAAGGTGGCCCGTGCAAAAGCCGAGGAACGGCGCGCTATGGCAGTTGCTTTGGAACAGGAGAATAAAGCCAGGATCGAAGAAATGCGGGCCAAAGTTGTTGAGGCGGAATCCGAAGTACCTAAGGCGATGGCCCAGGCATTTCGCGAAGGCAAACTGGGCGTGATGGATTATTACAACATGAAAAATGTGATGGCCGACACCGATATGCGTGAAACCATCGCCCGAAGTGGATCCGAGAAACGATCATCCAAAGAAAACCACGGCTCGAACGATGCGTGATTAAGAGTCGCCCTTAGCAAATATCTGTAGGCCGGAGGGCTTCCCCCGAAGACGCAGCGGCCAGACAGATTGAGGGAATAGGAACATCTTACTTCACTTTTACTACTGAGATATCACCCGGGCACGATAAAGATGACGGTCAATGCAGGCGGGAGCGTGGTCGGCTATGACGACTACTACCCCTACGGGGAGATCATGCCCGGCCGCAGCTCCGTCTCCTCGGCTGATGACCGGTACAAGTTCACCGGCAAAGAACGCGACGAGCAGACCGGGTATGATTACTTCGGGGCACGGTATTACGATTCGTGGCTGGGCCGATGGCTGAGCGTGGATCCGATGGCAAAGAAGTATCCCGCCTGGAGCCCGTATAACTATGCTTTTAATAATCCATTGGCATTCACCGACCCGACCGGA
>CAZNHE010000008.1:10669-71474 GCA_964572735.1 uncultured Chitinophagales bacterium | reverse complement strand
ACCGCTGAATTGGATATCATAAGAATCATTATCAATTACCTTCGAATCTTGTATGGGCATTTCTAATAAGTTAGATAATAA
Organism: uncultured Chitinophagales bacterium; assembly: GCA_964572735.1. Lineage (GTDB taxonomy): Bacteria > Bacteroidota > Rhodothermia > Balneolales > DATFMH01 > DATFNI01. The sequence continues at coordinate 71,393 of CAZNHE010000008.1, read as the reverse complement.
GATGAATTTGTTTCGCATCATCCTAGTGCGTATCGCTTGTGTTACACCTTTTCCTACTATTTCATTTATTTTAAATTTATCATTCGTTTTCAAATCAACTATACAAAGTCCTACTGGTTTTGATCTTGTATCATTCACAATAACATAAGTGTTACCTTGGTTGCTAAAGGCATTTATGAAACCAGCATTAGTTAACGTATTCTTTCTTATTACCCTCTTGCCATTATAGATATAAAAATAAAATGGAAACGGTTTCCTATTATCAGTCAGGAAGAAACCGATATTTCCGTTACTCAACCGCTGGAAAAATGCCCGTCCCTGAGGATCTAAGGTTACATCATCAATTGTTGTTATCTTGGTTAATTTCATTGTTGTTACATCAAGCAGGAACAGGTTTATACCTGTGATCCAATATTGTCGCCTGTACCCTTCCCCGACTTTTTTTACCCTTGATGCAAGGATGAGAATTGTATTATTATCCAAGGATAGTGCATTAAATGGAATCGTCTCCTTGCCTGTGCCTAACTTCGGTTCATACGTTTTGCCGGTTGTCAGGTTAATGACTTTGAATTTTCCGCCCTGTGAAACGGGGGACATCCCTTTTGTGAATAACATCTCTTTATTAACCGCACCCAACAGCTGGGGGTCGAATACCTTCTTTTTATAAATGTACCGCTTATCGGACAGGGAGTACACCCGAATCCGGCCCCCGGCTTCAGGAAATCCCTTGTTATCAGAATCCTCAATGAAAACGAGTCCTTTTTCCAGTGCAATGTGAAAAACACGGCCCTTAAATGGAAGGCTGATGGCCCCTGTTGCCTGCTCATTTGGTACTTCTATGGTCTTGGTGGCACGGTTTAAAAACACCATCTGGTGGTTGACCGGGATCGGCTGCAGTCCCCGGTTTAGTTCCTGTTTCAGCATTGCCCGCCGGTTTTGCTGAAGGGCCGTGTTTTGTGCGTAAACCGGCGCAGTTACAGATATCAACAGGCTGAAAATCACCCATGCATAGTTCATGATTGTTCTCCTCTTTCTCATTTCTAATACCCGTTTATTTCGATTCTTAGTTATTACCATCCATCAGCAGGTCATAAGATGGAGTGTTGTCTCCACTGAAGGCCTGCCCGCCGGCCTTTCCTATCCTGTCTAAAGAAAAGCCTCTTCTCATATTCACACCTGGTTTCACGTAAAACCACTTCTCTTGCACCAAATCCACAAGAGATATCTGATAAGTAACGTAAATAAAAAGGTTGTAAGGCTCAAACGAATGGTAATAATACTATTTTTATCGTCGAAAAAACCATCTTCTGCGAATCAGGATGTTGGAGGGTTGTCGTTTCCCTTATGATTTGGACGATTGAGAATTAAGCCCGTAATGGTTACCATAAAGAAAGCCCCCCTACAGGATAAATCGTCCTGAAATGGATATCCCGGGCCAGGGATTCGTTTTTCCCGCATAGCGGGAAGAGGGGGCTTTTTCTATTTAGGATCTATTTTATATCCACGTATCACCTCCTTTTCCAACTTACAGCTAAGGTATGAGTGAGATTAGGTGGTGTAATGTTCCGAAGGTTACTTCCATCTTCATTGATTACATAAATCTTTCCTGAGGCGTTGAATAATACTTTTTTAGAATCACTCGACCAGGCAGCTATATAATTGAACGTGCGATTGGTCGTGGGAAGAATCCTTGCCCCGCTCCCTTCACCATCTGAAAGGAAAAGTTCATGTCTTTCTCCTCCCCAGGAGCTATAAACAATATGCTCTTGGTCCGGACTCCACAAAGCGCTACCACTGGTCACCATGTCGGGAGTAATTTGTTTTTGTCGCTTCCCATCGATAGAAAAAATATCCACAGTATTCCGTGAATCAGCTTTCGACCAGTCAATTACATCCGCTAAAAATAACTTCTCATCTGCCGACCAATCGGTTACTGTTTCACTTATATTCATGCTTCCTGTAATCCTTTTTTCATTCGCTCCATCCAAATTAATTACAAAAATATCATCATTAGCTATAGCTTCTGGGACCATTAATCTTGTATAGGCAATCTGTTTTGAATTCGGTGACCATACTGGCCCGGACGCCCCGCCATATTCCACCTTCTCATTGGTAGAATCAACCGTATCAAACCACTGACCGGTCAATTGGTAACGCCCGCTTCCATCAGCATTCATGATGAAGATTGCGCGGCGATGCATAAAATAGGTCAACGAGTCTCCGACCAGGGAAACCACGGCTATCTTGCGGCCGTCCGGCGACCATTTGGCATTCAGAATGGGAAAGTCCGGATCATCAGTGAGTTGCTGCACGTTGCCCCCGTCCGGATTCATACTGTAGAGTTGCGAGGTGCCGCTGCTGTCGGAGATAAACAGAATGGGGCCGGCCTTGACGGGAAAACCGCCGGCGGCGCCAACCGGGTTGTGCCGGCATCTGGCAAGGATGAGCAAGAAAAGGGCCATAAAAGAAAGGAGAAAACACTTTTGTCCTCTTGCTAAATCTCTCAACCTCATCCGCATTTGTGGGACACACGGCACAAAACGATCCCTCAAGGTGTCTTCGGCGGGCATCTCTTTGGGTCCAATCGACACAGATGTTTTTGTCCTCGTCATATGTAGTACCCACATATACCAATGTACTTGTTACACTAACCTCATGTACGAAAAAAAAGAGAAATACAACCCTTTTCTGCAAATACTGAAGTTTTTTGTAAAGGTATTGGTTAATCACCATTTGAGGTTTACGATCCGGAGCAGTCTTCAAAAACCCGGACAAACCTGCAGCATCCGGTCAACCAGATTATTCCCCGCAGGAAACACGGGTGCCTCTTAATAATGCAACAGATATCCACTCTAAGATTTGTATGCAAATCAAAACAATATAAGGAGCATAGCTATTCTCATACCTTCCTTTTGCTGATCCCTCCCCGTTTCAGAAGTCTTTGAACGGCCGGCTTCCGATAGTATCCGGGATAGACGCCGATGGATCGTGATTCCAATCGGTTTACAAGCCCTGTTCAAAACGGACTACTCTCACTATTGATAAGTATGCAGTCGATTTAAGAACAAGGATCAGCAGACCCGTAACGTTTTGATATCCGACGTTCAAATCTAAGCACTACCCTTGATATCTGAGATTCAACCATTGTTGCCTTTTGAAAACGCACTGATCATCAGTGTCGCCCATTCAGCCTCATGCCAATGACAAGTTCACTCTCCCTCCCTGAAAATATCATCCTATACCGCCCATCTTCAACTCTTATTATAGCAAAAATCCCCCATGGCGGTAAAGAATCTCGTAAATAAAAGGCACCGGATGCCGAGTATACGTTGCAGTGCCCCTTGCCATGATGTACGAGATCCTTCACCCGGCTTAGATTCTGTGAGATACGTATCACATAAATACTAACAAGCACGAATGAGCGATACGACATAAGACAAAAAATGGGTTCAGGATGACATTTTCAGCGTGATAACTCCTTCGCGGCGGCACGGTCGACAAGCCATAGCACATTGCCGTTCCCGCCAGTTATGTATTGGGCGGGCCATTCGTCCGGCTGTTCCGGTCCCTCCAGAATCCCTTTTACGATATCCGCTTTGTTCTCTCCAAACACGATGAAAGCAATGGTACGTGCGTGGCTGATTGCGGGAATCGTTAAGGTGGTGCGATACATCTGTTGTTCTTCAAGGTAGAGAGAGGCATACCAGCGCTTCTTTTCCCGAAGCACTAACGTGTTGGGGAATAGGGACGCGGTGTGTCCATTGGTGCCCAGACCTAAATAAACCAGGTCGAATACCGGAAAATCATCCCTGAAAAAGGATTTCAGATCTTCCTGGTAAGTCTCTGCCGATTTTTCGGCGGATTCCAGATAAGGCACCGGATGCACATTCCCCGCCGGGACCGGAATGTGATCGATCAACTGTTTGTAGGCCATTCCTACATTGCTCCGGGAGTCATTGTGCGGAACGTACCGTTCATCCCCCCAGAAAAGATGGATGTTCTCCCATGGGATCATCTCAGTACGGGGCGATTCCGTTAACAGATTGTACGTTTGCTTCGGCGAATTCCCGCCTGTCAATGCCACGCTGAATTTACCTCTTTCGTTTATCGCTTCCTGCGCCTTTTCGACGAATAAATCAGCAGCGGCTTCAGCTACCGAGGCCGGATCATCCAGTATTTTTATCATGAGAGAATCTCTGAAAATTTTTTTTATAATTTTACGTCAAAACGTACTATATATTCTTCTTTGTAAGCATTGTATAACCTTAGTGAACATCGTGGTTAATTCTTCGGTTACAAAATGTCATTGATTGCCTTCTTTATCGCTTTTTATTAACCACAATGAACACCATGAAATTGCACAAAGCCCACAGAGATTACATGAAGTTCACAAAAGAAAGATGCCATTTATAGACGTCCATGATTTGTTATTTCCCGGGATTTCCATGGTTGCTGTCGACAGGCATCAGCCAGGTGTTTCCGTCGTGTGCGATGAGGGTTTCCGCATCCTCGGGCCCCCAGGTACCGGAGGCGTAGTTGGGGAAATCAATCGGCTTATTATTCTGCCAGTGATTGATAACCGGCATCAGGATATCCCAGGCGGCATTCACCTGGTCGTCGCGCATGAACATGGTGGCATCTCCCTGCATAATGTCAAGCAGTAACGTCTCGTAGGCCTCAGGAAATCCCGCGTCGTATTGTCCGTTATAATTAAACTGCATTTCCACAGGCTTCAGAAGCATCTCCAGACCGGGATCTTTCGCCAGAAACCGGAGGCGGATTCCGCTTTCCGGCTGAATATTAATGATAAGCCGGTTAGGTGTGAGGTTGATATGTGTTTCACTTGGAAAGGCTTCATGAGGAACCGGACGGAACTGAATGGTGATGATCGAGATATGCTTCAGGAGATGTTTCCCGGTACGCATATAAAACGGTACATCCTGCCAGCGCCAGTTATCCACATATAACTTCAGCGCCGCAAACGTTTCAGTGCTGGAATGAGGATCTACGTTTTCTTCTTCGCGGTAACTTTTCATTTTGCGCCCTTCGATCCATCCGGGACCGTACTGGCCGCGAACGGCATATCGTTCCACCTCTTCCGGTTTGATCTTGCGAAGTGCATGCAGCACATCGACCTTTTTATTACGCACTTCGTCGGCGTTGAAATTGACAGGCGGCTCCATGGCAATGAGGCACAGCAATTGCATCAGGTGGTTTTGCATCATGTCTTTGAGGGCGCCCGCGTGATCGTAGTAACCGCCTCTGTGCTCCACGCCAACTTGTTCGGCTACCGTTATTTGCACGTAATCAATATAATTGCGGTTCCAGATCGGCTCGAACAAGGCATTGGCGAAGCGAAATGCCAACAGATTTTGCACCGTTTCCTTGCCCAGGTAATGATCGATGCGGTAAATTTGCCGTTCATTAAAACAGTTCGTCAGGTGCGTATTTAGCTTGCTGGCCGATTCCAGATCGAAACCGAACGGTTTTTCAATAACTATCCGGGAATGCCCGGTGTCGGAAGACAAGTCCGCCTCGCTGATCAGGCTGCTGATCGTTTCGAAGAAACGGGGTGGCGTGGCCAGATAGAAAACCCGGTCGCTGACATCGGCCGTCTCCTTTTCTATTTCTTCGAGATCAGATTTCAGCGATTTGTAATTCTCAATTTTGGTGAAATCCATCTTCTTGTACCGGAGATGGCCCGAAAATTCCTTCCAATCTTCATTTTTCACCTTTCCACTGCGGGAAAAATCATTCAGTCCTTCCCTGACCCGCTCCCTGAACTTGTCATTCGACATGTTTTTCACGTCAATGCCTATGACGGTAAAATGTTCGGGCATCCAGCTTGCCAGGTAGAGATTGTAAATGGCGGGCATCAGCTTCCGCCAGACCAAATCTCCACCTGCCCCGAAAATGACCAGTATGGTTTCCTTAGGTTTTTTTATGTTGACCAATGTTATACCTCCGTTTGTTATACCTGAATTACTTTTTGCTCCATTCCGAGTGAAATATCCCTTCGCGATCGGTACGTTCGTACGTGTGAGAACCGAAATCGTCACGCTGAGCCTGGATGAGGTTAGCCGGCAGCCAGGCACTCCGAAAGGCATCAAAATAGCTGAGGGAAGCGCTCAGAGCCGGAACGGGAATGCCCCATTCAATGGATTTCGTCACGACCTGCCTTAAATCACCCTGAGATCTTTTGAGCAGATCGGAGAAATGAGCATCCAGCATCAGGTTGGGGAGCTGCGGGTCGCGGTGGTAAGCCGTACGAATATCTTCGAGCAGGGCAGCACGAATAATACACCCGCCCCGCCAGATACGGGCCACATCCTGCAGGTTCAGATCATAATTATAATGGTCGGAGGCCGCCCGAAGCTGGTGCATCCCCTGTGCGTAACTGGCGATCATCGCAAAGTAAACCGCATTTTTCAACTTATCGACGAAATCGCCGGCCTGCCCGTTGTGTTGCGGGAGTAACCCCTGGTAAATTTCCGAAGCCTGAACACGTTCGATCTTGAAGCCGGATAAATCGCGCAGGGCTACCGCCATGTCGAGAGTCGGCACGGCAACCTGCAACTCCATGGCATCCTGGGAAGTCCATTTGCCGGTGCCTTTTTGTTTGGCGCTGTCTTTTATCTTATCGATGAGGCTGCCCTCTCCTCTATCATCCTTTTTTGCAAAGATATCTGCTGTTATTTCAACGAGGAAGGAATCAAGTTCGGCCTCATTCCAGCTTTTGTAGGTCAAATGAAGCTGGTCGTTGCTCATCCCAAGCCCCAGTTTCATGATGTGATAGCTTTCGGCCAGAATCTGCATAATAGCGTATTCGATGCCATTATGCACCATTTTCACATAATGTCCCGCCGAGCGGGGACCAAGAAAGGCGACACAGGGGTCGCCGTCAACATGGGCGGCAGCGGCCTCGAAGATCGGCCTGACGCGTTCATATACGGCTTCAGAGCCTCCGGGCATCATACTCGGACCATATCGCGCCCCTTTTTCGCCGCCGGAAATACCCATTCCTATGAAATGGATGTTTTCACGAGCCAGAAGGTCAAAATGCCGCTCGGTATCGGTGAAATGAGAATTGCCCCCGTCGATTATAAGGTCTTCCTTGTCGAGCAGCGGGATCAGTTCGTCAATGACGGCATCGACCGCCTTTCCAGCCGGCACCAGGAGGATGACGGCCCGCGGCTTTTTCAGGCTGCCGACAAATTGCGTGACATCGGTAAACCCGTCTACCTTCCGATCGCCCGATTCCTTGTCGAGTGCTGCGGCTTTGTCCGCATCGGTATCCAGACCGGCGACGCTGTATCCGTTATCAGCCATATTCAATACAAAATTGCGGCCCATCACTCCCAGGCCGATCATCCCTATATCATACTGTTGTTTTTCCATCATCCTGTATTATTCTGTTCTTTATCTATTCGTTGCTAATTTCTTAATGGGAAACCGGGACCCGATGAATCAGGGGTAATTCCCCCGGAAGGAAGATATTTGATTCACGATAATCCCAGTTCTTTCAGTTGTTTCCGGGTGTTTTCCGGATCTTTATGATGAACCCCGTTGAACCCGAGGGTCTGGGCAACTTTCACAAACATCAGCCGGTCATCTATATATATCGATTGCTGCGGAGGCATCTGTGAAATATCCGCAGCCATCTTAAAGATCGCTGCATCCGGTTTGCGCAGATGAACGAAGGAAGATGAGATGAAGCCGTCAAATAAGTCATTCAGATGAAAGGTGTTAATCCGGTAATGGTTAAGCTCCCGCCCTTCGTTAGAAACGGCATAAATGCGCAAATTGTGACGTGATTTGAGAGTTTTCACGAAATCGATCATCTCATCAAACGGTTTCGACTGGGCGAACATGAATTTCTTGAAATCCTCTTTACTGAAATTCTGTCCGGTAAAGAACACGGTACGCTCCAGGTAATCGTCGAGACTAAGTTTTCCCGCTTCATAGATGTCGAAGGTGAGATGATGGCGTTCGTTCAGTTCATCTCCGTCTATCCCGAAATGGTCTACGGCCCGTTGTCGTGCATAACGGTCCCATCCATTGGTCAGGAGCACCCCTCCTATGTCCAGAAAAAGAGCCTTGATTCCTTCCTTATTATCCATATTACCCATTCTTTTAATTGATTTGATATGATTTTGACAATTCAGGATCTTTTAGACGGACTTACTTCCGAGAAAACGACTTTCCTGCCGCTTATGGTTTCGGGCATATAATAATATACAACCCAGCCTCCTGCAAGCAACATTACCGCAACGACGAGAAAAGGCAGTCGAAACGAAACTACGGCCAATATTCCTGCCAGAAGCGGTCCTAAGGCGATCCCCAGCCCGAACCCGATGGTAACAACGCTCATTTGCCTTCCGCTCCCGCCCGACTGCGACAGATCCGCTCCAACGGCAAATGCAGGAGCAACGACAGCGGCGGCGGCGATTCCCTGGATAATACGCAGAACGATCAGTTGCCATAGATCCGTCACTTCCCCCAGCAATCCGGTAGCCGGTATCATCAACACGAGGCCGGCCAGCATAACGACCTTCCGCCCTACCCTGTCTGAATAATGCCCGAGAGGAATCTGTGAAAGGAGCCGGCCGACCATCAGCATACTGAAGGCGATGCCGAAGCCGAATGCCGAAATACCCAGGCGGGAGTTGAATTCATTTTCGAGCGTGGTAACCATTGAGAAGGCAATGGCCATCAGGCAGGTGGCGAGACCGGCACTGACAATCCCTCTATTCAAAAGTGAAGTATCGAATATCCGGAAGCGTTCCGCCGCTTTCTCCGGAGCTTCCTCATCTTTTACTTCTTTTACCCACACCTGCACCAGGATCAGAGCAACGGCAATAAGGACGGCACCAATGATGAAAGCAAGATCGAAACCGACATGCACCAAAATAAAACCTCCGATAACCGGTCCTATTGAAAAACCAATCATCCGAAAGGTGCTGTATACTCCCATTGATCCGCCGCGGGTACTTTTCTGCGTTATCATCGACATCAGCGACAGCGACGCCGGTACCGTCAATGCCACACCGATCCCCTGGAAAAACCTCAATATCAGCAGCCACAGGAAATTATTGGCAAATATGAACATGACCGTGCTGATTCCGATCACGACAAGTCCGGCCTGGATCAGCGCTTTACGCTTATTCAGTTTATCACTGAGTGCCCCTGTAAAAGGCTGCAACAGGCTGATAACCAGCCCAAATACGGAAATCAGTATTCCTACCAGTACCGGCGTGGCAAAATGGATATACGTTTTGGGTAGTTTGGTTACATATATGGGAATAATCACAATCAGGATGCTGTTTCCCAGTCCATCGGCCATGCGTGCAACGGAGAGTGCAAGCACCAATCGGCTCAGGCCGATTCTCTTCATCAAGTGCTTTACTTTCTCCAAATTACTCGTTCTTTTGCCGGCTTTCAGGCGATCATATCATTTGGCAACATGTTTTCTATCTTCCATTTTCTCACTAGCCTCCCGGATCTGTTCGTGCAAAGCTTTCAGACCACTCGTCACATTATCGCCCAGATCGACCCTGAGTATACGCCGGTCGTGCCGCACCAACGCGTCGAAATCGCCCATTGCCTGAGCCTGGTGCAACGTTTTGTACCCGTAAGTCCGGCCCGGAATCGCACGGTCTACCGGCTCATCCATGGTCAACTGGAGAAATAACCCTGAATTGGTGCCGCCTTTGTGAAACTGGCCTGTTGAGTGGAGGAAACGCGGACCAAAACCGACCGTCACCGCCGTCTTCAGATAACGTTGCAACTCCGTGCGAATATCCTGTAACAGCGTCGTGGTTTCTTCGCTTTCAGTCAGGAATGCCTGAATGGCGATGTAATCGTGGGGGCGTGCCTTGCCCAGGAACATCCTCACCACATTGTCGCCCGTATCTTTAAACCAGTCGGCATAGTAACTCAGCAGGGTATTCGTAGCGGCCGGCGTTTTTTCGGGCAGGCGGCCTTTATCGGCTACTTCTTTCAGCAACTGTTTGGTATTGTCTTTGCTTTCCTGCACATTCGGCTGATCAAACGGGTTGATTCCAAGAACCGCCCCGGCCACGGCGGTGGCAAATTCCCAGCGGACAAATTCCTGCCCAATATCGTATGTGTCTCCCATTGTGATGGATATGACAGGATGTCCTTCTTCTTGCAGTTTGTCCAGCTTCCGGGCTGTTTTCTCATCCTTTTCATCCTTTTCATCCTTCAGATGGATGTGCACAAAAACACGATCGTCATCATAAGAGTCCGGATCCAGCAGTGCTTCCCCCGCCACGGGAAGAATGCCCGTATCTTCTTTCCCTGTGCTCTCGGCCAGCAATTGTTCAAGCCACATCCCCAGGGCGGCGAGGTTATCGGGGAGCACAAATGTAAGTTTGTCGCGTCCTTCTTTTGCAAGTGCACCGATAGCGGCGCCCAATTCCACAGCAGGATTTCCGTCAGCAGGCGCCGACGGATAACAGGCCCGTAGCATCCGCATGGCCCGTTCAAGCAGCTCGTCTGTTTTTACTCCTTTAAGAGCGGCGGGAACGAGTCCGAAATAACTCAGTGCGGAATATCTCCCGCCGATATCTGAAAAATTGAGGAAGGTACGACGAAACTTTTTCCCTTTTGCATAGCCGGTTAGTGGAGAACCCGGATCGGTGATCGCGACAAAATTCTCTCCTGCCGCGGCTCCACGTTTCTCTTCCAGCTTACTATAGAAATAATCGGTAAAAACCAGAGCTTCAACCGTTGAACCCGATTTGGTTGCCACGATAAATAGCGTGGTTTCCAGCGGATGATTCCTTTCCACATTGATGATGGCGGCGGGGTCGGTTGAGTCCAGCACGGTGAGGGGAAGGCCGCTTTCTCCCGGTATGCAGACCTGAAAGACGAAAGGTGCCAGGCTGCTTCCGCCCATGCCCATATGAACCACATGTGTGAAACCAGCCTCCTTTACTTCAGCGGAAAACTGCTCCAGTTCCTGAACGGCGTCGATCATTTTCTCGGGCAGATGCATCCAGCCCATCGCGTTTTTGATCATTTTTTGTTCATCGGAATCCTTCTTCCAGAGCGACCCGTCTTTCTCCCACATACGCCTGACGAAATCCCCTGATTCAAGCTCATTGACGGTCTTCGATACCAGCGGCTCGTATGTTCCCGGATTCATTTTTTGTATATCGAGTTCCCCGGAGGAGGTTTTCTGAACCTGCCGGGAGAGCGTTTCCATCAACTTGTCATATGGTTTGTTGAATTTTTCGATTCCCTCATCTACGAGCTGTTCGGTGACCTGCTTCAGGTCGATATCCAGCCGCGCAAGATTGCTCAAAATCTGGCGCGAGAGTTCGATGTCCGTTTCAAGAAGCGGGACGGCTTTGCCATGATCTCTGAATGCTTCCAGCGTTTCCATGGGAATGGTGTTCACGGTATCCGGACCAATAAGTGCCTCGACATATTTTACGTCGCTGTAATCCGGATTTTTGGTGCTGGTACTGCCCCATAACAACCGCTGGACAGCGGCACCGTCTTTCTGAAGCCTGGAGAAGCGGTCGCTTGAGAAGATTTCCTTATAAATCTGGTAGGCGATACGGGCGCTTGCAATAGCAACCTGCCCGCGCATCCGCTGAGCGAGTTTTGCTTTCTCGTCTTCTCCTTTCATTTTTTCTTCGAGCATCGGGTCGACAAGCACATCGATCCGGCTCAGGAAGAAACTTGCCACCGATGCGATATTCTTCAGGGGTTTTCCTGCTTTCTGCCGGTCTTCAAGACCACTGAGATAGGCCTCGACCACCTCGCGATAGCGATCCAGTCCAAATAACAGCGTAATATTGATATTCATGCCGTCGGCGGTCAATTGACGGATCGCGGGCAGTCCTTCTTTAGTGCCCGGAATTTTCACCATAATGTTGGGCCGGTCGATCTCATTCCACAGGCGATGAGCTTCTTCTATCGATTCACGGGTTTTGCGGGCAAAATGAGGATTCACTTCAATACTCACGAACCCGTCCCCGCCGTTCGTCTCATCATAAAGGGGACGGAACAGATCGGCTGCCTGGCGAATGTCGTCGACCACCAGGCGTTCGTAGATCTGCGCGGGTTTCATCCCCTGATAAGCCAGGGCCTCGATTGACGCCCGGTAATCTTCGCCTTCGCTGATCGCCTTCCCGAAGATAGACGGGTTGGAAGTCATTCCACGCACATCATCTTCCCGTATAAGTTTTTCCAGTTTCCCGGATACGAGTAAATTCCGGTTGATGAAGTCCATCCAGATACTCTGGCCGAATTTGTGGACTTCCTGTAATGGATTCTTGCTTATCATGTCAACTCCTTATTTTCTAATTCCGTTATTTTCCGGAGCCGCCTGTCAAATCGTTCTACCGAGTGATAATCGGCCTCCAGAAATGCTTTAACCAGTTCCATTGCCAATGCGTAGCCGGTCACCCGGCCGCCCAGACATATCATATTCATATTATCGTCTTCCACTCCCTGGCGCGCCGAAAAAATATCGTGGATCAATGCGGCTCTGACTCCCCGGATCTTGTTGACGGCGATACAGGCCCCGACCCCGCTTCCACATACGGCTATGCCCCGCTCTACCGTGCCTTTGCCGACCGCCCGCGCCAGAGGTACCACAAAATCGGGATAATCGTCGGCCGGATCTAGTTTCAAAGCCCCGAAATCAGTGACGTCATAGCCCTGTTCCTGCAGATACTTTTTGAGGATATTCCGCAGTTCATAACCGCCGTGATCTGCGGCCAATCCAATTTTCATCATAGGTTTTCACGCATTTGAGAGAATACTTTTAGCTTGATTATACACATTATCAACAGTAAATCCATATTTCTCCATTACCGTTTCCCCCGGAGCAGAAGCACCGAAACGGTCGACGCTGATGGTCGCAATGCCATCTCCCAAATAAGGCTTCCACCCCAGGGAGCCCCCGGCCTCAATAGCCAGGACCGGCACACCGGCGGGAAAAAGTTTCTGTTGATAAGCATTGTCCTGTTTTTTGAAAAGATTCCAGGCCGGCAAACTGACGACACGGATAATCAGACCGTCCCTTTCGAGTTTTTTCGCACCTTCCAGAGAAAGAGGAACTTCCGAGCCTGTCGCCGTCAAAATAATATCGGGATTTTTGCTTTCATCTGTCTGATACAACAGGTAGCCGCCCCGGTCGAACCCTTTTCCGATATTTTCGTATTCCCCGGGGTCAATGACCGGAATTTTCTGGCGAGTCAAAATCAGGGCTACGGGTCCGTCTTTGTGAGTAACCGCTACCTTCCAGGCTTCGCGGGTCTCGTTCGCATCCGCGGGGCGAATAACGGTCATGCCGGGAATCGCGCGAAGTCCCACCAGTTGTTCGACCGGCTGATGCGTCGGGCCGTCCCCTCCCAGCCCGATGCTGTCGTGTGTAAACATGTAAATCACATGGAGCTTTGACATTGCCGCCAGCCGCATCGGCGGACGCATATAATCGCTGAAAATGAGGAACGTTGCCCCAAAGGGCAGCAATCCGCCATGAAGTGCAAGTCCGTTAAGGATGCCCCCCATAACATGTTCCCGGACGCCGAAATGCATGTTTCGTCCTTCCGGGGTATCTGCATCAAAATCTCCCCCGTCTTTGATGCCGGACTTATTACTGCCGGCCAGATCGCCGGATCCTCCGAAGATTTCGGGAATATTTTTGGCCAGGACGTTCAGCACCTTGCCGGAAGCACTTCGCGTTGCAACAGGCCCGTCGTCAGATGTAAATACCGGGAGGTCTTCATCCCAATCGTCGGGCAGCCTCTGGTCAAGTACCCGTTTCAGGGTAGAGGCATCTTTCGTGTATTTCTTCTGATATTCTTCATATAGCTCACTCCACGTATCTTCCCTGACCTGTCCGTAATCCCCGATTTGCCGGAAATGCCGGTAGACTTCATCCGGCACATAGAATTGCTTGTCTTCGGGCCATCCCAGGTTTTTCTTCGTCAGCCGGGCTTCCTCTTCTCCCAGGGCCGAGCCGTGCGCTTCACCAGTATCCTGCATATTCGGACTCCCGTATCCGATGTGGGTGCGTATCTCGATGAAGGAAGGTCGCCCGTGCTCTTCACGTGCCTCATAAATAGCCTTTTCTATGGCCGGCAGGTCGTTGCCGTCTTCAATACTCGCGGTGTGCCAGTGAAACGCATCGAACCGTTTCCTGCGATCTTCAGTAAAAGTAATATCGGTATTCCCTTCAATGGAAATGTGATTATTGTCATAAAGAACAATCAGCTTTCCCAGGCCGAGATGGCCGGCAAGAGATCCGGCTTCCGAGGAAATACCTTCCATCAAATCGCCGTCACTGGCAATGACGTAGGTAAAATGATCGACGACGTTATAGCCCGGCTTGTTATACCGGGCAGCCAGTGCCTTCTCAGCAATCGCCATTCCCACGGCATTGGAAAATCCCTGTCCCAACGGTCCTGTTGTGGCTTCGATACCCGCTGTATGCCCGTATTCAGGATGTCCCGGCGTACGGCTGCCCCATTGACGCAGTTGTTTTAACTCCTCCATCGGCAGATCATAGCCGGTCAGGTGCAACAGCGCATACTGCAAAGCGGAGCCATGCCCCGCAGACAACACAAAGCGGTCACGGTTGTACCATTTTGGATTTTGGGGATTGAAATGCAGGAATTTCGTCCACAGCACATATGCCATCGGAGCGGCTCCCATAGGCATGCCCGGGTGACCGGATCCGGCCTTGTTGGTCATATCAACGGCCAAAAAACGCAGCGTGTTTATGCTTAACTGATCAATATCTTTTGCAACAGTGGTTTGCTCACTTCCCATGATAAATCATTATTCAATTCAGGATTCAAAATTCATTCTGTTTCTTCAGTACTCTCTTTCTGTTGTAACCGGTAACGACGAGGTTCGACCGATCGTTCATATTTAAATAAGTGTCCATGTGAAAAAATGTTCTTCGGGGAAATCTTTTGCAACTATACAACTCATTGCAAGTCAAAATGTTATATGACATATAGAAAAAAAGCGCCTGTATGAAAGCAGAGAAAATCGTACGGTTAGGAAAACTGGAGAAGCGGATAATCTTTACGGAGACGGCAAACCAACGCAGGTCGGAGAGCCTCTCCGACAGCACAGAGGAATTCGCAGCGCTCCCTGCAACGGCGGCTGCTTACCATCGGGAGAACAACCTGTTAATTTCAGTCCCTCTGCTTCCAACCGATTATAAAGATTATGGGGCCTGTCAGGGGTATACGGCACTAAACGTTATTAGAAGATAAGTCGTTAACAGAGAACAAATCATAATCATCTTCACAGGAAATTGAGGATTCATATATTACCTGAACGGCAAATAGCCCTCATATTGCTATAAAAACGGAGATTTTACTTATGCCTGCAGAAAATCAATATCGCCGGGGAAGTTCGTTTGGTCTGGATTACCTTGGGCTGGCAGATCACCCTGATGTGGCCTGGAACCTGACGCCTGCCGAATATTATGAGGAGATCGTCAAAAATAACGAAGGCATTCTCACCGCCGATTATGCCATCCGCGTATTAACCGGCAGATTTACCGGGCGTTCGCCTAAAAACCGGTTTTTGATTGATGAACCGGATGTCCACGATCAGATCGATTGGGGTGCAATCAATCAGCCGGCTTCCCCGGAGGTGTTTGATCATCTGTTTGAAAAAATGGTGAAATACCTGCGGGATAAAAAATTATATGTAGTTGATGCGTTTTCAGGTGCAGACGAAGATTATCGTCTGCCCATCCGGGTTGTCAGTGAGCAGGCCTACCACGGGCTTTTCTCCTATAATATGTTCCGGCGGCCGGTGGAGGAGGAACTGAGAAACCACAAGCCGGAGTTTACCGTGCTCGCCGCCACCGGCTTCCATTCCGATCCCGCGGTCGACAACACTCCTTCGGATGTTTTCATCCTCATCAGTTTCACAAAAAAACTCATCCTGATCGGCGGTACGATGTACTCGGGAGAAGTAAAGAAAGGCATTTTTTCAGTGATGAATTATCTTCTGCCTCTTCAGGGAGTGATGCCGATGCACTGTTCGGCAAATACTTCAAAAAACGGCGATACGACTATCTTTTTCGGGATGTCGGGTACCGGGAAAACAACTCTTTCAGCCGATCCAGGCAAAACTCTGATTGGTGACGACGAACACGGATGGGGCGAAAACGGCGTGTTTAATCTTGAGGGCGGATGTTATGCCAAAACCATACACCTGTCGGAGGAACATGAACCCATGATCTACGCTACGACCCGGATGCCCGGTACTATCCTGGAAAATGTTCCGCTGAATACCGGACGCACACCCGATTTTGAAGATACCCGTTACACAAAAAACACCCGCTGCTCCTATCCTATCGAATACATTCCAAACGCGGACAAAGACGGCATGGCCGGCCATCCAAAGAATATCGTTTTTCTGACGGCAGACGCGTTTGGGGTTTTGCCGCCTGTTTCCCGCCTCACTCCGGAACAGGCAATATTTCACTTCATCAGCGGGTATACTTCCAAAATAGCAGGGACGGAGCAGGGAATAACGGAACCCCAGGCCACTTTTTCGGCCTGTTTCGGCGCTCCGTTTATGCCGCTGCACCCGACAACCTATGCTAGGATTCTCGCTGATAAAATACGCACTTACGGCCCCGCAATCTGGCTCGTAAACACCGGATGGACGGGAGGTCCTTACGGCACCGGGACCCGTATGAGGCTGGCTCATACCCGCCGCATGCTCGACGCCGCCGTTTCGGGGGAACTGGCGGACGCGGAATACATTACGGATCCTGTTTTTGGCGTCAGTATTCCCACAGCCGTGAAAGGTGTCCCCTCCGAAGTAATGATCCCTGTAAATAACTGGCCTGATAAATCGGCTTATGAAAAGAAAGCACGTGAGCTGGCCGGAATGTTCATCAAAAACTTTGAAAAATATAAACAAAAGGCAGATACCGAGGTTGTTGAAGCCGGTCCCATTGGATAAACCTTTAGGAAAAGTAACCACAATGAGTACAATGAATTTCACAACGCTCACTATGTTGTTTCCTTTGTGAACATTGTGAAGCTGTTGTGTCCATTGCGGTTAATAAAATTGGGAATTCGATACCACAATTTTTGTATAAAGCACCTTCTTACCACACAAGAGCACGCTGATCGGGTGGAACGTACATGCTGTCTCCGGGCATCACATTAAACGCCTTGTACCAGGGAGCCATGTTTTCCACAGCGCCGTTCACCCGGTATTTAGGCGGTGAATGAGGATTTATCTTGATCAGCATGGCCTGTAGCTGCGGGGTATATTTCATTCTCCAGACTCTGGCATAGGCCATGTAAAAACGTTGATCGGGAGTATAACCGTTCTTGTCGGCAGGCCGCCCATGCTGTTGATAGTATTTTTGCAGGGCGTTATAAGCCAGCAATAGCCCGCCCTGATCCGCTATATTCTCGCCTAAAGTAAGCTTTCCATTGACGTGAAGGCTGTCAAGCACGATAAACTGAGAGTACTCTTTGGCCACCTTTTCCGTCCGTTTTTCGAATTTCTTTTTATCCTCGTCGGTCCACCAGTTGTTGAGATTGCCGTCGGCGTCGAATTTGCGTCCCTGGTCGTCGAAGCCGTGCGTCATTTCATGACCGATCACAACACCCATGGCTCCATAATTCAACGCAGCCTCAGCATCCGGACTAAAAAACGGCGGCTGCATGATGCCTGCCGGGAACACCACCTCGTTCATCGTCGGATTATTATAGGCGTTCACCGTCTGCGGGGTCATAAACCACTCCTTGCGGTCAACCGGCTTGCCCAATTTATTGATATTTCGCTGAAAGTCGAACTCATTCGACCGCAGAACATTGCCGAGGTAATCATCCCGTTTGATCGTAACGCCTGAATAATTGATCCATTTATCCGGATAACCGACCTCCACCAGGAACTTGTCGAGTTTCGCCAGGGCCTTTTGTTTGGTCTCCGTGCTCATCCAGTCCAGGCTTTTGATCTGTTCCCGAAAGGCCTCTTTGAGATGCTGCACCATTTCCTTCACCTGTCGCTTGGCTTCCGGCGGAAAGGCTTTTTTTACATACAAGCGGCCAAGCGCCATCCCGATGTGCCTGTCAATTGCTGAAATAACTCGTTTCCAGCGCGGCTCCATTTCCTTGCGTCCGGATAATATCGTCTCGTAAAAGTGGAAATCCGCTTCTTCAAAAGGCCTGCTCAGATATTGAGCCGTGCTGTTCAAAACATCCCATGTCAGGTAATCCTTCCATACGGCGATCGGCGTGGCTTTTATCACCTCATCCATATTTTTTACAAATTTCGGCTGGCTCACGACAACCGTCTTTAATCCACCGGCTCCCAGCGTATTCAATTGTGCCGGCCATCCGATATCCGGGGCAAGTTTATCCAGTTGGGATATCGTCATTTTGTGATAGGTTTTATCCGGATCCCTCCGATCGACGCGTGTCATGGAATGTTCGGCAAGGTTGGTTTCCAGGTCCATGATCCGGGCCGCTTTTTCTGCCGCTGTTGCCGAATCCACACCAATCAGGGTAAACATT
Source organism: uncultured Chitinophagales bacterium (assembly GCA_964572735.1). Classification (GTDB taxonomy): domain Bacteria; phylum Bacteroidota; class Rhodothermia; order Balneolales; family DATFMH01; genus DATFNI01. The sequence goes on along the minus strand of CAZNHE010000008.1, from coordinate 52,842 downwards.
TTGGTGATATGCTCCACATACTGCCCGCGGATTTTCTTGTAATGATCACTTTTATCCAGGTAATAGCTGCGGTCGGGGAGTCCGAGCCCGCCCTGTTGGATGTACACCGCATATTGATTCGAATGTTTGGCATCCTGATCGACCCGAAAATTATAAAAAGTGCCTATCTCCTTCTTTTGGAGGCCGGCCAGCATACTCAGCACCTGCTTTTTGGATTGTATTTTCCCGATTGCAGAAAGAAACGGCCGGATAGGGGCAAATCCCAGGCTGTCAATATGGGTGGAATCCATCCCGCTGATGTAAAAATCGCCGACCATCGCCTGGATACTGTCGCGCGATGAAGAAGTATCAGAAGCTTTCGTGACAATCTCCTTCAGGATCTTCTGGTTCTGATCCCGAAGACGGGTAAATACCCCGTAGGAACTCTTCGTCGCCGGAATTTCGTGGGACCTGAGCCAGCCTCCGTTTACGTATTCGAAAAAATCATCTCCCGGGGTAACCGTGGTATCCATATTGGAGGCTTCAAATTCCATTTTATTGCCGTTGCCGGTACGGTTTCCTGAAGAACAGGCAGCGGCCAAACCTGCAAACAGCAAAATGCCGGCAACAGGTACACAGAAACGTTTATTCATGGGTCAATCCTCTATTATAGCCAGGAGTAGTGATATCCGGCCGATTGTTCTTTGTGTTTCCATTTCCCATCCATATGGTTAATAAATTAGTAATGATAGTTCATTCCTGAAAGTAATTTTTAATCGCTATGGGATGAAGATACAGGAGGTATAATTTATAATTCCAGAGGAATTCTTTTGCCGCAGACACAAAATCATAAATCCTGATAAATCTATTTTAAACAATTATCTACTCTACATTCCTTTGTTTCCATTAGCCGCTTTTTACCATTTCTGACGACCCTTATTTTCTTTGCCACAATGAGCACAATGAATCTCATAATGTTCATTATGTATTTGTTCCTGTGTACGTTGTGAGACCTTCGGGACCCCGATGTATCGGGATTAATTCTTCTTCTAAAATTGTCGGCGGTATTTTCGGCTTTTCAGAATAGACTTGATATTTAAACTGTGCCCTTTCTGCCCTATCTTTACGGCGCAATGAAATAGTCTTTAAAAGTTTTCACGCTCATGTCATACTCGAAAGTTACACCTCCCGCAAAAGGAGAAAAAATAACAGGCGATGCCAAAGGAAACCTCCAGGTATCCGATCATCCCGTCATCCCCTATATTGAGGGCGACGGAACCGGGGTGGATATCACTCCGGCTATGCAGCGCACGATTGACGCCGCAGTCGAAAAAGCTTATGGAGGAAACAGGAAGATTGAGTGGTTCGAGATTTATGCCGGGGAAAAGGCGGTAAAATTCTACGGAGCGAATGAATGGCTCCCTGAAGATACCGTGAAGGTTATAAATGATTACCACATAGCGATTAAGGGGCCGCTGACAACACCGGTCGGCGGAGGTATCCGCAGCCTGAATGTGGCTCTCCGGCAAAAACTCGACCTGTATGCCTGTGTCCGTCCGGTCAAATATTATAAAGGAACACCCAGTCCCGTTAAAACCCCTGAACAGACGGATATGGTGATTTTCCGGGAAAATACCGAAGATATTTACGCAGGCATTGAGTTTCAGGCGGGAACTCCGGAAGCGGATAAGATTAAAGATTTTCTGATTAATGAGATGAAGGTGACCAGCATCCGGTTTCCCAAAAGTTCATCCATCGGGATCAAACCGGTATCGGAAGAAGGTTCCAAAAGGCTGATCCGCGCCGCCATCCAATATGCGATTGACAATAACCGCAAAAGCGTGACCCTGGTACACAAGGGAAACATCATGAAATTTACCGAAGGCAGTTTCAAAAACTGGGGATATGAACTGGCCAGGGAAGAATTCGGCGGTAAAGAAATAGACGGCGGCCCCTGGCAGAAGCTTCCGGGCGGGATCGTCATCAAGGATGTCATTGCCGATGCCTTCCTGCAGCAAATCCTGACGCGACCGGCGGAATATGACGTAATCGCCACGCTTAACCTGAACGGCGACTATATATCCGACGCCCTGGCTGCCCAGGTAGGCGGCATCGGCATCGCCCCGGGCGCCAACATCAATTATACCAACGGATACGCCATTTTCGAAGCAACCCATGGCACCGCGCCCAAATACGCCGGACAGGATAAGGTCAACCCCGGCTCCTTAATTCTGTCTGCCGTAATGATGCTGCGCTATATGGGATGGAATGAAGCAGCCGATCTGGTAGAAAAAGCGGTGGAAGCATCCATTCAGCAGAAGAAGGTTACCTACGATTTCGAACGCCTTATGGAAGGAGCCACGCTGCTTTCGTGTTCGGAGTTTGCAGAAAACCTGGTGGCTAATATGTAAAGCCAATGCCATATTGATGGCGGAAGCAGAACTCCGGCCTGCATAATGGCTATGCCCCGGCTGAGGCCGGCATTCAGTGAGAATGATTCCTTTGTCCGTCAGCTGAAGCTGGCGGCAATGACATGGCACAAGTGTATTTTTGAATGGATTTTCATCTGGTCTCTCCCAGGCTGTCATTCTAAATCTCCCGCTCTTCAGTGTAATCATAGGAAAATAGTAGACGGCAGATTTTCACAACAGAAAGAATGGTGAGGGAGGTGAACCCTATAATCGGGGTCACCTGATCTGATTTCCACCCAAAATCGGACGGCAAGAGCAGAAATAATATAATGCTACGAGACAAATATGGATTCAGGATGGCGGGTGAGTCTTTCAATTTGTCACTAGAAAAAGTATAATTAATCCATCTTTTTTAACAACTTAATTAGCAAACATTCCAAAAATCAGGTATATTAGGTATATATAGTAACGTAACTTTCAGACTTCTAAAAATGCCTATAGATTTTCAGGATTCCACACCTTTGTACATACAAATCGTTAAGGATATTAACGATAAGATATCATCAGGAGAATTTGAGGTGGGGCAACAGCTTAAATCGCATAAACAACTGGCTGAAGAGTATGATGTAAGTCTGATTACCATTAAAAGTGCGTTATCGACTCTGATTGATGAAGGGGTACTTTTCAGCCGGGTTGGAAAGGGGACTTTCGTTGCTGAAAAGAAGGCGAAAAGTGATATCTCCGGCTATGATTCCATCGGCCTGGTCTTGCAGGATCTGAAGGAACCATTTCTTTCCTTAATCGCCCAGATGGTCGAGGAAACCGCGTATCCCAGAAAGTTCAATATCCTTCTGTCAAACAGTTCAAACCAGATCAGAAAGGAAGAAAGCCAGATTCATCATTTCAGAAACATGGGGGTGAAGGGGTTGATCATCGCCACGCTTCGAAAAGACCCGCATGCTCCCAAAATAATACGGACGCTTCATAACGAGAATTACCCATACGTAATGGTCTCCTATGTGGCGGATGATGACATTTGGTATGTCGGGACCGACCACGAGAAGGGTGCTTATATGGGTACACGGCATCTGATCGAACTGGGGCACACGGAGATCGGCTATATTAACAGCCCGGCAGATAACTCGCTGGGTGATGTCCGCCTGAAAGGTTACCGGCGCGCACTGCAAGAATCTGATTTGCGCTGCGAAACGGCCTGGCAGCTGAGGCCCGCCTCCGGAAAACCGGCCGGGGAGTTCGATTCAGGCTATAACCTGGGCAATCGCTTTCATCAATTGGACGAGAAACCGACCGCCTTTTTTTCTTATAGCGACCTGAACGCTCTGGGCTTCATAAAGCGGATACAGGAACTGGGTTACAAAGTACCCGACGATGTTGCCATCGTGGGTTTCGACGATATTGAACAGGCCAGATACGCCAATGTCCCCCTGACAACTATTCATCAGCCGGTAAAAAAAATCGGTACGGCTGCTGTTGACACGCTTATTAAGCGTATAGAGGGAACTCCGCCGAAGCATCACCGCATCATTTTCGAGCCTACGCTGGTAATCCGGGAATCCTGCGGAGCGCTCAATAAGGAACATGTGGATATTTCCAATTCTAAATGAAGTACTTGAAGCTTGAAGTACTTAAAATATCTAAAGTTGAAAGCCACATCTGATCCTGCCTAATCCAGGTTCTGGTATTTATCCATTGCAATGGCGGCGTAAATGATGGCTCCGAATCCTCTGGGGTCATTAAGTCTCGGTCCGCGGTTCTGGTATGCCTGGCTGGAAAACATGATGTCGGTTCCCGGTGCAATTCCCGTAATGTCTCCCTTATCATTGACCTGACGGGTGAGGGCGGCCCACCCTTTTTCGAGAGCCCCGGCATATTTCCCGCGGTCGAGCCAGCCTTTTACGATGCCGACTGCATAAGCACGCACGAACATGGCTGTGGCAGAGGTTTCCAGGTACGTTGAAGGATCATCCAGGACCTGGTGCCATCTGCCGCCTTCCGACTGAACCGCCAGGAGTCCGGCCGCATGACGCCGGAATATCTCCAGTATTTTCTCCCTTTGAGGATGATTCCGGGGCATTGCCAGGAGCAATTCGACATTTGCCATCATCGTCCAGCCGTTGGCCCGCCCCCATTTGACGGGCGAGTGCTGCCGGCTGCGTGAAAACCATCCATGCCAATAAAGATTGGAGGCCGGATCCCGGAGATGATCGTCAAACCGGATGGTCTGCTTCACCGCTTCATTCAGGTAATCTTCATCATGAGTCAGTTCATACATTCTCAACAGGACAACCGACCCCATGTATAAATCATCCGCCCAGACCGACATGGTATCCGGAGTAAGCCGGGCAAAAGTTCCATCAGGCAGGCGGGTGACATCATTCATTATGTGATCGGTTGCCCGCTTTACCAGTTTGTATACATCCGGATTTTTCGCACCCTTCCCTTCCTTGTTTTTTATGAGCATGTCCACGTATGGAATCGTCTGGGTGCCCATATCATCCAGCAAAGAAAAGCGATAAAAGACCTCAAAGGGACTCTCGATCAGCCCGTATTTTTCTCGTGCACGGGCAATCATGTCTTTGTTGTTCAGGAAAAAATTCAATTCTTTGCTGATGTATCCCGAATAATCCAATCCCTTGAAGTGATCATCCATCTTTTCCATCGCATCAAGGAAGATGCCGGTCGAATAATGCCAGTTTTCGTACGTGAGCCGGCCGGGCAGGTTTCTCACCAAATGCCGGACCGGGAGATCCCATTGAAGAATTCCACCCCCTGATGTGGCAAATTGTTGGCCCATCAAATCAGTGGGAGTCAGGTTCGGATTCATCAGAAGGCTGTCCTTCGTGTCATCGGGAAACGGACCTGTCCACCAATAGCCGGTATCGGGCAGATCTTCTTTCGTCGAGGGAGCATGCAGATGAACGGCGGGGTCGGGCAGGCCGTTATCCGATCTCACAAAACTGATCCAAATACGATTGTGTCCCGGTTTCTTCGGACTGAACCTAATGGCAAGCTGGTGTTTCCCTGCCGGCAACACAACCGGCACTTTCTTTTGAAATTCAAATAAGCCGTAATCCACATCATTAAAGTGTCCGTCATGGTCGGTGGAATTGGAATAGACAGGGTTGCCATCCAGCCATATCTTAATAACACCTGCCGGATGACTGATTGCAAAGAATGTCTTGAAATTCCGCTCCCCGGTTTTAGCGACCTGAACCACCGAACGGGCATAGAACGCGCCCTTCTCTTTTGAGGGAAAATTAACCAGGCAGACGCCATCCTGCTCAGATTCCTGAAGCGCCGGCTCAAAATGGAATTTCGTTCCCGCTACAAGGATATCCGACACCCGTTTTGCCAGATCGCGGGGCGTCATTTTTTCCCCGGAAGGGTGCGAACACGAAATAAACACGACCGAAAGTATCGAAAGCGGTATTGTAAACTTACGGAGAAACGTCATATTCTTATTACTTGAAGGTTAAGTCCATTCTAAGAAGTCCATTTTATACGATTTGCCACGAAGATGCCAGGTCTCACAAACTATTATAAGACTGTTGCCTGCCGTCTGTATTTCCTTCTCAACGCCGGGTCTTTGTGGCATTCTTCTGCTTTTCAGAGTGGATTCAAGATTAATCCTGCTGATCCCCGGGAATAAGAGTAGATCTTCATCAGGTCCTTTCCATGATCTTTTTTGCAGAGCGATCATCCAGGAAGAGTCTGACGCGGGGATGGGTGCGCAATATGGTTGAGGGGCACTCGGTTGAGACAGGATGATACAGCGTTTTGGCAACCGCAGCCGCCTTTGCCGCTCCCGGAACAACCACTGACAGGAAATCGGCCTTCATTAATGCGGGTATGGTTAAGGTAACCGCACTTTCGGGAACTTCGCTGATATCGGCAAATTCTCCGTCATTTACCTGCTGCTGGCGGCATATGCGATCCAGCTTCACCTTTTTCAAGGTATGAGGATCCTCAAAATCCGCCACTGAAGGATCGTTAAAAGCCAGATGACCGTTCTCGCCGATGCCCAGGCAGGCAATGTCAATCGGGGCTTCATTGATCAGGGCCGCATACTGCTCAAGGTCGTCTTTTATGTAATGCACTGTACCAAAATCCCTGAGCCTGAAGAGGTGTTCCCACAAGAAATTGCCAAACCGCTGCGGAGCCGATTCCGGCAGAGTGTGATACTCATCCATGTGGAACGCCGTTATTTGGGGCCAGGGGATGTCTTTCATTTTCACCAGTTCAGCCAGAAACTCCCGCTGTGATATTGCCGCGGCGAAGACCATCCGCACGTTCCCCTTCTCCTTCGAAGCCTTTTTGATGCAGTCGGCCACGTACTCTGCAGCCGACCGGCCCAGCGCATTCTTGTCGGGGAGTATTTCTACATTCAGTTTAGCCATAGCTTTTTCTGTTAGTGACATATCCATACTTATTTGATGATTTTATACCTGTTCTTATGGCTGCGCACCTCGACATCAGGAAGCCGAAATGAAAATGCCCAGTCGCCGCTGTCTTGTGTGATCCTCAGCATCAGTTTATTCCGTCCCTTATGGAGCGGCAGGAATAATTCATCTTCATCGCGATGAAAATTTCTTTTCACATAGTTCTTGTATACCGATTTTCCATTCACAAAGACCTCAATACCGTCGCTGCTGCCTGCCAGGGCCCGTACGGTTTCATCCCGGGGAGCATCAATGGTAGCAAAGGCATACATGACCACATCTTTGTTTTGCCGGAATAATTCATCCAGATCCACCTTTGCGAAGTAGGGAGTATTCACGCGTGACCAACGGTACCGGGTGCCGTCGTAAAAAAATTCGTCGGCCACACCGGGGGAGGCCGCTTTCACTCCGCCAATATTCTTCAGATAGTCGATCCCCGGATCCCGAAAGCCTGTTTTGGCAGGGATGGGTTTGGGCATCAGCCATCCCCGGAAATACCAGCCGTCGGTCTCCTGAATATCCAGGCGGACTTCGGAGGGGGATGGGATACGCTCTTTCTTGTCAAGCGTGTAGATCGCACTGAGGACATTATCACGAACTTCACGCAGAGCGGCGATTTGTTCATCATACTTTTTCGTTACCCGGTCGAGCGCATACACCCTGTTTTCAATGGTCCACAGAGACTGGTTCCTGATTTTCAGGGCAACCTGCCTGTCATAGATTCCGGATAACGATCGGTATGCCGCCGTCAGCAGGGCACGTGCTTTTATCTTATCCCGGCTCTGAATTTTGCAGGCCTGTTCATACCACCCTGAAGCCTGTACAATTGCCGGGCGACTCTTTGCAAGGAACAGGTACTGATCTGCCGTCAGCCGGAGAAATTTCACGTCTTGCGGGTAAATCACCGGATCGTACGTTTGAAGATCGTTCTTTGCTTTTAACGCAATCTTCTTCACTTTCCCCCAATCCTGAAGATTCATCAGTCCTTTTTTCCCCTTCTCAGGGATCACTTTTTCCCACAGGACGCCCTCATTCATTTCCTCGGTGGATCTCAGTTCCGTCAGTTTATTCAATTCGTGAATCGCCTCTGAAAATCCATTGTTGGCAGCGCCATACACGGCCCGGTTAAACCGCGTATCGTAGGTGGTGTCACCCGGGTTGCTGTGCCAGCTTTGATCTGCCGCGCAGGCCACCCCGTACCAGTCGCGAGAAAAAAAGGCGGAGCTGCCTTCGTCCCACACCGTGACTAACATTCCCCAGACCCCCTGCTTTTTACCGGCCGCCACAAAGCCGGAAATATTTTTGCGAGCCTTCTCTAAATCGGGCATCATCTTATTGGAATTCACGATCCCCGGAGATATCAGCAGCTTAAATCCCGCTTTTTTAAAGGGGATTATATAGGGCGCATAATCATCCAGTGCATCGTATACCCAGCTATCCATGATGATGTCTTTAGGAAGCAGGTTCAGGATTTCGGGGTGATCCATAGCGATATCTCCCCACATCATCACTTTCTTGCCCATCCCTGAAATGATTTTATGTATGCGTTTAATATGACCGGCGTATACCGCGGCCAGTCCCAGACTGTCTACCATTTCTCGCGAAGCGCCCTTCCCCAATTCAAAAGTTTCGTCCGAATTGATATGGAAATATTCGGAATGAAAAGCGGGGATCATCTCGGAATAAATATCCCGCAACAGCTTATAACTCCCTTCAAAGGCGGGAGAAAGCAGAGAGCCGCCTTCACCCAAGTGACTGTATTTCGGGATCTTCAGGATTTTCTCGAAATGCCCGAAGGACTGGAAGTTGCCCACCAAATCGATGTGATACTTGCGGGCATAATCCGCCAGTTCCGCCCATTCTTTGATATCGAGAGAACCGCCGGGCGGGGCAAATTCAGGATGGCTCTTCGTTTTCACCACGTTCTCGGTGTAATACGTGAGCATGTTGATTTTCATCTCCGCCATGCGCCTGATTTGCTGGTGCATGTACGCTTTGGTCGGCACCGGTCCGCGACTGATATCATCCATCACCCCGCGGATTTTCAAATCCGGCCAGTCTTTTATTTTAAGGGCGGGGACAGACCTGCTGTACCTGTGGGTGCGGATGAGCTGTTTTAACGACTGAACCCCATAAAAAACACCCGTTTCCGTATTAGCTGAAAGGATGATGCGATCCGGTTTTATAAGCAACAAATATCCCTGATCACCAAGGGTGGAATCCGGCGTCATGCTTTCCTTTTGGATGATCCGGTCGAATTTCCTGTTTTTCCCGGGTATGCCAATCAGAATCCCCCTATCGGATTTTCTTCCTTTACTTCGGATTTCTGAATTCAGGCTGTTTCTGAACACCTTCTGCAACTGAGATAAGAGGAAATCAGCCTCTGCATCATCATTCAGATAAATGTGAACGGAAATGCCGCCATCCAGAGAGAAAGATCCACTGCCGAATTCAATCTGCTTGGGAGCAGGTACAATCGACAGCTTCTGTTGTCCATAAAGAGGCGGCAACAGACAAAAGGCTCCCAGGAATCCGAGAATCAGGATTTTCTTTATATGCTTCATGGGATATTTATACCTTCAGGTCCAGTTTATCCTCTAAAAAACCTGCGGCATCCAGATATGCTTTATCCAGGTCTTGTACATGCGATTCCTCGCCGCCGATATCTATCCCAAAGTGTCCGTCAAACCCGATCAGATCCAGGGTTTCGAAGAAATCATCCCAGCGGATGTTTCCTTCTCCCAGGGGCAGATGCTCCACTTTCTGCCCGGTGTTATCCGAGATATGGATATAATCGATATAATCCGCCAGCCTGCGCAGGGAAAGAGTCAGATTATCTTTAAGAGCGAACTGGTTGGCGGTGTCGAAATTGAAACGCAGGTTGCTTCTGTCTACTGCATCGTGGAAATAGAGGAAGGCGTCGGTAGTGGCGCAAAGCACCCCGGCTGCAGGATGCATTTGATACGTCAGTCCCAGATTCGCAGCGATATCGCATGCCTCACGATAGGTAGCGACCAGTTGCTTCCAATAACGATCCCAGCTCAGATCGTCCGGAAACCCGGCCGACAGGATTACATCTTCCTGATAATGGCGCACTACGGGGATATCATCCGGAAACCGGTACGGAGGAAGCGGTGCATTATCCAGAATCCCCTTCGACCCGAGATACGCCGCTATTTCACAGCCTTTTTTAAAGAGTTCCAGGTTGTGCCTTCTCTCGTTTGCGTCGGCGGAGGACAAGCCTGGCAATACGGCACAGAAATAGGGAATCGACAATCCCAGTTCATCCACTTTTGTCCTGATGAGGGACTTCATTTCGTATATTCCGGAAAGATGACTTTCCCGGATGCCTTCCAGCTCCACTGAAGAGAACCCGAGTCTTTTGTATTCCTCCAGGTAAGAACACGTATTCTCAGCCGGCGGAGGATAACCGTATTTGCTGATGGTATACAAATAACAAATAGTGATATTCGGATGAATCATGATCTTTGATTTACTCCGGGTTTTCGTTCCGATTCGCTTTTGGCCGCGAAGAGCTTATGCTACAAGCGGCCGGCCGCATCGGACCTGTTCCTTTTTTTGTGATTTGGTGCCTTAACGGCCCCTTACACTTATTGACTTTTTCAGGGTGAGTTCGAATTTCATGTACCGGAACCGTGAAAATCGCTTCTGGCACGATGCCGTCTGTCTTGTCGGTTCACAAAGCTGCCTCTTGTGCTAATCCTTCAAAAAAGATTCTGTCAAAGCCCCAAAATCCCGACAATTCCGGCTATCGCCATTGCTATCGAGAAAATGAGGGTTAGTCCCAGCAGGATATTCTGTACCGGTTTCAGGGTGTGTTTACCCATTATCTGTTTTTTGTTCAGCAGGATTATGATCAGTCCAATGACAAGAGGAGTGACTACGGAGATGAACGCCTGAGAAACGATCATCACCAGAACCGGACGCCCGCCCACGAGGGGCACGATCAGGCTCAGAGCAAGCGGCGCCAAAACCATCCAACGGGTGGATGGCGACTGCATGTCGGCAGACTCGTTCTTATAATCCGCGATCAGCCAGGGAGCCAGGATGATGATGGGAAACAGGGACGACAGACCCGCCGACACAATGCCCACAACAAAAATGGATACGGCAAACCGGCCGGCAAGCGGCTCGAGCAGGTTCACCATATCGATGGCATTATGGATCTCAATTCCTTGTGGGTAGAGTGTTCCCGCGGCGCAGGCCATGATCGAAATACCCAACAGGAACATCATCACCGCCGAGATAATGGCATCTCTTTTCTCAAGCTTAAAATCCTTAAGGGTCCAGCCCTTTCCTTTGATGAGGATAGCCCGTACCACATAAATCACCGCTCCCATGGTGGTTCCCGCCATCCCGGCAATCAGGAGCGCGGCATGGGAACTGCCGGGGACACGGGGGATCAATCCTTTAATAATCTGTACCGGGTCGGGAATGACCATACACATGGTAAGCAGGAAGCTGGCGCCCATCAGTCCCACAAAAATGGCCAAAATCTTCTCGAAAAAGTTCTGCTTCCCGTTCCAGAAAAGGGCGTAAAGAATGGCTCCGAAAAATAAGGTGGAATATATCGGGTTGATGCCGTTTCCTGATGCTGTCAGCGGCCTGGACCATTCCTGAATCACCTGGGTGACGACCGCCATAACACCGATACCTGATACCACCTCGCTGAATACCAGGGCTACGAGTACAAACAGGGCTGCCGTCTTTCCAAAATATTTCCGGTAACTAAAAATAATTGTGTCGCCGGTTACCACGGTGTATCTGCCGAAAATCACGATCAGGATATAGGTTACGACGCAGGAAAGAAACAGGGGCCAGGCTAACATCATCCCGTATTTCGCACCCGTTACGGCCATCGTGGTTACGCTGCCGGTCCCGATGTTATACCCGATAATGAACATCGCCGGGCCGATAGAGAGCATAAAAATTTTAAACTTCTCTAAAAGCCCCTTTTTCACCTCGATTTGTGTTTCTGTAATCATTGGTTTTTAATCGGAAATCGGTGTTATGTCTAATTGGATCCTCTCGTGAGGAGGTAGTAAGATGGGAAACCTTTCTCCTCCCTTTTGGATCGTGATTTTCTTGCTTTCCAGTATCTTGCCCCTGCCGGTTATTTTCATTGTATAAATACCCGGTCTGAGCTGCCACAGGCGTGCGGTCAGCTTATCGTTATTCTTTGAGAAAGAATAAAGAATTACATGGAGAGAGGACGAATCGCTGTTCGTCACCAGGAATGTGGCATCCCGGCTGGCATTTTCCCAGCTAACCGCGATATAGGGAGAAGATCCCTCATAAATATTGTACCCGGTAACCATGCCCTGTAAGATGCCGGCCTGCCGGGTGTTACCCGGTGCGATATGGACACGGTCGGTATGGATGACCTCACTGGTAAACATCGGATAGTTGTACCTGATGGTTTTCAAATAAGGTTCCATTCCCTTTACCAGATAATCCGGATTCCCGGTCAGCCGATATTTGATAAAAGGCGTGCCATACTGCATGAGCAGCCGGTCATATTTTTTATTCCCGGTGAGCAGCCTCCAGGTTCCTATCACACTCCAGAACTCAGAGCTGTGGCTCAGCCTGTAGGCCGCCCATTTGTCCGAACCTTTTCTAAAATCGTTTTTCTTTTCCGAGAGCGATCCGGCATACTTGCTGACGAACTGAAGATTCTGAACAATTGGCTTCAGGTACTTCTTCTGGCCCGTCATTGTCCACGTAAAGAGCAATTGATCAAGGATAGAGGCTCCGCCGGTCCAGTCGAAGTAATCCCAAAACATATTGGCGGTATACCAGTTTGATCCGTCACCGTTAAACGCTCCTGTAGGATACTCCACCGAAGCCGGGATAATGCCGAGGGGTTTTCCTTTGTCGGTTCGCTGAGAGGCATGCAGCCAGCCATCCGACCATTCCTGCAGGGCTTTTAGTGTTTCAGGGTCTCTGGCTTTCCATGCGTAATAACGAACCGCCTTTGTTGCTCGTGAAGTATAGGGAACATCCCTGTTCCTGGGAGGCTGCATCTCTACTTCTGTCGAACTGAACCATGAAGACTTAAAGAAGCGATATCCCTTATCGTTGAAACCTGTCCACAAATTTCTGAAATAACCTGCCGACCAGGAGAGACGGTTCTCATAAACAGGGTCATCGGTATACAAGACCATAAGAGGAGCCGTATCAGAGAGAAATTCTGAAGAATGTTCCACATCACTTGGCTTTTTCGCATATCCTTTATACATCCTGTCGCTGTTCCAGACTCCGTCGGCCAGTTTTTTCCAGCCCTGGTAAGCAACGGTATCTCCCGAGAGAATCAGAGGCGACCAGAATCGCAGAAGTTCTACATCATCACCAAATTTTCCTCCAAACTCCCCGGTTTTCGATTGCCTGTCGAGCACCCACCAGTCCACGATATGTTTGAGGCGGTTCATCAATTCCCATTCCGAAAAAGCCCAGGCAGGTGCATTCGCAGGCTTTTTGACTCCATCGAAAGGGTCAGGGGTATCGATTTGTTCCCCATTATACATGCGAACGAGACTATCCCGGGGATGCAACTCTGCCATTTTTCTCAGATCTCTTGCGGCCGCATCATGCTCAAAGTAGATACCACGTTCCAGCCACAACCAGTACAAAAGCCGGCCCCTGTACCAAAGTGCACGCTCATAAAGCGGATTTTCCCGGGGGTTTTCCCTGTCCAGCAAGCCATCGTAAAGCATCACAGATTGATACAGATGGTCGAATAATCCCATTCCCGTTTTTTCCGTTGCCCAGCTCCATCCCCGGTAATAGAAGTATTTTTCTGCTTTTTGAAGCAATTTCAGCTGAAGTGACCAGTACGCCGCAAAGTTCCTGTACTCTTTCTTCTCTGCGGATAACCGGTTTAATTCCTGAATGATTGGCTCCAGTTTTTGACGACTGTCGTATCGGCCCGCCTCTTTGATCTTCTTCAAGACCGAGGATAACTCTCCGTTCTGCGGGACACCGGGATCCGGGATCAACGCAAAACCCATCAGGCGCACGCTGTCTTGCTCGCCAAGCAGGGAAAAAGTAAGACCCGAGTCGGCAATGACAACCTGCTGCTGGATCACGCGGTAGGTTTTTTGAATGACTTTCCGGGGTTCCTCATCCGGGGTAAAAGCCTGCAATGCCGGAGTTGTATTCTTTCCATTTACCAAAAGGCGGGTAGTACTCGAATCTTCCATTCCGGCCCCGAACCACAATACCAGCCACCACTTTCCCGGCGGGATGTCTGCTCTGAACCCGACCCGCTTTGCAGAAACACCGTCAATCAAAAATGCATCCCTGGATTTCTTCCATTCCTGCCTGGTAAAAGGCTTCAGTCCATCCCCGACCCATCCGTAGCCGTTTTGTTCCGAATACTTCGTATCCGGAGTGAGGGGATAATAGCCATCCGGTACTTCAGAACCATGGCCTCCTGCATCGAAGAAATAAGGAGTTTTAGAAAAATGGATGGGTCCGGGACGAAACTGACAAGCTCCTGCTGACAGACACACCATGATACCTATAACAGCCGGTTTAATTCCTGCTGCGAATAATCCCGTCAATCTGGTCATGAATATTCGTTGTTAGACTTAAATAGTTCTTTTATGAGCTTTGCGGTTTTTTTCTTCCCGCAGGGAACACTGGAAATTACAAAGGCCGCTATATATTCTCTTCGCCGTGTGAGGCGGCTCCCCCTTCACGTTTTCTTTACTGCAAGGGACGCCATAATCCCGCAAAGAACGTGCAAGGAAGATTACCTTTATCCATCGTTATCCAATCACACCTGAAATTCTGAGGTTAAAAAGGAGAGCTCTTTTTCCAAGAGCCCTCCATAACCTGGATGTATGTGTGGGTTATTTGATAAGCGTCATCTTTCCAGTATTAGCATTTAGGAAAGCGCCGCCGGGTGTTTTTGCCGTCACCCTGTAGACATAAACGCCTGATGCGAGTTTGGACGCATCGATCATTATATGCTGATTGGTACCGGCACTCATATGCTGTGCAGGAACACTCAGCACCTTTTGCCCGATTACATTGAAAATATCAACGGCTACCTGCGCAGCCTGAGGCAGGTCAAAGACGATATTTGTAGTCGGGTTGAAAGGATTGGGGTAATTGCCGTGCAATGCGAATGTTTGAGGACGATGCGGAGTGACACGACCTTCCACAGGGGTCGCCATGCCGGGCCATACCACTGAACCTAAAGGCTGTCCGTCGGTCCCTGCCGTGTAGGAATCGAAACTATTGGCATAGCTGAAATCATACGGTTCGCCCGAAATATCGAACTGGGTATTACCCGCAGTGCCTGCATAATACTCCGTAACCATAGCTACTGGTGCTGCCGGAGCATTGGTGAATTTCACATCTTCATTAAGGAGGGTACCTTCATCCAAAGCGGCCATAGCAACATCGTTAAAGTTCGACACCGCACTTACGGTATCCGGATAAGCCGCGACAATCGCCGGATCCAGGAAGATGTTATTATTGCTGATGGTAAGACTCTGCTCACCCAGGGAGTCCGTTTCCTGCGTGGTAAGTTCTTTGAAGCTTACCACATAACTTGTTTCATCAGGACCGACACTGGCAGCATTCCCATAGGTGGCTGCATTTATAACCATGTTATTGGTGAAAATCCCTTTGACAACAGGTCCGAATTCAACGGCCGTTCCAATGCCTGTATTGACGATGGTACACTGATTCACGCGGGCATAGTTGATCACGCCCCCGTCATCCCGGATTATCTGACTGCTCATGTTATAAAAGGTGTCATTATCCAGTACCAGCGTATCAATCGGGTTGCCGCGGTCGTCGATACCGCGACCATTGGAGGCGCTCTCGGCTACTCCGATGTTACTTATGATGGAATTGGTTACAAAAATGCTAACCCCGGTGCCATCTACCCGGAATGCCGACTGTCCGTCTTTATCCAGATGACAATCGTCGATCCGGATGGTTACGTCATTGGCACTGACGCGGATAATCCTGGTATTGAGACCTCCGTCTTCGTCTTCATCGGTAACATACAAGCCTTTGAGAGTCAGGGAACCTCTGGGACGAAAAGCCCTTGAAGAGGTGCCTCCGGTGCCTACGGCAGGCACCAGCCTTGGACGATCTCCATCACCGTCCTCAGCCACGATGGTTAAATGGTAACCGCGGTGTTCTATACTGCCGTCCAGCAGGTACAGCCCGCCTCGTTGCAGTACATACACCGTATTGGAGTCTACCCGGGCACCGGTTTCGGTGGTATCACTGAGAATGGCCGTATTCAATGTGCCGAATCCGGGTTCTACCTGTACCTTGCGCTGAGCAAGAGCATTGGTGACACTCGCCAAGGCGATAACCAGACAAAGCATAAGGAAAGGGAGCCCCTTTGCCTTGTCGTTCTTACATCTTCGTATCTTATCTGATTGAGTCATATGGCCTCCCATGAGACTTTAGGGTTGTGTATTATTATGAGCATTGGTCACTTCCTATACAGATCTTTAAAGCTGATATCGTATTCCCAGATCGCCGGTCCATCCGAATCGTTCTTTCCGAGAGGGCAGGGATTCGGCGTAGATTGTCCGATCCGTTTCACCGGTGAAATTGTTCAGATCCATGAAGAGCGTGAGTCCTCTAACCCACGGTATTTTCTGATTCAGGCTGAAATCCCAGAAGGCAAATGAATCGGATCCATAATCCTGGCTGACAAGCTGTCCGTCACTCTCCACGGTATTTCCCACCTGCTCCAATATCTGAGCCTGGTAGGAAAGCGAAACCCTGGCCGAGAACCCGCCTTTTTCATAGCCGAGCGAAAACCCTCCGACCACATTTGGCTGTCCTACCATGCTGCCCGTCCTGGTCGTATCGATATAAATGGATTCGTAAGGCGGTTCCGTACTTCGAACGCCGGTATCGTATAAAAATGGGTATTTGGTCTCCGATTTTATCAGGGCGATATTGCCGGAGAAGATGAGCCCGTTAAGCGGTTTCGGCAGAAACCTTAAATCGGTCTGAACAGCCGTTTCTATCCCATAAACGTCGGTGATACCGCTGTTCACCGGAGAAGTCTTTATGAAACCGGAATACGGACCCTCCAGCAGTCTCCGGGTATAAGTGTAGTCGATACCCTTTATCTTCTTGTAATAGGTCCCGACAGACAAATAGCCGAGTTCACTTTTGAAAAAGGAAAGGAATACATCGTAATTCCAGGAGGTGGCATATTTCAGATCGGGATTTCCTTCCGCTATGGTTTGTTCGGCGTCGTTTATCTGCTGGTAAGGGACCAGGTTGTAGTAATCCGGCCTGTTCAGAGTCTTGGTAACTGCAAACCGGATATTCACATTGTCGGTGACGGTGTATTTGAGATTTACCATCGGCATAAATTCGCCATAATTTTGCCCGCCGGTGGTGTCGGTCATCATCCCCTTCTCACCGAGATCTCCGTACAGGTTTCCGAACTTCCCGTCATAATTATTTGCTGTATACTCGTACCTCACTCCGGGCACGAAAACGAGTTTTTCCCCGATATGCAACTCGGTCATTACATAAGCTGCATAAATATCCTCCCGGGCCGTATAATCCTGCAGATCAATGCTCCTGTTCCGTTCATATGCACTCTCATACGTACTGTGGAAACGATCAATCCTATCGGCGTTCAGCCGGGGACCAAAATCGAAGGTGCCATTCATAAAGTCGGTGCCTATCGTGCCATCAATGAAATTGCTGATGGCTATGTGGGTGTCGTTGTAAAGGGTGAAATCCTCCGGATGTTCTCTGCCGATCTGACTCACTCTCCCGAACGGAGTGAGGTATTCATCCGCATTTTTCACTTTTTTCTTCCCCCTGAATTTTCCACCGAACTTGAAGAATCCTCCCAGGTTATGTGACATCTCATAAGGCACTTTGAAATTGACCTCAGCCGAAAAATCCCGATCGGTGCCCCGCTGGGGATCGAAGGTGCCATACTGGAAGTAGGTGCTCCCCAGGTTGTTTCTGGCATAACCGGGAACCTCGAAAATGGTCGCGTCTTTGGGAGGAATGGGGTCATAAGCCCCCAGCTCCTCGAAGCGTGCATAATTGGCATACGGCTGCTTGTACAGAGAATAGGCATTACTAACCAGCCAATCGATGCTTAACGCCCCCAGATTATGATCGCCGCCTAATGAGTTGGAATACACCACACTAAACAGGTCCCGGTCCCTCAGATCGTATTCCACACGGGTATTATTTACCCGGTATCTTTTCCGCCGTCTCAGTTCATCCCGGTCCGTTCTGCCCATAAAGTTATTCATGAAGAAGCTGGAATTTTTCAACTGATAATCGAGCGTGACACCCAGTCCATACCGGTAGCGGGTTTCCAGGCGGTCGACCAGGTTCAGGTTGGCGAGCGTGATGCCGCTTTCATAGACATAGGTGCCTTCATAAGCCTCCGAGCTACGATTCGCCTTTTGGATGCTTCCGGTTACAATGAGGCCCAGCTTATCGTTTAGGAAACGTCTGGCAAAGTCGAGGCTGCCTTTATACTGACCAAAATCATTTTTCAACCCATTGTAGCCACCCTGAAGCTTTATATTGGTGACCGGATTATCGGGAGCCTTTTTGATAACCAGGTTGACCGTCCCGCCGATGGCATCGGCATCCATATCGGGTGTCAAAGCTTTATAAACCTGAATACCCGACAAAATATCGGGGGGAATCAGACTCAGATCGACCGACCGGTTATTCGGATCGGTACCCGGCAAGCGGACTCCGTTTACCGTGATGGAATTGAACCGGGGTGATAAGCCGCGGATTACTACTTTTTGTGCTTCCCCGGCATTACGCACCACAGAAACCCCAGGAAGCCGTCCCACCGAGGCTGCCGCATTCTGATCGGGCAGTTCACTGATCCGGTCAGACGAAACCACATCCACAATTGTGTTAGATTTCAACTGTTTCCTGATCGCCTCCGCCTGACCGGCCGCCTGTGCCAAAACCTCAACGTCTTCTCCCACCACATAATCGGGAACCAGCGCAACGTTGACGGAGGTAACCTTACCCGAGGTTACGCTTACTTCCACAACCTTCGTTTTGTAACTTACATAAGAAAACTGCACCCGGTATGTTCCCGCGGGAACATTACTGACGCTATAATGCCCCTCCAGGTCCGTTGCATCTCCGGTTTGCAAGTCTGTGATAAAGATGTTAACCCCGAAAACAGGCTCATGGGTAGTAGAATCGATAACCTGCCCTTTTATAACTCCAACCCCCTGTGCGAATGAGGATAATGGTGTACCGGCCAGACACAGAAGAAACATCCCGACATATCCATATATCCATTTCTTCTTCACGACCCGATCTCTTTTAATAACAACCCTGTTCATCTTGTACTTGTTTATTGACATTCATCTGCAGGAAAGAAGCCCGCTCATCAAAGCGCTTCCATCGTGCATACTTAATATGCAAGGTATACCTTTCATATGCAATTCTTGTTTTAAAAAAAGTTCAGAGGCCGGTTGAATAGCATCTATCAAGCGCTTTATATACAGTTGCTTACAAGGGAGAAAAAAATGCCGCGTGGATAAAGATTGCAGAATTGTAACGATATGACAACAAACGCAGGCGGGGAAGAACATGGCAACGGGAAGATCCCATAAATGGCAGACTTCCCACCGGTTGTTCTGAAAATAAAAGGCGAATGTTATTCCGGACTGCCGGATTCTGTTTCAGGATGGAGCCACGCCTGAACGACAGGGCTGTCGCTGGTCTCCCGGAGATAGCTATGGTTGTCGGCCAGCGATTTTTTCCAATTGTCCCACAGCTCTCCCCGGCTCATGTGCATCATGACATAAGCCCTGTAGCCGTTTTCATACGGCTTGACCATTGTGCTGTCTGGCGACAATTGTTCATACAGGCCATTAAGACAGGTTCGCGTATCTAAAATATAACCCGGCTCTTTTGCCCCTTTAATACCGTCTTTTACCATCTCGTCGCGCAGGTTCTCCAGAACCTCCTGCAGTTTACTCTGCAGTATGGCAACGGAAGTATGCCGCGCCTTGGTTTTTGCAACGGCCGAATCGAGTGAGACGGCGGTGCCCAGCGCCTGATAACGATCCCGCTGCTGTTCAAAAGTTCTTGCCGACTGATACCAGGACCTCTGTGCAGGTCCTGCGTTTTCCCCCGAAGATGCTTCTGGCTTTTCCTTAACGGCAGTTTTCGTGGCCTGGCAACCTGTCAGTGTGATCCCTGCAAGCATGATCAAAAGGACGAATAGCCGGTTCAGGCATTTTTTCGATCTTCTCCAATATTTCTCAATCACTTCGTAACTCATTTTTTAAGTTCATAATAACCGGTTGAACCGTCTCTTCTTTTTACCTTCAGTATCACATGTTCCTTTTTTTGCAGAGCAAGGGTCATATCTTTTTTTAATTCATCAATATTCTCGGGATGGTGGCCGTCGACTTCCAGGATAGTGTCATCCTGTGAGAGGCCTTCTTCTCCGGCTTCGCTTCCCGATTCAACGTGTGTGACGATGAGGTCAAATTTATTAAAATTATCCTGGTTGGCAATGGCCGTAACAGTAAAACCCAGATCAAAGGTGGCAGAATCCAGATAATGCCGGGCGGAGGAGTCCGGTTCATGGAACGGAGAAGATTCTTTCGGAATCTCACCTCCGCCTTTAATCCACTCAGCCAGCTTCTTGTTATCCGTGCCCATCAAACGGATTTGGGCATTCACGATTTTGTGGTTCCTCCACAGCTTCACGGATATGGTGTCGCCGGGACGCTTCTCCGCGATTCTCGCCTGGAGCTGGTTGTAGGCATTAACCGGCCATCCGTCTACGGAAAGAAACACATCATGCACCTGCAGACCTGCCAGGCTTGCGGCTCCGCCGTCGAATATCTTGACAACCTCCACTCCGCGAATCGATTTCATGCCTAATTGCCGGGCACGCTCATCATTCACGGACTGGATGCTCACTCCCAAATAAGCTCTCTCCACATGCCCGAATTCAATAATATCCCTGGCGATTTTAATGGCAAGATTGACCGGTATAGCAAATCCATACCCTTCATATCCTCCCGACTCTGTGGCAATAGCGGTGTTAATTCCTATCAATTCGCCCTTTCGTCCCACCAGAGCACCTCCACTATTACCACGATTGATAGCAGCATCGGTTTGAATGAAATTCTCGACTCTCATCCGGTCGCTGATGATATCCACATCTCTGCCAAGGGCGCTCACAATCCCGGCCGTCACAGTATAACGCAGCTGGAAGGGGTTGCCAATGGCCAATACCCAATCGCCGACATCAACATTATCGGAATTTCCAATTACAATAGC
This sequence comes from uncultured Chitinophagales bacterium, assembly GCA_964572735.1. Classification (GTDB taxonomy): domain Bacteria; phylum Bacteroidota; class Rhodothermia; order Balneolales; family DATFMH01; genus DATFNI01. The sequence continues at coordinate 31,667 of CAZNHE010000008.1, read as the reverse complement.
CGGTAAATTGTGGGCATCAATTTTAACAACGGCCAGATCGGTGGACGGATCCTGACCAACGACATGTCCGGAGAAAACCCGCTTATCGTAGAGAGCTACCCGCACCTCACCGTCGGAAGCATGATCGACTACATGATTATTGGTCAGGATATACCCGTCCGGACTGAAAATTACGCCGGATCCAACGGTTTCCACCTTTCTCTGCGGCAGAAACCCGTCCCAAAAACCATCGTCACCCCGATGGTGCCGGTCGTGGGGCATATCAAGTGCCGAAAACGGTACGGATGCTTCGATGTACACGACGGTAGGAGTCACCCGTTTGGCGATGGCCTTGAAATCGGGCATTTTTGCCGGAATGGCGGCATTTCCGACGCTGCGAACAGAATCACCCCGATCGACCTTCACATGAGCTATCTGGATACGCGTGTGGGTGATCGTAAAATAGTGTTCCTGCATAAGCAGAAGTATCATGCCCAGCACCACCCCTATAAGTACCAGCAAAATGCTCGTCAGTAACTGATGACGCGAAACTTTCATAGATCAGAGAATTTGTTCAAAGATGGCGTCTGATTTACGATCACGAAGGCCTTCAATATGATACTTTAAATAAGCGTCCAGGTAATGAATCAGTTCCTTCAATTCATCTTTTGTAACATCCAGCCGCAAGATTATTCCGGTATGGTTTCCCAGGGCCTGCTGCAAATATACGCCCTGCATTTCCGACAAACGATACCCCGGATCCCCCTGCTCTTTGTCACTGACCATTCCCTCCGACACATTCAGCCATAAAGAACCCTCTATCCGCTCTTTTTCCGCCTTCATTTGCACCCCGGCACCCATCAGCTCCGCCAGCCGCAACTGGATGTATGGAAACAGATTCCGAACCGGCTGATCCGTGCCATTCAGCCATACCAGCATTTTCTCGCCGAACTGATACATAGGATGATTGATCTCGTGCTCATGCAACAGCTGACCGACCATTTCGACAGTCGTCAACGCCAGAGCCCACTTTTCCACATTCGTTCGGATTTCGAACATCTTGTGCCGGAATGAGGCTTCCTTTAGCGTCTGGACATTGCGGGTTTGTTTATAATAGTAAATGGTATCCAGGATGTTCCCCGGCTCCAGCAATCCTGAAAAGGGATTTTTGGGGCGCCTGGCTCCCCGTGCCATAACGGCGATCTTGCCATGTTCCCAGGTCAAAAGGGTTACGATCAGGCTGGTTTCCTTATAATTTACAATGCGAAGTACAATTGCCGGACTGTTTATGATCATCTGGTACCATGTCTTTAAAAAGGTCGACGCCGGAATGGTTTACTAATCATTTTAGGCCGGTCCTGACCGAACCCCAGCATCTTGATATTCCCGCTCTTAGAGATACAAGATATCAAAAAAGTATGTAAAGCGAACGGAATCAGTCGACTATCGCCTGTTTTCCTTCTTCTTTGCTATTCTCCCGCACGTTGGAAGAGCCGGAATCGAATGATATCCAGTTTCGATCTTCAAGGTATTGAACCATGGCGGGTAAAAACACAAGCGCGGATATCAGGGTCATTCCGACACCGATTCCGGCAAGAGCGCCGATGGATATCAGGCCCGGATGGTCGGTGAAAAGCAGCGACGTAAAACTAAAAGCCGTGCTAACGGAACCCATACTGATGTGTTGTCCCGTACTGGATAACACATTCCACATGCTGTTTCTGCCCTCCTCTCGATAGCGGGCGGCCAGATGCACTCCGCTGTCTTCTCCAATGCCCAGAATGGCCGGAAGCACCACAAGGTTATAAAAATTAAACTGTAAGCCGATGAGCATAAGAATTCCGAATGTCCAAAGCAAACCGACAATAAGAGGCAACAGGGCGATCAGAGTCCAGCGCACCGAGCGGAAGGAGACATACATTAATACGACAATCAAGACAAACGTGGCGACGACCATCTTAGGACTTTCGCCGAGCATCAGCTGCAACATATCAGCGGCTACAATAGAGGTACTCGCCGCATAAAACGTTTTTCCGTTATCAAGAGTTACCTTGCCGACATCATGTTCAAAAGCGATGGAATTACGCCCATTGGATAAGCCTACACTGGGATAAATAATGATGAAATTACCAACCTGGCCACTTTTGGTCATAAAACGTTCCTTCAGATAATCAGGAATTTTGCTGAGCGGCAGGGGTTCGGTTGTATGGGCGGCCCGGCGCAGCTTATTAAGTGCTTTACCCTTCTGGCCTTTTATAAAAGGATCATTAAGCAACGATCTGATTTGGGCGATCCGCTTCAACTTTGCCTGAGCGGCTGAATCAGTGGGCGGAAATCGTTCCTGAAGCGCCTCAACATCCAGGATAGTCGGACTCAACGTATCCTCTTTCATGTGCTCTCGCAACTTATGGACGATCTTCACCACATCCCTGGGGTTGTCGGCCAGGATGTAAGCCGGATTTCGTTTTTCCGAATTCCCGATACCCGATACAAAATTGCTATACGCGTCATATTCTGGAAACTTCGGTTCCAGTTCGCCGAAATTATATTGGAAAGACAGGTTCTTTGAAAAAATCAACACTATCACGCAGACAATAAGCCCAACCCATATGATGGTGCGGGAAAAGGGAAACCGGCGCGGCTTCCTCTCAAGGAGCGAAGCCTTTTCTTTTTTGTTCAGAAGAATAAGTCCGTACCGCTCGCACAGCACAACGATAGCCGGCAGAATAAACATCATGCAAAAAAGGGCAAGTATAATTCCGCTTCCCGATATAAAGCCGAAATCTGAGAACCCCCTGAACCTGGCAATCATCAAAATGTAAAATGAGGCAGCCGTTGTTAAGGCGCTGGTAACGATGGCTGTCCCCATGGTGTCGTAGGTCTGCATCATTGCCGCATACACATTCTTTCCGGTCGCACGGATCTCCAGATAACGGGCATAAAAATGGATGCCGTAGTCAATACCCATGCCGAAAAGGATCCCAAATAGGACCGCAGTCATGGTATTCAATTGCCCTATCACGACATATGTTATCCCGAAGGTATAGGCAATGCTGATGACAAGGGGCACGCCAATGACCAGTAAAGGCAAGGGTGAACGCCAGATGTGGCTCACCAGGCGATGACGCTGATCCTTCTTCGACCCCATCCGGTAGTTTATATATTTCTTAAAGAAGAAATAGAGCAACACCAGCAGTGCCACCTCGCCTACCCCGGAAGCAAAGCTGCTAAACACATCCTTCTTGATCGAGTTGATTTCATACAGGTTACGATCAAGCCTCCCTCCTACCTTTACGATCATATGCGGATTGTACCGGTCGGGCTGCATCTGGCTAACCAGCTGACGGAAGCGCTGGTATATCCGGCGGATATAAGCCAGATTGCTGCTGGAACCGGATGGGTAGAAATTAACCGCCATCACGGTGCTGTCATTGCTGATCGGATATTCTTTGGGTATCAGCTGGTCGTAAGCATTGAGAAACTTCCCTATATCCTTCTTGCTTGTGTCCTGATCGGCAGAGGATTCCCCTATTCCCAGATCTACATAAAACGGATTTGCCTTCTCCTTGGCTTCTCTCAGCCGGTTTTTCAAATAATTTGTAATCTCATCAAGCTCCTGATCCGTTGCCAGATACAGCGCATTATCCTTCAGTATCTCAGTATTTTTATGAAACTCCACCCGCTCAACAAAGTGCTCACCGGTCTTGCCGTCAACCATGGTATCGGCCCGGGAAATCAGGGCCTGGGCAAAGGCAAGATTGTCCTCAAAGCTGGGAGACTTGATGGCTACCTGCAACGCAGTTCCCCCCCCGACTGTTTCTTTCAACCGATTCAGTGCCTGTACGGCATGATTGGAGGAAGGTAACAGGTTCGCAATATCCGTATCAATCTTCAGATGCAGCGCATAGTAACCGGAAAAGATGGCTACCAGTATCGAAAGGATTAGAACAGTGTACGGATGGGTATAACTTCTTCGAAATAGCGGACGTAATAATTTTAAAAGATATTCCATTGGAAAAAGCTCGTTTCCATATCATGAAAAGATAAAAAAAACCGGTTCAATAAATACGATGGCATGATCTTAAAAATATGTTTGAGATACCTCATTATTCCGGGCGCATCCTTCAGGGGTCCCGCTGCCGGGTGCAATTCGAGTTTACCGGATGTTCGGGGTATCGGAGAATCCTCCGATTTTCAATGAAAACATTCCCCTGATAGAATATATAACTATAGCTCCTTCCAGAACTATTTCTACTGCCGTTGCGTTTTGCTTCGAAGCTGAGCCGCATCTTTAACGAGCTGGTCCATTTTGGAATAGATACGAGGAGCGATCACATTCCAGTTTAGTTCATTGACAACCCGTTTTCGCCCTTGTTCTCCAAGGCGATGTGCAAGATCGGGGTTATTGAGCAAACGCACAATGGCCTCTGCCAATTGTCCGGAATCATCCTCCTCCACAAGCAGGCCGGTTTCGCCATCAATCACGGCATCAGAAATGCCGCCGGAGCGGGATCCTATCACGGGTTTGCCACAGGCGTTCGCTTCCAGGTAAATGATGCCGAAGGCCTCCACTTGGATGGGGTCTGTTCTTGGGGTCATAATCACCACGTCGGCAAGGTTGTAAAACCGGTTCATCTCCTGTTTATTATGAGCGATCCATCCGGTAAAATGTACCGATTCTCGGATACCTGATTCATCGGCTATTTTTTCGAGGCGCCGGCGATCTTCCCCGTCACCGATAATTACCAGCTCGGTATCGGGGCAGATGGAAACGACCTTTGCGAAGGCCCGGATCACCGTATCCACTCCCTTCCGCGGCACAAGGCGGCAAACCGTCATCAGGACACGCTTCCCGGTCAATCCCATTTCCGTACGGACCGTACGGAGCGGCCGGGGATCGAGAGGATAGAATTGCCCGGGGTTGGTTCCATTAGGCACTACCGTTATCCGGTCTTCCTCCACTCCATAGTTCTGCAACAATCCCGACGTATAGCAGCTCACAGCGAAGAAATGATCCACCCGGCTTAATAGCGAGGTACGCATACGATTGTAAAAGCTGTGAAGCTGCGTTCCGGGAGCACCGGGGTTGAATAACAGCTCTCGTCCATGAGCCGCTGAAAAGATGCGTGATATCATTTTTTTCTTCCGGGCTTTCCGAGCGCTCCAGACGGTTTGCCATTGGGCGTGGAAAGTAGCGTTAAACCTCTCGCTATGTAATAAGCTGCGAATTGGCGGTATCCCCATGAGCGGAAGCCATGCATTAGGTGTGTGCACCCGGTATACCCGAAACGGAAGGGACCGGTCGACATCGTCCGCGCCAGGACGGTTTGGTGCCACAACAGCCAGCCGGGGAGCCATTGAGGCAAAGCAACCTGCCAGTTCATAACAATAGGTCTGGATTCCGCCCACATCCGGAGGGAAATCCTGGCTGATCATCAGTAAATTCATCTCTGCATTCTTTCTCCGCAATAATTGCATTTATTACCCGAAGAAAGTGCTATCATAATCCATCTCCGGCAGCTTATCATTATTTATATGAAATAAACGGTATCTTTTTGGATTTTGCGCTCATTTTTGATCAGATTTACTGAATGAATATAAAGAAAATACGACACCGTTGGTCTCAATTCTTTAAGACCGAACGGGGCAAGGCTGTAGCCCGATGGATAAGGCGCCTGTTCCTTGCGGCCATGATCATCTGGCTGTTGTATCAGCTTACCGAAATCGGCTGGGGGAAAGTATGGGATTCTCTTCCTGTTAATCCCCTCTTCTACGTCCTGCTGTTGCTCCTTTATGTGGCCCTGCCGGCTTCACAAATAATTATATACCGGCTGGTCTGGAAGTTTCCACGGCTGAGGGGATTTCTGATCTTCCTGCTGATAAAGGTCTATAACCAGAATGTCGTCGGCTATTCGGGAGAGGTATACCTGTATTTCTGGGCGCAGAAGAATGTAGACCGAAAGGATATCGACATCCTCAAAGATATCAAAGACAGCAATATCCTTTCTTCGATTTCTTCAACCATCATTGCAATAGGATTGCTGGCTACCTTTGTGTTGACCGATCAGATTCGACTGCTTAAATGGCTCCCGACGACCAGCAACTGGTATGTCACGGCCGGTGTCGTAGCGTTGCTGATCCTGATTTTCGTTTTGTACAAATTCCGGCGTTTCATTATCTCTATGCCGCCGAAGAAAGCCGGATCGATATTTGCCATCCACAGCGGGCGCCTTTTGTTCATTCAGGTAATACAAATTCTTCAGTGGCATATAGAATTGCCGCATATCCCCCTGCATGTGTGGTTCACCTTCGTGGCGCTACAGCTTGTTATGTCCCGCATCCCGTTTCTCCCCAATCAGGACCTCCTCTTTTTCGGCACCAGTATGAAACTGACTGGAGTTCTTCATGTACCGAAGGCGGAAATTGCCGCACTCCTTCTGGCCAATCAGGTTATCGGGAAGATCATCAGCTTTGCCCTCTTCTCAATGACTTCCTTCTTAAGAGAAAGGTCGCTGATTCCCGACAACACGCCTGGCCGTTCCAGAGACGGCGAAGGAGAGCCGGATACCGAATTGCAGAAAAGCCGGCAGATTCCCTGAAGACACACGGGTGTCTCATGCGGAGAGAAGGACGCCCCGGCGGACGGCAGCGTTATTAATTCAGCACATACGATATGCCCGCCAGCACTCCGAGGTTATTGGAGTACAACTGCCCAATGTCGGCAGCGATAGTACCATTCACGTTGATGCGGCTATTGATTGCCCAGTTCAACGTCAGGGAAGTTGAATATTCATCCTTTCGCGGAGTGCGCCCGCTCTTATGGTGAAGTCCGGTTCCATCCGTTGAGATATGAACGGCTCCATAGTTTCGGCTGTAATCAAAAACAAACCGGTAAGAAAGCTCCGGCCGAATATTCCCGGCAAGTCCGATATGCTGAACAAAAATGATGTTATTAATCACCCCTGCCAGGCCCGGCTTCGTTGTTGCAAACGGGCTGCCGATCGTATATCCCTGGTAGGTCCATCCGCTGGGGAATAAAAAGTTGTTGTAGTAATTGTCGGTGCCTCGTTGCTCTCCGATGCTGTACTGTGATCCCTGCCGGGTGAGATTGATATATTCCCATACGAGATGGTCCAGAAAATGCGTTCCGTCTCGTTTAATGCTGACCCCCCAGCGGCCGTCCCATGCATTTCTGAAGGCCAGGGCGGGGGTGTCTTCCAGGTAAAACTGGCGGTAAGCGAATAAATAGAACTCGCTCCATCGCAGAGAGAAAGCAAAATCATAGGTAGCCACAGTATTACCGATCTTATTGACGATATCGCCGCCGATGCCGGTAGAACTACGGGCATGTGCACCTCTGATTGCCCGTAAATAATCGCCGAATGTGCTGGTCAGCTGGCCATACCTGGGATGATCTCCTCCCCATTGTACGTTATGTGAGATGCCTCCATAAGCATTAAACCAAAAACTGTTCGGAAGTACTTTCAGATAAAAATACTTCTGATGGATCCGTGCATCTTTCACAGTTCGTTTATCCGAGAGCAATCCTTCCGAATAATAGGCTTTGAATGATACAAATCCGTTCGTGTGTGGAATGGCGACGAAACCGGGGGTATAGACGGCGATTTTCGGAACGGGGGTGATGTTACGGCCATAAATCAACGAGCCGGTGCCCAGGGTGGAATCGTGCAAACCAAAAGTTTCGTAAAAGCGCCCGATCTTCAAAGCAAAGGCTCCGTATGAGATGCCCGCATACAACCGTTCGAAATAAAGAGCCCGGCGTTTCGATTCCCGGCCGATCACCTCCGCACCATAATTATACCCCAGGCCGGAGGCCAGTTTCCCCCGGGATACAGCCGAAAGATGAGCGATCAGATTGGGGGAGCGGCGGTCGATCCTTCCGTAGTGCATGGAATACAACCAGAAGGGCAATCCTTCCCGGGCGGAAAAAGCGGTTTCCAGTCCCATTTTCAGTTCCGGTTGCTTCAACTGGGCGGAGGCAAATTGCGGAGAAGTCATCAGCCCGAATATCATCAAAACCGGCAGCATCAGCCCGTTCCTTTGGCGGAATCGTGCATGAATCATCTGCATCTGTAGCGCTTTAGAGGATGCACATTAAATTACGGTACCTGTAAGAATCCTGCGCTTTGTTTCCGAAAAGCCGTACTTCTCATTGCTGCTTTTCAGCCGGTTCCAGACACGTTCGGAAAACTCGAAGAAGGGCTGCTTTTGATGATACCAGCCAAAATGCAGGCAATAGGGAGTAACCTTCATATAGTCGTTATTCCCCGGGTAAAAAGTGAACAGTCTAACGAGTAAACGCCTCAGCCAGCCGTTTTTTATACCCCGGAGATTGTAGATGAACGCATTGCTGTAATACTTACAGGAGACATATTCAAAATCGGGGTCATGTGCTGTCAGGTCACGAATGTAATCGAGCTGCGGGCTGTTCGGACCCTGAAACCAGGGATAAATGGGGAGATTCAATTTCGACATAGCCATTGCCAGACTCCATTCGCAGGATTCCTGACAACGGCCTTCCTCCAGGGTGCGGCTGCGGAAATGGGTTTCGTTCTTACGGGTCAACATTTCCGCGGCAAGATGATCCACCCTTCGGGTAACATCCGGATCCTGTGCAAACAGCAAACCCGACTGGACTCGGCTCAGGTAGGTCAACCCGAAACGTTTCATTGTCCGGTTACGCCGCCGGAGGATAAGATCCACAAGCACGCCCACATGTTTGGGACCACCGAAAAACGAATCAGAACGGGAATTTCCGGTAATCGTGTACGGGAAAGTAGAAAGGATAGTCCACAGGTCATCAGGATTGCGGCACCACACGATATCGCTGTCCAGAAAGATATTCCGTTCAAACAGCATATATTCATGGATATTATGCTTAAACCCGACAATAGAAGCGTGGGAAGGGTCCAGCGGATAAACCACGTCGAACAAATCCAGCAGGCCATGCTCTTCTAGTAAATCCCGGTGTTCTTTCTCACAAATGATGGCAGCAGGCCTGTTAATGTCGTGCCGACGGAGGCTCACTACCGAAGCAATGGCATGTTTCAGGTAATCGACGGAGCCGTAAACCGCGTAGATATAACCCTCTTTTCCAAATTTCTGTTGCCTGATGGCCCTTAGCATGTTTGCTTCTTTTAGCTAAAAATTATAAAAGAATAATATAACCCTTTTACCACCTGTCTGCCAAATCAAGACTGTGCAGCCTTTTTCTTCAAAGCAGACAGCAGTGTATCATATCCTTTTCTGTTGATAACATTCTGAAAAGATCGTTCATATGATTTTGCCGTAGACACATTATCAATGATAAAGTCAACAACATACCATCTCCCATTTTCTTTTTCCATAACATAGGAAACAGGTGTTCGCACATTTTTTAATTCGGCAATGGTTTTAACAAAAGCACTGTCATCGACGACATCAATTTTCTTGTAGGTTACTTTTGCCCTGTAAATATCGAGGTTGCTGAGCGACTGATCACGGACAACTTGCGAGAAAGTATTGACGAATTCCTTTCTTTGGGCCGGCGCAAGTGTATCATAGGTCTGTTGCAGAGCAACTTTCGCCATCGCGTTATAGTCTATAATATCATTGACAATGTCTTTGAGTTTATCCTTTTGCTCTTTCGTATAACTTGTTCCTTTGGGACCAAGCAGATTCTTGATCTGTTTATCGCGCCTCAGCAGCATTTGCTTAATGACAATGCTGTCGGACGGATCATTCGGGGATTGCCGGGCAGCAGCGGTAACAGACAGAAACCCCAGGGCAAGCCCCAGTAATGCAATTTGAAAGGTAATTTTCCTCATTGTCATTTCGTATCCAGCATTTGCAGCGACATACCCGAAGCCTCATACAGCCTGGCTATATCAAGATTGTAATTATAAACTTTTTGTCGGTATTCGGCTTCCAGTTGCAGATTGGTTTTAACGGCATCCAATAAGTCTTTTACCTCGCCCAGGTTCAGATCATAGTTAATCTGTTCCTGTCTAAGCCATTCGGTACTGGTGTGTAACGCTTTTTCGGTTTTGTCTATTGTGGTTTTGGAAACTCTGGCATCTTTATAACGATTATAGATATCCAGACGGATTCCCGTTTCAATGGCCTGCCTGGAATCGCGGACCTGGCGGTATTGCACCTTTGCCCTCTCTAAATCCTTATTCATACTCCAGAAATTCAGATTCATTCGGAAGCCGAACGTGTAGACCAGATTCAGATAATCATACCGGTCGCCGATCATGGGCGACTGATAGGCCGGCCGTGGAGTATGGACATATTCCGCACCGAACCCCAGGAAAAGAGCTGGAAAAAATTGCGCCTTTCGGGCTTTTATGCCGAAACGGGCGGCATCTGTTGCGGCATCGATAGCTTTTAGCTCAGGCCGGCTGCGAATGGCATGTTCCTGATAATAGGTTAACGGACGGATCTCAGCGGTTACCGGATTCAGAAAATGATCTTTCGGCAGGTAAACTTCACTGGTATCGGCATTCAGAATCAATCTCCATGTTCTCTCGATAAATTGCGTATTTTCCTCTACTTCAGCCCTTTTAATCTCGAATTGTTCCTTGAAAATGCGAAATTTGTATATATCCGAGGCTTTTAAATCCGGATTCTTTTGTTTCTGCATCTCGTTGATTTTCTTTTCCGCCTTATCGAATTGTTCCTGTGCCTGCCTGAGCAAAGCCTGCATCTCCACAGCCAGCACTCTTGAATAGTAAAGCTGATAAAGCCGATAGACCAGCTTCGTGGTATCTGCTTCGAACTGATATCGGGCTGCTTCCGCTCCTTTCCTCGCCGCATCAATGGCATTATCGATGGCACCCCAGGTGTAAATGGGCTGCAGCCCTTTTAAATCAATAGAAGTATAAATGCTCCAGTGAGACCAATCGTTCTTGAGGTCCGGATCGAGGTACCATTTATTTTTCGGCAGATCGCTGCTCACCCCCGGTTCCAGGGCGTGGTTAGTGGTGATCTGTAAAACCGGCAGGACCGACTTCGCCTCTGCCTGCTCCACCCGGTTCTGCGCCAGCCTGACTTTATCGAGGCCGGCTTTTACCTGCGCCGCTTCTTTCAACCCCCGTTCAATGAATTCCGGAAGGCCGACTGTCACCGTATCTTTGGCCGGAGCCTGGGCGTAAGCTCCCGAAGTACGGCCACAACAAAGCAATGCGGCTACTCCCCACAAAGATAATATCAGATATTTATGGGATGTAAAAAGTGGCAGGCGCAGTATCGGTTTCATGCCGAAAAATCATTGAAAACTATTTTATACATAAAAAAAGCTCCTGAAAGAGCTTTGGTTAGCGGAGAGAGAGGGATTCGAACCCCCGGTCCCCGTAAGGGGACTGCGGTTTTCAAGACCGCCGCATTCGACCACTCTGCCATCTCTCCGGGTCTGGAACGGGACAAAAATAGGCTTTTATTACGATAATGCCTGAGCACCGGAAACAATTTCCGTAAGTTCTGTCGTAATAGCAGCCTGGCGTGCCTGATTATACTCCAGCCTCAGGCTGCGTACGAGTTCTTTCGCATTTTCCGTGGCATTGTCCATGGCTGTCATTCGCGCACCCTGCTCGGCTGTGTTAGACTCGAGAACGGCTTTCCAAAGCTGAACATCCAGATACAAGGGAATTAGTTTCTCGATAATTCTTTGTGGATTTGGTTCGAAGATATAACTTGTACTAATCGTATTCCCGGATTTATTTCCTCCGGATACGGCAATAGATCCCAGCGGCAATAGTTGCCCGATCTTACGATTTTGTGTTAAGACCGACTTGAATTCATTATATGCAACAAAAACGGCATCGTATTGTTCCTGTTCAAACGCCCTGATTACCTGCCGCATGATTTTCTGTGCATGATAGAAATGCAAATCATCAAAAAAGCCGGGATTGCGGCTAATAATATTCCATGAGCGTCTTGCAAAATGGTCGGTTGCCTTTTTCCCGATGGTGATGAGGTCGAGGTTGCCTGACTCTCGATGCTTACGAAAATCAGACGCTATCTTCACCTCAAGGGCTTTAAAGAGATTATTGTTGAACCCTCCGCACAACCCGCGATCCGACCCCACCACGATGAAGAGAACGCGCCTGGGATTTTCGATATCAGCCAGAAAACGGCTTTGATGTCCGGCATTATTCACCAGTTCAGCCACTACCGATTCGAGTTTCCCGGCATAAGGCCGCATAGCCACGATACGGTTCTGTGCCTTCCGCAACCTGGAAGCAGCCACCATTTTCATCGCCCGCGTTATCTGCTGCGTGTTCTGAATGGATAAGATTCGTTCCCGTATTCTGCGAAGGTTGGCCATTGCTTATCGCCCGTTTTCCCCAGCTATTGATATCTGGTTGATAAGATCTGTGGCTTCCTTTTTGAGTTTATCGGCAGTCTCGTCGGAGAGCACCCCGGTCTGGCGAATCTCCCTGAGTTCCCCGGGAAATTTCACGCTGATAGTATCCATAAATTCCTGTTCAAACAGGGAAATATCCCCGAGCTTGAGATGATCCAGCAGTCCGAGATTATTTATATAAAGAATGGCAACCTGTTTTTCTACTGCAAGAAGTTCATGCAGCCCCTGTTTCAGGATTTCCACGGAGCGTGCGCCCCGGTTGATCTGGCGCTGAGTGGCAACATCCAGATCGGATCCGAATTTGGAGAAGGCTTCCAGTTCCCGGTACTGCGCCAGGTCGAGCTTCAAGGTACCCGACAGTTTCTTCATAGCCTTGATTTGAGCGGCGCCGCCGACCCGGGATACGGAGATCCCTACATCAATGGCAGGCCGCACCCCGGAATTGAACAGGTTCGACTGCAGAAAGATCTGGCCGTCAGTGATCGAAATAACGTTCGTCGGGATATAAGCTGAAACGTCACCGGCCTGGGTCTCGATAATCGGCAGAGCCGTCAACGACCCTCCCCCCTTAAGCCGGGGACGAAGGGCATCCGGTACGTCATTCATATTCTGAACAACGGAATCATTTTTGTTGATTTTGGCGGCGCGCTCCAGTAAGCGGCTATGTAAATAAAAAACATCCCCGGGATAGGCTTCACGGCCCGGAGGACGGCGTAATAACAGCGAGATCTCCCGGTAGGCGACAGCCTGTTTGGACAAATCGTCGTAAATAATCAGGGCATGCCGACCGGTATCGCGGAAATATTCACCAATGGCGGCTCCGGCATACGGTGCGAGATAGCGATTGGGAACAGGTGCAGAGGCCGGTGCAGAAACCACAACCGTGTAATCCAGGGCGCCATGATCCTCCAGCGTCTTTTGAACCTGTGCGACCGTCGCACCTCTCTGGCCGATGGCTACATAAATGCAATAGACCGGTTTATCCGTCTCATGGGTTTCTTTCTGATTCAGAATCGTGTCGACGGCGATGGAAGTCTTGCCGGTCTGCCGGTCGCCGATAATCAGCTCCCGCTGTCCTCTTCCAATCGGGATCATAGAATCGATAGCCTTGATTCCTGTCTGGAGAGGGTCTCTTACCGGTTCCCGATAGATCACTCCCGGCGCCTTGCGTTCCATAGGCAGAGAGATGGTTTCCCCGTCAACCGGACCTTTGCCGTCAACCGGACGCCCCAGCGGATCAATCACCCGTCCCAAAAGGCCTTCCCCGACGGGAATAGAAGCGATTTCACCGGTTCGCCGGACGGTATGTCCTTCTTCAACGGCGCTGGAAGGTCCGAACAAGACGATTCCCACGTTATCTTCTTCAAGATTCAATACCATCCCGTGGAGGGCAGAGCCGTCTTTATCTTTTGAGTCTGGCAAATCCACCAGCTCGCCTGCTTCCACCTTTGAGAGCCCGTATACCCGCGCAATACCGTCTCCGGCCTCAAGAACAGTACCGACATCATAAACATCGGTTTCCTTCTCCAGGCCGGACAGCTGCCTGCGCAGAATGGCGGATACTTCGTCTGGTTTTACTTGTGTTATCATGGTCTTTTAATTCTCTGCTGCTGCAAATGCGCTTGTTACGGGGGCGAGTCAATCGTTAAATTCCAGAAACGTATCCCGGAGTTCTTCCATCTTGTGCTTAAGGCTGCCGTCATAGATTGTATCGTTGATCCGGATCATAAGCCCGCCTTTCAGGCTTTCATCCACCTCGAATTGCATCCGGATTTTCTTGCCGGTTTTCTCTTCAAGGATTTTCCGGATATCTTCCTTTTCCACTCCGTCCATGCCGGAAGCGGCGTAAACCTGCACGGTTTGAATGCCCGCCCAATCATCATAAAGATCCAGAAATGCTTCGGCTATTTCCGGGATGATCCGTTCCCGTTCTTTTCGGATCAGCACTTCAAGAAACATCTGCGTAAGGTCGCTTATTTTCCCGCTGAAAAGATCCAGCATTACCGTATGCTTCCTGTCGTGTTTTATGATGGGACTCCGCAGGAACAGAAATAGCTCGCGGGAGGCCTCTATGGTACCGTGAATCAGTCGGATGTCGGCAAGTACCCGATCCACCTGCTCCCGTTCACGTGCAACTTCAAGGAGTGATTTGGCGTAACGTTGTGCTGTTTTGGAGGATACTGTCATGAGCGAACATAATCTCCCGAAAAATCTTCAAGAAAGTTATCGACGAGTCTTCGGTTTTTCTCTGCGTCCAGTTCCGCATCCAGGATGACGGAGGCCGCCTGGATAGCCAGCTCCGCCACTTCCTTCCGCAGTTCCAGGAAGGCACGCTTCCTTTCCTGTTCAATGGCATTGCGGGCGCGCTCAATCAGTTCATCAGCCTCTTTTTTTACTCTTTCGAGTCGTTCTGCGCGTACGAGCCTGGCCTCCTCGACCGCTTCCTTTCGAATTCGCTGGGCCATGATTTCGGCTTCGTGGAGCGCTGCCTCATTTTCTTTGGAGATCTTTTCGGCTTTTTCAAGGGCTCTTTCAGCGGTGTCTATAGAACTCTGGATCCAGTTTTCCCGCTCGTGAAGCGCATTAAGCATTGGCCTCCAGGCGAACTTCCCAAGGATGATCACAAAAATGATAAAAGCGATGAGTTCCCATAAAAAGGGACCTACATCGATATTAAGCAATCCGCCGCTGGCAATAATGAACCACATAGTGAATCTTCGGGGTTGGTCTTTGGAGGATGAGTTTGCCTCAGGGTTTTATTGTGATAACAGGATAATACAAATCACTTCCCCAAATAATGCCACCCCTTCAACCAGAGTGGCCGAAATCATCATAAGTGTACGAATTTCGTTCTTCGCTTCCGGTTGTCGCGCTGTGCCTTCCAGGGCTCCTTTTCCAATCAGCCCGATTCCGATTCCGGCACCGATAGCCGAAAGCCCAGCGCCGATCCCGGCTCCTAATAATCCGTATCCCATATATTTATATCTCCTTTTTTATTCCTGACTTATATGTTAGATGTTTTGATGTGCCCGGGCACTTCGGTAATTATGCGATGCCTTCGGGTTCAGGTCTGGCAACTGCCATGCCAATGAAAAGCGCCGAAAGCATAACAAAGACGTACGCCTGAATAAAGGCAACCAGAAACTTAATCCCGAATACAAAGACCGTCATTAAAACCCAGATCCATGAAGTTCCGTACGCGACTCCTCCGCCATAGGTTACATTGAAGACGAATATCAGGCTGATCACGCTCAGTATGAGCATTTTCCCTGAAACCATATTGGCGAAAAGACGGATGCACAGTGCAAAGGGTTTGGTGAATATTCCCATGAACTCAATGGGCACGATGATCGGCTTGATATAGATGGGAATACCGGGGTAAACGAATATTTCTTTCCAGTAATGTCTGTTACTCGAAAATTCGGTGATAAGAAAAGTGGTTACGGCTAACGCTGCGGTAACCGTAATATCCGCCGTTGCCGGGGCGGCCCAGGGTATGATGTTGAACAGATTCATGATCAGGATCATGAAAAAGGCTGTCAGCAAATAAGGGGTATATCTCATGTATTTTTCAGGACCGATGTTGGGAAGGGAAACATCATCCCTGATAAAGATCACCAGCATTTCAATCATATTTTGAAAGCCGCCTTTTGGGGCCGTCTTCACTCCAATCCCTCTTTTGTAGCGTTTATTGAGGAAAAGAATGGCAAACAGAGTGATGAAACCGCTGAGAAGGAAAAAAACTATGTGCGAGGTCAGGGAGAAATCGATGTCAACAGGGGAGCCGTCCTGGTGTACGATCTTATAAGTTACCGGCTGTATTTTTCCTGCTATTTTCTGAGGTTTATGCCCCGCTTCCGTATAATATTTGTCCGTGTATCCGTCGCCGCTGTTAATGGCTGCAAGAGTACTTGAATAAATATGGAGTGAGCCGTTATCCCACAATATCCTCGGAAGTGCTATTTTGCCGGCCGGTTCGAAATCTAAATAATAGTGGTCCAGTACATGATCGATGAGGTCGATTTTGCCTTTCTTTTGCGCTCCGGAAGCATTGGAGCCTTCCATTGCAAAAGCAAATTGTGCCGCAATCGTAAGTAATATAAGAGTAAGTAAAACACGCTTTATGGTCAGTGTCATTAATCCGAACTTGTGCTAACGCTGTGGCTGTGGCTCTGATCTTTGTTTTTTGATGAAAATAATCTCAATTACAGATTTGCAAATATAGAAAATAAATAAACTAATTATGAAACTGTTCTGATCGATTTTCGTCTTCAGCAGAAAGAATACGATGAATCCCAGCAACAGTACCATTCGCACTACCATAGCACTGAAGGCCCTCTTCATGAAGCCGGCCATAGTCTCTTCCTTTGTCCGGACGATCACCCAGTAGCCTGCCAGTACGTTAGCCGTTGTCAGGCCCATTGCGACGAGTACGCCCGCAAATACGGATAATCCATAGCCGTTCCATGCAAGCGCGAGGCTCACTATCACAGAAAAAGCATCGATCCCCAGGATCCATCGTACAAACGAACGGAAGGTGTCATTCTTGTTCATTTCTCTTCCGTTTCTCCGGATTTTGAGAATGTGTACGGTATAAAACCCGGTATATGATGCCAAAGACCCCCAAAAAACCCACAATCGTTCCAATCAGTACGCCCCAGGGACCGGTGTCGGCGTGTTTATCGAGGTAGATCCCTGCCAGTGACGGAATGATCAGAGCCGCTACAATTTCGGAGCCGAGACTGATATAGCTGGAATATTTGCGGAGATTTTCGGGGTTGAGCACAATCCGGTTATCCGGTGATACCCATCAAATCGACTTGGTATCCTGCAATTTACTTTGGTATGGTTTCACTTCAGCGGAAGAAAACTTATTGCCGTTGCCGTTCTTTCCGCTGTCGTTCTTGGAAAAGTCGGTCTTCGGCAGTTCATTCTTGGTGAAATCACTGTTTTTCGAGAACTCGTTTTGTTTGACAGGAAAACCTTCCATACGGCAGGCTCCTTCAAAGACGGCACCTTCTTCAACCAACAATATTTTGGTTTGAATATCGCCCTTGATGCGGGCGGTCTGGCGCAGAAGCAGCCGGTCACTGATGTTCAATTCTCCTTCCACCGTTCCGGCAACATCGGCTTCTCCGGCGTTTATATTTCCGTTAACATATCCATCGTTGGCAAGAATCACCTTGCCGTCCGCCTGGACTTCGCCGTCCACTCTGCCAGAGATACGGACGTCATTCTTTGTCGACAGGGAACCGTTAATAACAGTCCCCGGACTAATCATGTTTATTGCGGGTTGTGTTTTATCGGTAGTCACGGGTGTTTGGGGTTTGGTTGTTGATTTCGATTCGTTAAACATAAGAGCGTATTATGGGGTTATTTAGTTATCAGATATTTTGCCGGGTCCAGTGCTATTCCATTGTGCCACAGCTCCATATGGACATGCGGACCCGAAGTCAGTATTCCTGTTTTGCCGACTCTTGCCAGCACATCTCCTTTCAAAACCACATCTCCTTCCTGTTTTCCCAGATCAAGGCAATGTTTATAAATGGTTACGTATCCGCCGCCATGCTGAACGTAAATCACGTAACCGTAATTGATCGACCAAATCGTATTCATCACGACTCCGTCTGCTACAGCATGGATTACTTCTCCTTCCCTGGTAGCAATATCTATGCCATAATGTCCTTCCGCAGGTTCAAAGCCTCGTGTTACCATTCCGTCTACCGGCATTTCCGTTGGAAATACAGGGATACTCGTTAATATATTCCCATAAATAAGGTTTCGTTTATCAAACACATTGGTGGTTTCGTCGCTTGTCTGCAGCACCGGGAGAACGGAATTTTTTTTTGTCTGAATGGCACCGGCTTCCGGCAACGGCGCAATTGCCTGTTGCGGAAACGTGGTATCTTTCTCTCCAATAATGACGCTTTTGATATCCCTAAGCTGCCGTGCCCGGATTTCCAGAGAATCGTCCAGGGCCACTACTTTTCGGCCCAAATTATAGATGCCCTCACGTAATTGGTGATCTTTACGATTATACACGAGCACCCCCAAAGGAGTGAATACCAGTAAAAGCCAGGTCAGTGCCACAAGCAGGAACGCCGTCACGGCGACCAGGGGGATCAACTGCGACGGCAATAAGGTGTAGCTTTTAGGGCCGCCGGCCTGTTCCTCATCCAGTATTACTACCGTAATCGAACGGCCCCGCCGCTGCATCAATGCTTTTATGAAATCGATCATTGCTTCCGGCAATCAATAAGAGGCTTCAGAGATAATAAATAAATCATAGTAAACAGTTAGGCCGTCGCTCGTCCTGGTACGTTGCTTGTGGAGGTTCTGCTATCAATGAATTTTCACGTCACGTCTGAAGAACTATTTCAGCGCAACATAATTGTCGTCCATTATCAGGCAAGTCTAAATGCAGGATAAGCGATTCCCGGATGAAAAAAAAGTCCATTTCGCCGCCGTTTCGCCCGGCATGCTTCCTATCGGTCGTTTTTATGTTCCGCCAGATGATAAATAATATTCTGCTGCCGCTCCCAGTTTACTTCTCTGCCCATAGCAAGCGCGTTCCGCTTCATCCGTGAGTAAACCTCCGGTTTCAAAAGCTCCGCCACTGCCCGGGCGAATGGTTGCTCACCGCTGTCTGCGGGCAGACTGACTCCGCACCCGTATTTTTCGATGTAAGGGGTCATCTGCGGCAAATCACTCACCACCGAGGGAACGCCCGCCATAGCATATTCGAACAATTTGTTCGGAAGTGCATACTTCAGGCTAAGTGAGAGCGGCTCAATAAAGCAAAGTCCTACATCGGCTGATGACGTCCATTCATGAAGCTCACTATAAGGAACCGGAGGATGAAAGTAAACCCGGTCGGTCACCCCGCTTTGTAAAGCAGCGTCGGATAATTGCCGGCTAAATGATTCTCCGGTCCCCAGCATACATAAGACCAGCTCTGGGACGGCCGGCAGAATCTTCACTGCATGCAGCAACCCCCTGCCCGGATGCAGCACTCCCTGGTAGATCATGATCTTTTTGTCGCTGGCGATATCAAATGCCTCTCTGAGACGAACGGACGATTCCGGCGGCCGATAGCGGGGCAGGTTCATCACAACCGGTGGCATGGGGATATGATAGATTTCGGCAAGATGCCCCGAATCCAGCTCTCCGGAAGTAAATACCTTATTCACCCTCCTTATATAACGCCGCTCAACAAAGCTGATTATCTTTTGCTTGACAGGATGACCGGCCGCTTCCCCCAATGCGGAATAAACTTCCCGGGAATCATACAGGCTCCGGCCCCCGGTTCGCCTGCCCATACGGACGGCAAAGGGCAGACCGTACAAATCCATCGCCCAAAAGGATCCGCCCTTCAGCCTATATCGGAATGTATTGAGCCAGCGATAAAATCCGGTCCATAATTTATACATCGGAGTGTATTTATAATCGTCCATCAGCAAAACATCTGCGTCGATGTCTTTGCAGGACACCTGCCATTTCGGGGTAAACAGGCCGATCAGGAGGAGATCGGAATATTCGTTTTGCAAAGTACGAACGACGTTCAGCGATCGGGCATCATGCTCTACCGCACCCATGGTAATCAGGACATGATCGTAGTTCTTACCCGCCAGATCGTTATGATGTATGCGCCGCGCCACTTCCTTTTTTATAACCCAATGCCACGTGATAAAAAACAAGGTAATGAATGCCGAATTTGGCAAATGTAAATGGAAGATACATTAATATGCGGCTCATAAAAGCCCATACCGGAGAGCACAGCCATTTCTTTCCGGCAAGATGGACCTTAAAAATAGACGGTGGATCCGGGATCGACTCATATTTTTTTACCAGGTAGGGAAGAACCTGCCCTCCGAACTCTTCCAATTGAGACAATCCCGTTTCCAGGGATTTGTCCATCACAGAATACACCACAGCTTTCTTATTATACCGGCACGACTTCCCGGTGTGATGAACCAGACGGATTCCGAAATCGGTATCTTCTCCTCCATAACATGTGATATTCTCATCCATCAACCCTGCCTGGGGAATAACGTCGGCGGGAAATGCCACGTTTCCTGTTGTAAAATAAGTAGGAGGCATGACGTCTTCATGATCGAAACGATGTTTCCCCCTCTGTTGCAGGTACCGCGCCCAGATGTTATCGCCGGTATTGGTAAAGCGAATATCTCCCACCGAAATATCACCCCATTTATCCAGAAATTGCCGGTGAGCTTCCAAAAAGTCCGGGGCGGCAGCCACATCCGAATCCAACATGACCACAAACGGGGCTTTAACTCTCCTCAGCGCAAGATTGCGGGTTGCCGGACGGCCGTGGTTGGCATGATCTGTATGTTGAAGAACCTCAAAATCAAAACGGCAGGATTGCCGCTCCAGCCATGCAAGAGTGTCGTCGGTCGAACCGTCCACACACACGTATACATAAAAAGACCGGAAGGTTTGTTTTTCGAGGGATGCCAGGCATTCCGCTAATTCTTTACGATTGTTATAAGTTGGTATGATGACATCAAAATGATGTATATCCTTTTTCATAGTCGTGGAAGCTAATCAGCGGAGGAAAGGATTTATGATATATCATTCGTCAACCCTGTGCCGGATTATTTTTCTCAATTAATAACCCACAACCTTCAACCT